>NZ_JBICMK010000087.1:0-169623 GCF_043106315.1 Pseudomonas sp. FYR_5 | reverse complement strand
CGCGCGACCGCCTTGTTGGTACGACGCGATATCGAGATAGGCACCAAGGCGTTCGCGCGCGAATCCCACAGGTATAATTGGCCCGAAACAAACGTAGGAGCGGGTTTACCCGCGAAGCGCCGCGCGGGCGGCGCTCGATCTCATAGGCGCTGAATATTTTAAGGCGGACACCTGCGGCGCTCGATCTCACAGGCGCTGAATGTGCCGAGCCGGGCACCTGGTCGTCGCTCGATCTCACAGCCGCTGAACATCTCAAGCCGGGCACCTGGTAGCCTTGATGCAGTCCCCCTCCCCAACCACACAACCCGCTACCAGACAAGCTAACAGTTGTCGAGATATGGTTGGGCCAGTCCTTTGCGTATACTGCAACCTATGTTCGCCCACACTGCTTTGCGCCAGCGTTGCGCCAAATGGCTTCTCGCAACCGGACTCTTTCTGCTGTTAGGTGCCTGCGTTGAAAAACCCAGCACCCTCGAGCGCGTGAAGGAGGATGGCGTGCTGCGCGTGATCACGCGCAACAGCCCGGCAACCTACTTCCAGGACCGTAACGGCGAAACCGGCTTCGAGTACGAACTGGTCCAGCATTTCGCCGACGATCTCGGCGTAAAGCTGCAGATCGAGACCGCCGACAACCTGGACGAGCTGTACGACTCCCTCGGCAAGCCCTCCGGCCCGGTACTGGCTGCTGCCGGCCTGGTCAGCAGTGAGCGGCGCAAGACCCAGGTGAAATACTCCCATCCCTATCTGGAGGTGACCCCGCAGGTCATCTACCGCAACGGCCGCCCGCGCCCCACCAGCGCCAAGGGTTTGGTCGGCAAGAAGATCATGGTGCTCAAGGGCAGCAGCCATGCTGACCAGTTGGCCGAGCTGAAAAAGCAGTACCCGGCCTTGCAATATGAGGAATCCGATGCCGTCGAAGTGGTCGACCTGCTGCG
Source organism: Pseudomonas sp. FYR_5 (assembly GCF_043106315.1). Lineage (NCBI taxonomy): Bacteria > Pseudomonadati > Pseudomonadota > Gammaproteobacteria > Pseudomonadales > Pseudomonadaceae > Pseudomonas > Pseudomonas sp. FYR_5. The sequence continues at coordinate 168,688 of NZ_JBICMK010000087.1, read as the reverse complement.
CATGGTGGACGAAGGCCAGATCGACTTGACCCTGGTGGACTCCAACGAACTGGCGATGAACCAGGTGTATTTCCCCAACGTGCGGGTCGCCTTCGATTTGGGCGACACCCGCGACCAGCGCTGGGCAGTGGCAGCAGGCGAAGACAACAGCCTGCTCAACGAAATCAACGAATTTCTCGACAAGGCACAGAAGAACGGCACCCTTCAGCGTTTGAAGGACCGCTACTACGGCCATGTTGACGTTCTCGGCTACGTCGGCGCCTACACCTTCGCCCAGCACCTGCAACAGCGCTTGCCCAAGTACGAGAAGCACTTCAAGAACTACGCCAAGGTCGAGCAGGTCGACTGGCGCCTGCTGGCAGCCATCGGCTACCAGGAATCGATGTGGCAGCCGGAAGTCACCTCCAAGACCGGCGTACGCGGCCTGATGATGCTGACCCAGCGCACCGCCCGGGCCATGGGCGTGTCCAACCGCCTGGACCCTAGGCAGAGCATCCAGGGCGGCGCCAAGTACTTCATGAAGATCAAGGAAGAGCTTGACGACAGCATCAAGGAGCCGGACCGCACCTGGTTTGCCCTTGCCGCCTACAATGTCGGTGGCGGCCACCTGGAAGACGCCCGCGTCCTGGCCAGGCGCGAAAAGCTAAACCCGAACAAGTGGCTGGACGTGAAGAAGATGCTGCCGCGGCTGGCTCAGAAGCAGTGGTACCGGCAGACCAAGTACGGCTATGCCCGTGGTGGCGAGCCGGTGCATTTCGTGGCCAACATCCGCCGTTACTACGACATCCTCACCTGGGTGACCCAGCCGCAGCTCGAAGGCCAGGTGGCCGAGGGCAACCTGCATGTGCCCGGGGTCAACAAGGACAAGCCAGCGGATAAGTCGTCGCCGATGTAAGCCAGTAGGTCTCTTCGCGGGTAAACCCGCGCCTACAAGAATTGCGCAGAGCCTGAGCGGGCTTGCCCGCGAAGCGGCCGGTGCAGCTCAAGCCTTGGCCCGGCGGGCCTTGAAGAAGTCGCTGAGGATCTGCCCGCACTCTTGCGCCAGCACCCCGCCCTCCACCATCACCCGGTGATTGAGAAAGCCTTGGCCAAAGAACTGCCCTTGGCTCTGCACGATCCCTGCCTTGGGTTCCAGCGCGCCAAACACCACGCGCATCACCCGCGAATGCACGATCAGCCCCGCACACATGCTGCACGGCTCCAGGGTCACATACAGAGTGCTGCCGGGTAGCCGGTAGTTGCTGGCCGACCTGGCTGCCGCCCTGATCGCCACCATCTCGGCATGCGCGCTGGGGTCACTGTCGATGATCGGTCGGTTGAACCCCTGGCCGATCACCTGCCCATGCTGCACCAGCACAGCCCCCACCGGCACCTCGCCCAGCGCCGCGCCTTCGGCGGCCAAGGCCAGCGCCAGACGCATGAATTCCTGATCGCGGCTGCGATCGATGATCTGCGGGCGCATCAGACCACCGCGATCGCGGCCATCAGGCCGGTTTCCATGTGGTCGATGACGTGGCAGTGAAACATCCACGTCCCAGGGTTATCCGCCACCAGCGCTACCTGGGCGCGCTCGTTCTTGCCCAGCAAGTAGGTGTCGGTGAACCACGGTTCCTTGATGTCGTGACGGTTGGAGGCGATCACCTTGAAGCTCATGCCATGCAAGTGGATCGGGTGCTGGTACTGGGTCATGTTCTTAAGCTCGAAGATGTAGCTCTTGCCCTTCTGCAACGTGGCGATGGGCCGGTCGGCACAGGTCTTGTCGGTAATATCCCAGGCCTGGCCGTTGATCTGCCACAAGCTCGGCGGTTTGCCCGCATCAGTGGTGACAGAGACACTGGCCGCCCACTCGAAATTGAAGTTCAGCTTTTCGGCATTCTCCAGGTCGGGCTCGGCGATCGGGTTGGGCGGCAACGCTGGCGGCCAGTCACTCGGCGCGTCGTTGCTGGCCACCGAACGCAGGGTGCCCAGGCGCACGAAACCGTCGCGCAGGGAGATCTCCTCACCCGCCTCGGGAATGCGGATGGCCAGACAGATACGCATGCCCGGGCCTAACCAGTACTCATCCAGCGCACGCGGAGTCACCGGGTTGCCGTCGAGGGCATAGATTCTCGCCTCGCAGTTACCTTTGAGGTTGAGGCGGTAGGTCCAGGTGTTGTCCAGGTTCAGCAGGCGCACCCGCACCACCTGGCCGGCCGGTAGCTCGGTGATCGAGTCGGCCTGGCCGTTGATGGTGATCAACCGCCCGGCAGTGCCGTTGCGCGCGGCCTCGCGCGGGATGCTGAAAGGCAGCCATGCGCCCTGCTCGTCCACATGCCAGTTCTTCAGGCTCAGCGTGCGCTCATGCTGGAACCCAGTGGGCTCACGCTCCTCGACGATCAGCGGCCCGACCAGACCGCGGCCTAGCTCCTCGGAGCTGCTGACATGGGGGTGATACCAATAGCTGCCGGCGTCCGGCACGCGGAACTTGTAATCGAAGTATTCACCTGGCTTGACCGGCAATTGCGAAACGTATGGCACACCATCCATCTCCAGCGGCAGGCGGATGCCGTGCCAGTGGATGGTGGTTTCAACCGGCAGGTGATTGATGAAACGCACCCGCAACCAGGTGCCTTGGCGGACTCGCAGTTCCGTCCCTGGTGCTGAAGGGCCAAAGGCCCAGGCCTCGGTCTTGAACCCCGGCACCAGCTCCACTTCCAGTGGGGCGGCGATCAGCTCGTAGTCGTGCCCGGCATTCTCGTCCTCGACCTTGCCCAGCCAGTAGCGCGCCGCGCCTCCGGCGCCCAGGCCTACCACAACCAAGCCAGTAAGGCCTTTGAGCATTTGTCGACGGGTAAAGGACATCGGTGCGGGTACCTCGTTTCTGCGCAATCAGTCTGCCAGCAGGGGCTGGCGATGAAGGGCGAATACGATACACCTGCATTTGCGAAAGATTAAGTGAAGTCTTGTCGCACGACCGGTTATTGGCCGCGATCGCCAATGGCAACCCGCTCCCCCTCGGTACCAACCCAACGCCCTGGGGCTGACTTGCCGGATTCAGGGCGGGCTGCTTAAGTCTAAAAACGGGGTGCGCAGGTGCTGGCCTTCTGCCCGCCTATCGCTTCAGACAAGACGCCTGCTCTTTGAATGCGAAGGTAGACAGCATGTGGCACAAAAACTCATTACTGCATATCTCGCTCCTGCTCGCTGCAGGCCTGCTGCTGGCACCGAAGATCATCCTGATCGAGTTTTTCTCCCATCGATGGGTGGAGACGGGTATTTTCGATATTGCCCTGTACTTGCTTCAAGACGTGCTGCTTGTGGTCGCCCTCTATGTGATTGCCGCCAACACCGTTACCAGAAACAAATTCAACTTCTATCTGTTGAGCATCGCCTCAGGCGCCTTGCTGCTGTTCCTGCTGGTGGACATGCGTGTTCGGGAGCTATGGCTGAAGCCACTGGACTGGCAACTGATAAGCTACAGCCTGCAAAACGCAAGCAACCTGACCTCCGGGGCCGAGGTGTTTCTCAAGCAAGCGGCCGGTTTCGGGCACACATTCAGGTTCATTGTCTTTGTGCTTTTTCTGGCTTACCTGGCGACCTGGTCTTTCGCTGGGCTGGCAACCTGCATCGCTTATAAAGAACAGCGCACCCGCACAGTAAAGAAAAGACAACACCTCTGGGCATCACTGCTGGTGATCGGCGCCCTGCTCTTCGGCTCCATCCATGCCAAAGATGCGCGCTATCACCTGAACGAAAACATTGTCATCAGCCCGCTGGTCACGACACTCAGAAACACCACTTCCTTGACCGCAGCTCCGCATAGACCGCCCCTGCCATTCGAACAACCCGCCTACCCGCTGACCAACGTCAACGAAATCCGAAAACTTCAATCTCACCCCACGCCAGACTTCAAGAACCTGGTCTTCATCGTTCTGGAGTCGGTGCGCTGGAACAGCGTTTTTGCTCCCGGCATCAAAACCGCCGAGCGGTACCCCTCCTTCGATAAGCTCGCTCGGGAGGGCATGCTCTTCAAAGCGTACGTCTCAGTGCCTCACTCGTCCAAAGGCTACCACGCGATCCTGACGGGGCTGCATGCCTACCCAGACATTGAAATCAAAGAGGCCATGTACCTGCTACAACCCAGCGTCATCCATGAGCTGAAGAACAGGAAAAACATGGAAGCCGTCGCCTTCAGCTCGCTGTACCTGCAGTTCGAAAACATGGAGGGCTTCCTGAAATCCATCGGTGTGTCGAATGCTTACGCAGTTTCGGAGCTCATTCCCGCCGAGAGTCGCTCACGAAATGCCAGTAGCTTCGGTGAAAGTGATGAACAGCTGTTTTCGTCCAGCATCTCTTACCTGGAAAACATCAAAAAGAATGGCAAAGGTTTCATCGCGCTCTACTTCCCAAGCGCAGCCCACTACCCCTACCAATGCAGCCAAGGCCCCCCATTACGGAGCGAGCTGGAAAAGTATGAAGACTGCATAGCCAAAACAGACAGCGTGCTGGGTGAAATGCTGACATCCTTCGACAAGCAAGGCCTTCTGGACTCGACATTATTCGTGCTCGTGGGTGACCACGGCGAGTCATTTGGTGAGCACGGTCTGTTCATTCACAACGCGTCCATGCACGAAGAGGAAGTGAGCGTACCCCTGATTTTCTGGAGTAATGGAAAGTCACTGCCCAAACCCGCCTCAACCACCAGTCACCAGATCGATATTGCGCCCACGGTTGCCGATTTTTTTGATGTGACCGAATCCCCCCTCTCTGTACAAGGCATCAGCTTGTTGAGGGAACAGGGGAAACGCACATTCTTCATGTCCACGTTCTTTGACCAACTGGCGTCAGCCTTGGTGGAGCACCCGTACAAATACATATACGAATTCAGTTCAGACACCCTGACTAAATACAATCTTGAGGATGACCCGCAGGAAAAGCACCCGCAACGCGTGGAGGGTGATGAGTTCATCGCAGTGAGGAGCAGGCTGCTTTCCTATAACGCCTACCAGAAAGCGCTATTTGCCAGAAAGCCAGAAGAATAAGCAATCTGAACGAACAAGAACCAGAAAGCCCGCAATCATGCGGGCTTTCTGGTGTATCCGTCCTGCGGGTGCCAGCCTGGGCTGGCTACCCGATCACTCCCACTCGATAGTGGCAGGTGGCTTGCTCGACACGTCGTAGGTAACGCGCGAGATACCGTCGATTTCGTTGATGATACGACCGCTGACGGTTTCCAGCAGCTCGTACGGCAGGTGTGCCCAACGCGCGGTCATGAAGTCCACTGTCTCGACGGCACGCAGGGCCACGACCCAGGCGTAGCGACGGCCGTCGCCGACGACGCCGACCGACTTGACCGGCTGGAACACCACGAACGCCTGGCTGGTCTTGTGGTACCAGTCGGCCTTGCGCAGTTCTTCGATGAAGATGTGGTCGGCGCGACGCAGGATGTCGGCGTATTCCTTCTTCACTTCACCGAGGATACGCACACCCAGGCCAGGGCCCGGGAACGGGTGGCGGTAGACCATGTCGTACGGCAGGCCCAGCTCCAGGCCGATCTTGCGCACTTCGTCCTTGAACAGTTCACGCAGCGGCTCGACCAGCTTGAGGTTCATCTCCTCCGGCAGGCCGCCGACGTTGTGGTGCGACTTGATCACGTGGGCCTTGCCGCTCTTGGCGCCAGCCGACTCGATCACGTCCGGGTAGATGGTGCCCTGGGCGAGGAACTGGATGTTTTCCAGCTTGCTGGCTTCGGCATCGAACACGTCGATGAAGGTGCGGCCGATGATCTTGCGCTTCTTCTCCGGGTCGGCTTCGCCGGCCAGGTTGTCGAGGAACTGCTTTTCAGCGTCGGCGCGGATCACCTTGACGCCCATGTTCTCTTTGAACATGGCCATCACCTGGTCGCCTTCGTGCAGGCGCAGCAGGCCGTTGTCGACGAATACGCAGGTCAGCTGGTCGCCGATGGCGCGGTGCAGCAGCGCGGCAACCACCGAGCTGTCGACGCCGCCGGACAGGCCCAACAGGACATTGGCCGAACCGACTTGCGCACGCACCTGGGCGATGGCGTCTTCGACAATGTTGGATGCCGTCCACAGGGCTTCACAGCCGCAGATGTCCTGCACGAAGCGGGACAGGATGCGACCACCTTGCTTGGTGTGGGTCACTTCGGGGTGGAACTGCACGCCGTAATAGCCGCGGGCGTCGTCGTACATGCCGGCAATCGGGCAGCTTGGGGTGCTGGCCAGAATGTTGAAGTTGCCAGGCATCTCGGTGACCTTGTCACCGTGGCTCATCCACACGTCCAGGCCCAACACGCCGTCGTCGTCAACGTGGTCTTCGATGCCGTCGAGCAGGCGGCTCTTGCCGACAACGTCCACGCGGGCATAACCGAACTCACGCAGGTCGGAACCTTCTACCTTGCCGCCCATCTGCTCGGCCATGGTCTGCATGCCGTAGCAGATACCCAGCACAGGCACATTCAGGTCAAACACGGCCTGCGGAGCGCGCGGGCTGTTGGCTTCGTGAACCGACTCGGGGCCGCCGGCGAGGATGATGCCGCGCGGGTTGAATTCGCGGATCGCTTCATCGTCCATGTCGAACGGGTGCAGTTCGCAGTACACGCCGATTTCGCGCACGCGGCGGGCGATCAGCTGGGTGTACTGGGAACCGAAATCGAGGATCAGGATGCGGTGAGCGTGAATGTCGAGGGCCATGACTCAATCTCGTCAGTGGAAATCGGAAACGACGCGGGGCTGTCATGACAGCCCCGCTTTATGTAGTAGCTGGAAGCCTCAGCCTACGCGGTAGTTAGGGGCTTCTTTGGTGATTTGCACGTCGTGCACGTGGGACTCGGCCATGCCGGCACCGGTGATACGCACGAACTCCGGCTTGGTGCGCATTTCTTCGATGGTTGCGCTGCCGGTGTAGCCCATGGACGAACGCAGGCCGCCCATCAGCTGGTGGATGATCGCGGCCAGGGCGCCTTTGTAAGGAACGCGGCCTTCGATGCCTTCCGGCACCAGCTTCTCGGCGCCGGCCGAGGAGTCCTGGAAGTAACGGTCGGACGAGCCCTGCGCCTGCGCCATGGCACCCAGCGAGCCCATGCCGCGGTAAGCCTTGTAGGAACGGCCCTGGAACAGTTCGACTTCACCCGGGGCCTCTTCGGTACCGGCGAACATCGAGCCCATCATCACGCAGGACGCACCGGCAACGATGGCCTTGGACAGGTCGCCGGAGAAGCGGATACCGCCGTCAGCGATCAGTGGCACGCCAGTGCCTTCCAGTGCTGCGGCGACGTTGGCGATGGCGCTGATTTGCGGCACGCCGACACCGGCAACGATACGGGTGGTGCAGATAGAGCCAGGGCCGATACCGACCTTGACCGCATCGGCACCCGCTTCGGCCAGGGCCTTGGCGGCAGCGCCGGTGGCGATGTTGCCGCCGATCACCTGCACTTGCGGGTAGGTTTCTTTCACCCAGCGTACGCGGTCGATCACACCTTTGGAGTGGCCGTGGGCAGTGTCGACGACGACGACATCAACGCCAGCCGCCACCAGGGCAGCAACGCGCTCGCCGGTGTCCTTGCCGGTGCCGACGGCGGCGCCGACGCGCAGACGACCCTGGTCGTCCTTGCTGGCAAGCGGGTAAGCCTTGGCCTTTTCGATGTCCTTGACGGTCATCATGCCCTTGAGGTTGAACTTGTCGTCAACGATCAGGACTTTTTCCAGGCGATGCTTGTGCAGCAGCTCGCGAACTTCGTTCTTGTCGGCGCCTTCGCGGACGGTGACCAGACGCTCTTTCGGCGTCATCACGTCGCGGACCTTGGCATCCAGGCGATTTTCGAAGCGCACGTCACGGGAGGTGACGATGCCGACCAGGTCGCCGTTGGCCAGTACTGGCACACCGGAGATGTTGTTCAGGCGGGTCAGCTCGAACAGGTCGCGCACAGTGGCATCAGCGTCGATGGTGATCGGGTCCTTGACCACGCCAGCCTCGAACTTCTTGACCTTGCGCACTTCGCCGGCCTGTTGTTCGATGGTCATGTTCTTGTGGATGATGCCGATACCGCCTTCCTGAGCCATGGCAATGGCCAGACGCGCTTCGGTCACGGTATCCATGGCAGCGGAAACCAGCGGAATGTTCAGCTCGATGCCACGGGTCAAACGGGTCTTGAGACTGACTTCATTGGGCAGTACCTCGGAATAGCCAGGTACAAGGAGGATATCGTCGAAGGTCAGGGCTTCTTGGCTGATACGCAGCATCGCGGGGGCTCCCGGGCGGGAAAAATGGAAGCGCGCCATTATACTCATGCATGGCGCGCCGCTCAATGCAAAATAAGGGCCTTCGGTCAGGCTTGTGGCAGTTTTACCTGCACCACGGCCACCGGCTGGTCGAGCCAGTCGGCGAAGCTGTCGAGAAAGGCCTGGGTGAACCCGGCCTCGCCCCAGTTGTTGAAGATGAACCCCAGGTTGGAAAAGGCACATGGCTGCAGGTAAATGAAGCCATTGATGTCATCTTCGAAGCCGCACAGCGGGCAGGTAAAGTTGTCGCTCACCGCCGGCATCCACTCTTCCAGGCTTTCGAACAACGGCTCGCCCACCTCGCGCCGGCACTCCGGGCAACCGGCTTCTTCGAGGAAGCCTTCGGTGGGGGTATAGATGCAGCGCTTGAGCATCACTTCCAGGCCGTTGACCGGCTCGTCGAAGGGCAGTTTTTCCGGGTGCAGGGCCACTTTGCGCGCCCCTGCCGCCAGGGCATGGCCCATGCGGTTGCCGGTGCGACCGCAGGTGGTCAGTTGCTCCTCGACGACTTTTTCGCGCACCAGCCAGCGCAGGATGGCGCGGGAGCGGGCTTCATGCACCGGGACGGTAGACAGCTTTGGAACGATGATGCTCTGGGTGTTCATGAACGGGACAAGCCTGAAAAACGCCGGTGATGACGCAATTCTACCGCTCAGGCGCTCAGGTAGCGACCAATCAACGCCAGGCCGCTGGCCAGCACCAGCCAGGTGACCAGCCGTACGAACGCTTCGCGGGACAACCGGTTGGTCAACCGACGCCCTACCCAAAGGCCAATGAACATGACAGGCAGCAGGCAGGCGGCGAGCAGCAGCAGACTTTGGTCGGCATAGACACCGGCGATAAGGAACAGCGACAGACGCACTATCGTACTGCAGCTGATCAGCGCGCTCTGGGTGGCGCGTACCTGTTCCTTCACCTCCAGCCGTGCACTCAGGTAAAGGGCATAAAGAAACCCGCCGCTGCCGAACAAAGCCCCGAACAACCCGCCTGCCGTGCCCATCGGCACCGCCCAGAAGCCGGACAGGCTGGCTGGCCTCACTTTCACTGCCAGCCCGTAAAGTGCATAGGCGGTCACGAATAGCCCCATCAACAGCAGCAACAGGTCGGACTTCAGCTGGAGCAGGAACACCACGCCCAACGTACAACCCAAGGCCATGAAGGGCAGCAGCCGCAGCAATTCACTGCGTACCACATCCCGGCGTGACGGCAGCAGGTTGCCGAAGGCGGCCGCGAAATCCAGCAGTACCAGCAGCGGGATGATGCGTGTCAACGGCATGAAGTGAATCAGCACCGGCCCGGCCACGAGTGCAGTACCGAAGCCGGCGATACCGAAAACGATGTAGGCCGCGGCAATGGCGAACAGGATCGGCAGCCAGTCAAGGCCGGAAAACGACAGTTGGGCAAGCATGGCAGCAGTTCCTGGGAAGACAGGCAAAGGTTAGCCAGCCATGAGCCATGCCGACTAATATGCCTTTATCCCCTAAGCCATCTCGAAAAGGCATGACATGACGTCGATCCGACAGTTGCGTTACTTCGTGGAGATCGCCGAGTGCGGCAGTTTCAGCAGTGCAGCCGAGCGACTGTACGTCGCCCAGTCGGCCCTTAGCCGGCAGATCAAGGAGCTGGAGCAGCAACTGGGCACGCCGCTGTTCGAACGCACGGCGCGCCTGCCTCGCCTGACGCTGGCCGGTCAGGCCTTTCTTGAACGGGCGCGACGCTTGCTGGCTGACCTGGCACAGGCTGAGCGGGTTACCCGTGACATTGGCCAAGGGTTGCAAGGCAGCTTGCGCCTGAATCATTCCAGCACCGTGCCGCTGACCGGCGGGCTTCTGGCTCGCCTGGGGAACTACCTGAAGCACAACCCAGGGGTTTCGCTGGAGATTGCGCAGCAGTCATCGGAGGCACAGCTGGAAGACATTGCTGCCGGACGGCTGGATATCGGCCTGTTGCGCTTGCCGGTGCTGCGCCAGCATGAAGGCGTGGTGCTGCATGAATTGTTCGACGAACCCTTGTTGCTGGCGGTCGCCGCTGGACACCCCTTGGCGGGTACTCAGCACGTGCAACTGGAGCAACTGAAGGAAGAACGCTTCATTTCCATCCCACACCGGGATCGCGGTGGTTTGAGCTACCTGTCTGCCTCGTTGTGCATGGGGGCAGGATTCTTCCCGAAGGCGGCGCAGGTACTGTCGCGCAAGACCACGCAATTGCAGCTGATACAGGCGGGGTTTGGGGTGGCGTTGTTGCCAGCGTGCATGCGGCAGATCGCACCCGCTTCGGTCAGTTTCGTGGCGCTGCAAGGGGATTGCCAGAGCACAGTGGCGCTGGCCTGTCGCCGCGATGCGGGGCAGATAGCCAGGCAGTTCGTAACGGCCCTGCAGGGCTGAACCTTGTTCTTCGCCGGTGCACCCGCTCCAACAGGGCCCGGGACAGACAACCGGGGCCGATGTCATTTATGATGCCTGCCATGATCAAAGACCCTTTCGAACGACTCGGGCTGGACCGCGAGGTCCTTACCGTCAGCCAACTCAACGGCCGCGCCCGCGTGCTGCTGGAAGACGTTTTCCGCAGTGTGTGGGTGGAAGGCGAAATCTCCAATCTCGCCCGCCCGGCGTCCGGCCACATGTACTTCACCCTCAAGGACAGCGGCGCCCAGGTGCGTTGCGCGTTGTTCCGGCAGAACGCCACGCGGGTACGCCAGGCGCTGCGCGACGGCCTGGCGGTGCGGGTGCGTGGCAAGGTTTCACTGTTCGAGGGGCGTGGCGACTACCAACTGATTCTCGACACCGTCGAGCCAGCCGGTGATGGCGCGCTGCGCCTGGCTTTCGAGGCCCTGAAGGAAAAGCTCGGTGCCGAGGGGCTGTTCAGCACCGAACGGAAGAAGCCGCTGCCGGCTCACCCGCAGCGCATCGGCATCATCACCTCGCCCACTGGCGCGGTGATCCGCGACATCATCAGCGTGTTCGGCCGCCGCGCGCCGCAGGTGGAGCTGAACCTGATCCCTACAGCGGTACAGGGCCGCGAAGCCATCGCGCAGATCGTACGCGCCATCCGCCTGGCCGACAGCCTCGGCTTCGATGCGCTGATCCTGGCGCGTGGTGGTGGTTCGCTGGAAGACCTGTGGTGTTTCAACGAGGAAGCCGTGGCGCGTGCCGTGGCCGCCTGCGTCACACCAATTGTCAGCGCCGTGGGCCATGAAACCGACGTGTCGATCAGCGACTTCGTGGCTGACGTGCGCGCGCCCACACCGTCTGCTGCCGCCGAGCTGCTGGCCCCTGACAACAGCGGCCTTCGGCAACGCCTGGATGGCCTGCAACGGCGCCTGCTGCTGCGCATGCAGAACCGCCTGACCCACGACCGCCTGCGCCTGGAGTCACTCACCCGCCGCCTGCGCCACCCAGGCGAGCGTTTGCGCCAGCAGGCCCAACGCCTGGACGACCTGGACATGCGCCTGCGCCGCGCGTTCATGCTCAACCTCAACCAGCGCCGCGAACGCCTGGCACGCCTGGACGCCCGCCTGGCCGCGCAGCATCCGGGGCGTAACCTGAAGCTGCTGAACCAGCGCCTGGACAGCCTGGCCGAGCGCCTGCCACGGGCCATGCGCGAGGTGCTCAAGGACCGTCGCCAGCGGTTCCAGGCCCAGCTGCAGACACTGCAGGTGGTCAGCCCGCTGGCCACCCTGGCCCGCGGATACAGCATTTTGCTGGATGAACAAGGCCAGGCCATTCGCAGCGCCGAACAGACCCGCAACGGCCAACGCCTGACCGCCCGCCTGAACGAAGGCGAGCTGCTGGTGCGCGTCGAAGACAACCACCTGACCCCGGTCACCCTCTCACTACTGGACTGACACATGCCCCGCATGCTCGCGCCCCTGCTTGCCCTTTCCCTGCTGCTGCTGGCCGGCGGCGCCCAGGCCAGCTACATCACCCGCACACTGAACAAACCGGTACCCGGCGGTGTGGCAGTCGTCGACCTGGGCCCCGCCACCAACGCACCCAGCGCCCGTTTCGACGGCAAGCCGGTGCTGGTGGTGAAGGAGCAGGACAACTGGCTGGCCATCGTCGGCATCCCGCTGACCCAGAAGCCCGGCACCGCAGTGCTGAACCAGGGCGGGCGCACCCTGCCTTTCAGCGTAGGCAGCAAGAAGTACCCTGAGCAGCGCATTACCCTGAAGAACACGCGCCAGGTCAACCCGAACCCGGCCGACCTCAAGCGCATCGAACGCGAGCTGGCCGAGCAGATCAAGGCCTACCGCAGCTTCAGCCCGAACCTGCCGAGCAACCTGATTCTCGACAAGCCGGTCAACGGCCCGCTGTCGAGCAAGTTCGGCGTGCGCCGCTTCTTCAATGGCGAAGAACGCAACCCGCATGCCGGGCTGGACTTTGCGGTGCCGGCAGGCACGCCGATCAAGACACCCGCCAATGGCAAAGTGATTCTGGTGGGGGATTATTTCTTCAACGGCCGCACGGTGTTCGTCGACCATGGGCAGGGCTTTATCAGCATGTTCTGCCACATGTCGAAGATCGGTGTGCAGGTCGGGCAGCAACTGCGTCGTGGCGAGGTGGTCGGGCGTGTGGGCTCGACCGGGCGGGCTACCGGGCCGCACATGCACTGGAACGTCAGCCTGAACGATGCGCGGGTGGACCCGGCGATTTTCATTGGCGCGTTCCAGCCCTGAACGTTGCGCTGCCTGGGCCGGCCCATTCGCGGGTAAACCCGCTCCTACAAGGGGCCGCGTACCTGTAGGAGCGGGTTTACCCGCGAATGGGCCAGCACTGCTGGCATTAATTCGATTGTGTTGCGCCATCGAAAAATACCGCGCAAAAGCAACGAAGCACTCAGCCAAATAAAGCCATAAAATCTCGCTTTATGGCTTTTTTTAAGCATTCCTCTCAATTTTCCCCGAACGCTTGCCATCCCCCACCCCACTGGTTAAGTTTGAAGGCATGAAAACCTTCAGCACCCTCATCCTGCTCCGACAACATCGCAGCCTCTGCCTGGTCAGCGCCCGACTACCAGGCTGAATCGCGTCGCCTCGCCTCTTCATATCGTTATCGCTCGGCAGGCCCGATCTCGGCCGCACACAAAAGGATTGCTTCCATGACCATGCTCAAAGACCCTTCGAAGAAATACCGCGCTTTCCCGACCATCGACCTGCCTGACCGTACCTGGCCGTCGAAGACCATCACCCAGGCACCTATCTGGTGCAGCTCCGACCTGCGTGATGGCAACCAGTCGCTGATCGAGCCGATGGATTCGGAGAAGAAACTGCGCTTCTGGAAGACCTTGGTGCAGGTTGGCGTGAAGGAGATCGAAGCCTCGTTCCCGTCTGCCTCGCAAACCGATTTCGACTTCGTGCGCACCCTGATCGAGGATGGCCACATCCCGGATGACACCACCATCCAGGTGCTCACCCAGGCACGTGAAGACCTGATTGCCCGCACCTTCGAGTCGCTGCGCGGTGCGAAGAAGGCCATCGTCCACCTGTACAACGCCACCAGCCCGTCGTTCCGCCGCATCGTCTTCAATCAGGACAAGCAAGGCGTGAAGGACATCGCGGTGAACGCGGCCAAGCTGTTCGTCAAGTACGCCGCCCAGCAGCCGGAAACCCAGTGGACCTTCCAGTACTCGCCAGAAACCTTCAGCGCCACTGAAATGGAGTTCGCCAAGGAAGTCTGCGACGCGGTCATCGAGGTGTGGAACCCTACCCCTGAACACAAGATCATCCTCAACCTGCCGGCCACCGTGGAAGTGTCCACGCCAAATATCTACGCCGACCAGATCGAGTGGTTCTGCCGCAACATCAGCCGCCGCGACAGCGTGATCATCAGCCTGCACTGCCACAACGACCGTGGCACCGGTATCGCTGCCACCGAACTGGGCCTCATGGCCGGCGCCGACCGTGCCGAAGGCTGCCTGTTCGGCAACGGCGAGCGTACCGGTAACGTCGACCTGGTGACCTTGGCACTGAACCTCTACACCCAGGGCATCGACCCGTTGCTGGACTTCTCCGACATCGACGGCGTGCGCAAGGTGGTCGAAGAGTGCAACCAGTTGCCGGTACACCCACGTCACCCGTATGTGGGCGATCTGGTCCATACCGCGTTCTCCGGCTCGCACCAGGACGCCATCCGCAAGGGCTTCGCCAAGCAGCAGGATGGGGAACTGTGGGAGGTGCCTTACCTGCCAATCGACCCGGCCGACATCGGCCGCAGCTACGAAGCGGTAATCCGCGTCAACAGCCAGTCGGGCAAAGGCGGTATCACCTACCTGCTCGAGCAGGAATACGGCATCAGCCTGCCGCGTCGCATGCAGATCGAATTCAGCCAGGTGGTGCAGGGTGAGACCGACCGCCTGGGCCTGGAAATGACCGCTCAGCAGATCTACAGCCTGCTGCACAAGGAATACCTCCAGGCCAACGCGCCATACGCACTGGTCAGCCATCGCCTGCAGGAAGAAAACGGCCACAGCGCCGTGGAAGTGGAAGTTGCCGGTGAAGGCGAAACCACCCTGCACTGGCGCGGCAAGGGCAACGGCGCCCTGGAAGCACTGGTGGCCGGCCTGCCGGTTGCCGTAGAGATCATGGACTACAACGAGCACGCCATTGGCGCGGGGACCAACGCCAAGGCCGCGGCCTACATCGAACTGCGCGTGGCCGGTGGCCGTCCGGTGCATGGCGTGGGTATCGATGAGAACATCACCACGGCCAGCTTCAAGGCCCTGTTCAGCGCGCTGAACCGCTCGCTGAGCCAGCAGGAAGCCAAGGCGGCCTGAAGCCTGGAATGAGGAATGAGAAAGCCCGCATCGTTTGATGCGGGCTTTTTTTGTGGGCCTGGACTGGCCTTTTCGCGGGTAAACCCGCTCCTACAACGGCCTGCGCCCAATCACCAGTGTGTGTCCACCACCGATCAGGTGTAGGAGCGGGTTTACCCGCGAATACGGAGGCCACGGCAACGGTGAACGGCCAGGGATATTGGCCCGCAGACCCGGCCCATTCGCGGGTAAACCCGCTCCTGCAACGGCCTGTGTCCAACCCCCCGGTGCGTCCACCGCAGATCAGTGTGTAGGAGCGGGTTTACCCGCGAAAAGGCCAGCACAACCAATGCAAATATCCCAGGCAAAAAAAAGGGGCGCCGACCAAGCGCCCCACAAGCCGTAAAGCACACAACTGATTCAGTTGGCGTCCAGCAGCGCCATCGCCTCGGCACTGCACGCTTCGATCCGCGCCCAGTCACCGTTCTTGATCCAGCTGCTGTCGAGCATCCAGGTCCCCCCGACGCACATCACGTTTGGCAGTGCCATGTAGTTGCGCACGTTGGCCGGGTTTACACCGCCGGTGGGACAAAAACGAATATCGCCGAATGGGCCGCCAAAGGCCTTGATCGCCGCTACGCCGCCACTGATCTCCGCCGGGAACAACTTGAACCGGCGGTAACCCAGGGCATAGCCCATCATGATTTCGGACGGCGTACTGATGCCCGGCAACAGCGGAATTTCACTGTCCACGCCCGCTTCGAGAATGTCCTGGGTAATGCCTGGAGTAACGACGAACTGCGCGCCCGCAGCTTCAACCGCTGCGAACATGCTGCGGTCGAGCACGGTACCGGCGCCCACACACAGCTCCGGGCGCTGCTCACGCAGCACCTGAATGGCCTTGAGGCCATGCTGGGAGCGCAGGGTCACTTCCAGGGTACGGATGCCGCCAGCGGCCAGGGCATCAGCCAGCGGCAGGATGTCTTCCTCACGAGCAATGGTGATTACCGGCAGGATGCGCGCCTCTTTGCAAATGGCGTCGATCCGCGCGGCTTTATCAGCCATCGAGAGCTTGGGCTGTGGGCGTTCAAGGGTGGTCATGACTGTGGATCCTTGGCTCATGGGCACCAGTAGATGTCCAGGGGGTCGTGAAGAAAAGCGCGAATCGGCATTTCAGTAAGGTCGTTGCCCGCCAGCGCGGCGCGCAGGGTAGCGAGTTTGCTCTGGCCTTGCACAGACAGCGCGATGAAGGCAGCACTGGCCAACAGCGAACGGGTCATCGACAGGCGCTGGTGCGGCACGCTCGGCGCCAGCAACGGCAGGCAGCGGCGTGGGCCGGCCGAGTCCAGGCCTGCTTCCAGGTTGGGACTGGCGGGGAACAGCGAGGCGGTATGGCCATCGTCGCCCATGCCCAGCACCAGCACGTCGATCGGCGGTAGCTCGGCCAAGGCCTGATCAGCCTTGAGCGCAGCGGCATCAAGGTTCTCCGCCTGCTGGTACAGGCCAACGAAGCGGGCCTTGGCCGCTTCGCCCTTCAACAGGTGGCGGGCCAGCAGGCCGGCATTGCTGTCGGCGTGCTCCACCGGCACCCAGCGCTCATCAGCCAGGCTGACGATGACCTTGGCCCAGTCCAGGCGCTCGCTGGCCAGCTTCTCCAGGAACGGCACCGGGCTGCGACCGCCAGACAACACCACACAGGCCTGCCCCTTGGCGGCAATCGCAGCACGCAGGCGCTCAGCCACATCATGAGCCAAGGTCACGGACAGTGCCTTGGCATCCGCCAGTTCATGAGCCTTCACGGCCGCTGGCAGTTTCAATTCAGATATCCCCATACCACGCCCTCCCATCGCGTGTGATCAGTGCAATCGAGCTCATCGGCCCCCAGGAGCCCGCCGCGTATGGCTTGGGCGCGTCGCCCGCATTACGCCAACCGGCGATCAACTGGTCGCACCACTTCCAGGCATACTCGATTTCGTCCTTGCGCACGAACAGGTTCTGATTGCCACGCATCACTTCGAGCAACAGCCGCTCGTAGGCATCCGGAATTCTTGCACTGCGCCAGGCATCGGAAAAATTCAGCTGCAACGGGCCACTGCGCAGTTGCATGCCCTTGTCCAGGCCCTGCTCCTTGGTCATCACCCGTAAAGAAATGCCTTCGTCCGGTTGCAGGCGGATGATCAGCTTGTTACCGATCTGCAAACGCTGTTCCGGGGCGAAGATGTAGTGCGGCGTTTCCTTGAAGTGAATGACGATCTGCGACAGTTTTTGCGGCATGCGCTTGCCGGTTCGCAGGTAGAACGGCACGCCCGACCAGCGCCAGTTACGGATGTCGGCGCGCAGGGCGACGAAGGTTTCGGTGTCGCTCTGGGCGTTGGCGTTGTCTTCTTCCAGGTAACCGGGCACCGGCTTGCCTTCGCTGTAGCCGGCAATGTACTGACCGCGCACCACACTGGTGCTCAGGCCGTCGCCGGTGATCGGTGCCAGGGCCTTGAGCACTTTCACCTTCTCGTCACGGATGGCATCGGCAGACAGTTCGCTGGGCGGGTCCATGGCGATCAGGCACAGCAACTGCAGCAGGTGGTTCTGGATCATGTCGCGCAGCTGGCCGGCCTTGTCGAAATAACCCCAGCGGCCCTCGATACCAACCTTTTCCGCGACGGTAATCTCCACATGGGAGATGGAATTCTGGTTCCACTGGGTTTCGAACAGACTATTGGCGAAGCGCAGGGCAATCAGGTTCTGCACCGTCTCTTTGCCCAGGTAGTGGTCGATGCGGTAGACCCGGCTTTCTGGGAAGAACCGCGCCACGGCATCGTTGACCCGGCGCGACGACTCCAGGTCGTGGCCAATAGGTTTCTCGAGCACTACCCGGGTGCGCGCAGCCAGCCCGACCTTGTCGAGGTTTTCGCAGATGGCCCCATACACCGCCGCCGCCGTGGCGAAGTAGGCGATCAGCGGCAGCTCGCCCGGCAGTTGCTCGGCAAGGGCCTGATAGCCCTCGGGCTGCAGGAAGTCCAGGTGCTGGTACTTCAGGCGGGCGAGGAAGCGACCCAGCGCGGCAGGCTCGATATCTGCCTCGGGCACGTGCCGGCGCAGGTGGGCTTCGATGCTGTCCAGGTGCTCCTGCGCACTGCCGGCCTCGCGGGCCAGGGCCAGCAGGCGGGTGTCCGGGTGCAACAGGTTGGCCCGGTCGAGCTGGTAGAGCGCAGGAAACAGCTTGCGCAATGCCAGGTCGCCGAGGGCGCCAAACAGGGCAAAGGTGCAAGGTTCGACACTGATTGCAGCCATGATGTTGGTTCTTTCCTAAAGTTGGTCTAGGAATACCGCTTTCACACACGGTTTTCAAGGGATAATGTAGTAAAAACCACAACATTACACACAAGTGTTACAGACAAGTGGTACGCCAACCGCACCGACAGTACGATAGACGACCGTGCAAAAAGCCTGCTGCTCCCACAGCCGGCTGTCTTCCCGACCCAAGGACACACCCATGGACCGCGTGCGAAACCTCCTGGAACAGATCCAGGGCCGCCTCGACGAGCTGAACAAGGCCGAACGCAAAGTCGCCGAAGTCATCCTGCTCAACCCGCAACAAGCCACCCGTTTCAGCATCGCTGCGCTGGCCCAGGCGGCCAAGGTCAGCGAACCGACCGTCAACCGCTTCTGCCGCTCGTTCGGCGTCAGCGGCTACCCCGAGCTCAAACTGCAACTGGCGCAGAGCCTGGCCAGTGGTGCCGCCTATGTCAGCCGCGCGGTGGAGGCCGACGATGACCCGGCCGCCTACACCCAGAAAATCTTCGCCAGCGCCATCGCCTCGCTTGACAGCGCCTGCCAGCAACTGGACCCGCAGCAGGTCAGCCGCGCCGTGGACATGATGATCCAGGCCCGACAGATCCACTTCTTCGGCCTCGGAGCCTCGGCCCCGGTGGCCCTGGATGCGCAGCACAAGTTCTTCCGCTTCAACCTGGCCGTGTCGGCCCACGCCGATGTACTGATGCAGCGCATGCTGGCCTCGGTCGCCCACACCGGCGATCTGTTCGTGATCATTTCCTACACCGGGCGCACCCGCGAACTGGTCGAAGTGGCGCGCGTGGCGCGTGAAAACGGCGCTTCGGTGCTGGGCCTGACCGCCGCAGGCTCGCCACTGGCCAATGCCTGCAGCCTGAGCCTACACATCCCGCTGCCGGAAGATACCGACATCTACATGCCGATGACCTCGCGGATCATCCAGCTGACCGTGCTCGATGTGCTGGCCACCGGCATGACCCTGCGCCGCGGCGTGGACTTCCAGCCCCACCTGCGCAAGATCAAGGAAAGCCTCAACGCCAGCCGCTACCCGATCGAGGACGACGAACTCAATTGAGCCGGTGCGCCTGCAAACGCAGGTGCGCACGCTGCCCAGGCGCCAGGCTCAGGCCTTCGCCACTGCCGCTGGTCGCCTCGACGCAGACAAAACGCTGCGACTCGCGGCCAGTCACCCCCATCAGCGGGCGATTGCCAGGGTGCCAGACCACGGTGTCGTCGCTGTCACCGGTGTCGATGCACAGCTCGCGCTGCCAGGCCGGGTCCTGCAATTGCACCCGTGGCGTACCGGGGTAGACCTTCTGGCAGCCGCCCTTGAGCTTCAGCGCGCCATCTTCACGGCAAGCCTGGCGGTTGAGGCGGTCGTAGCCTTCAATGTCTTCCAGACCAGACAGCGCTATCTCGGACACGTCACTGATGCGCCAGTACGCCAGCAGCGCATGGCTCAACTGGCAGGGTTCGCTGTCCTGATGTTCGGTGCTCAGGCTCAGCTCCATGCGGCTACCTAGCCGGGCGTGCAAGTCGACCTGCCAGTCGCACAGGTCCAGCCGCCATTTCAGGGTCACGCCCTCCTCGTCCTCACGGCTGTCCACCAGTTTCCAGTCCAGCAGCCGCGCCCAGCCGTGGTCCGGCCACAGGTCTTCGCTGGGGTGACAGCCATACCAGGGCCAGCACACCGGTACGCCACCGCGGATCGCCCCTACCTGTGGCCACTGTTCGGCGCACCACAGCCACGGCCGTTCACCCGCCGGTTGAAAGTGCAGCAACTGCGCGCCCTGGCGGCTGAACACCGCCTGGCAACGGGGATGATCGATGATCAGCACATCGCGCTGCTGGTAACGCTCCCATTCGAATGTCGGCCGTGGCCGCTGCGAGGAAAAGAAGCGATGGAGCGGATGTTCGGGCATGGTTCAGAGCTCTTGTTGTTCGAGATAGCGCTGTCTCGGCCTATCCCCGACACCCACTGCAGACCAGTGGGTGCCGGGAACCGAAAATGGATTGGCGTAAATTTACAACAAGTGCCCTCAGAATGACGACTGAATCTTCAAGCCAGCGACCAGCGCGTTATCCACCTCGTCCACCCCGCCCGGGCTCTTGATGTACTGCAAGTTGGGCCTCACGGTCAGCCAGTTGGTAACGTGGAAGCCGTAGTAGAGCTCTGCGTTGTACTCGGTGCGCTGCAGCGGCACGAAACCAGGGTTGTCGTAATCGTTGATGCCGCTCTGGCCGTTGAGCAACTCGGCGCGCTTCTTCACGTCGTCATTCACATGAATACGCGCCACACCGAAGCCGATGTCATCCTTGGGCCGAGCGTCGAAAGCGCCTTTGTAGACCAACCCCACCTGCTGGTAGTTGTCGACCACGTTGGTGGCCTTGTCATGCACGGTGAAGTTGGCGAACAGGCTGAGGCCACGGTTGACGTCGCCGCCGTGGGCGGTGACCTGCTGCTGCGCCACCACCCACCATCCGTGCTTGCTGGAGTGCGACTTGAAGGCTTCACCTGTCAGCGCCTGCGGGTTGCCGTTGACGTCGTCGAACACATCGTCAGCCTTGGCCGTGCTGTAGTAGTAACCCAGGCGGTACTCGCCCGGCAGGCCATTGACCTTGGGCGACCACACCGCTTCCACCGGCAAGATCGCACCCTTGGTGCCACTGCCGCTGAGCTTGAAGCCGTTGCCGGTTTCCAGGTTGGAAGGGTTCTGCTCGAAGGCCCCGACCTGTACGAAGAACGCCGGGGTGATGTTGTATTTCACCCGCAGCGCCCACTGGCTGACCGGCCAGTTGTACCAGATACCGCCCACCCAGTTGCCCACCTGCGAGCCGCAGAAAGCCAGGTTCTGGAAGTCGCAAGGGAAGCTGTTGAAGTCCTCGCCCTCGCCAAAGCGGCCAAATTTCACGTCCAGTGCGCCGTCGAAGTACTTCTGCTTGATCCACATCTGGGTCAGGCGCCAGGTCTGGCCACGGCCCCACACCTCCTGCACCGAGCTGAACTGCCCGGCGCGCGGGTCGCTGATGCGGTCGTTGGACAGGTTGCGACCGCTTCGCTCGGTGATTGCCAGCTTGAACTCGGCATCATGCCAGCCCAGTATCTTCTGCAAGTCCAGATGCGCGCCGAGGGCGAACTGGTCGCTGTAGCGTGCGGTCTTGTCGTCGTTGTAGCCGCCATGCAGGTTGCCAGCCACCTCGCCCACATAATCGAGGGTGAAGTCATAGCCCTTGTCCAGCAGCTCGGTCCGGGTGCCGCCCCAGTCGCCGGTCATCCATTTTGATTCGCTGGAAAAAGCCTCGGCAGCCTGTGTACCGCTGCTGCCTACAAGTGCAAGCAAGGCCAACGATCCCAGTGTCTTGATGCGTTTGCGCTGTTCCATCCCTTTGCGTCCTCTTTTTTCTTATTGATGGTGTAGACGAGTCAACGGCCTTTGAAGTGAGCCACGTTGTCCTTTGCAGTTGCGCCAGTGCTGGCCAGGTGCAGGCGCTCGCCATTGTCGGCGTCGAACAGCAGCACCCGGGCCGGGTCGAATTGCAGGTTGAGGGTGTCACCCACCCGGCACACCACATCCGGCGCAAGGCGGCAGCACACTTTTGTCTGGTTGAGCGTGACGAACACCAGCAGGTCCGGCCCGGTGGGCTCTGTGACCTGCACCTCGGCGCGGATACCCGGCAAACCATTACCGTCAGCAGCGCCCAGGGCGATCTGCTCAGGGCGGATGCCCAGGATGATCTCGCGCCCCTCCAGCTCGTCAGCAGCCAGCCCCAAAGGCAGCTCGCAGCGCGCCTGGCCGCTGTCGAGCAGCGCCAGCAAACGGCCGTCATGCTTGGCCAGACGCACCGGAATGAAGTTCATCGGCGGCGAACCGATGAAGCTGGCCACGAACTGGTTGGCCGGGTCGTTATAGATCTGCTGCGGGGTGCCGAACTGCTGGATGATGCCGTCCTTCATCACCGCCACCTTGTCGCCCAGGGTCATGGCCTCGATCTGGTCATGGGTGACGTACACCGTGGTGGTCTTCAGGCGCTGGTGCATCAACTTCATTTCGGTGCGCATTTCGACCCGCAGCTTGGCATCGAGGTTGGACAGGGGTTCATCGAACAGGTAGATCTTGGGTCGCCGCGCCAGCGCCCGGCCCATGGCCACGCGCTGCTGCTGGCCGCCGGACAGCTGCGCCGGCTTGCGCGCCAGCAAGTGTTCGATCTGCAGCAACTTGGCCACCCGCGCCACTTCCTCGTCGATGGCGGCCTGGGGCAGCTTGCGGATCTTCAGGCCGAACTCGATGTTCTCGCGCACGCTCATGGTGGGGTACAGCGCATAGGACTGGAACACCATGGCGATATCGCGGTCCTTGGGGCTCATGCCACTGACGTCCTGCTCGTCGATGAGGATGGCGCCGCCGGTGATCTGCTCCAGGCCGGCGATACAGTTCATCAGGGTCGACTTGCCGCAGCCCGACGGCCCCACCAGGATCAGGAACTCGCCATCCTTGATCGACAGCTGGATGTCCTTGAGGGTGTCCGGCAGGCCGCTGCCGTAGGTTTTGTTCACATTGCGAAGTTCGAGCGTTGCCATGGCTTACCCCTTGACCGCGCCGGCCGTCAGCCCGCGCACGAAATATTTGCCTGCCACCACGTAGACCAGCAGGGTTGGCAGGCCAGCGATCATCGCTGCCGCCATGTCGACGTTGTATTCCTTGGCCCCGGTGCTGGTATTGACCAGATTGTTCAGGGCTACGGTGATCGGTTGCGAATCGCCGCTGGAGAACACCACGCCGAACAGGAAGTCGTTCCAGATCTGGGTGAACTGCCAGATCAGGCAGACCATGATGATCGGCGTGGACATCGGCAGGATGATGCGGCGGAAAATGGTGAAGAACCCGGCACCGTCCAACCGTGCGGCTTTGACCAGCGCGTCGGGGATGCTCACGTAGAAGTTGCGGAAGAACAGCGTGGTGAAGGCCAGGCCGTAGACCACATGCACCAGCACCAGGCCGCTGGTGGTGCTGGCCAGACCAAGCTTGCCGAGGGTGAACGAGGCCGGCAGCAGCACGGTCTGGAACGGCAGGAAGCAGCCGAACAGCAGCAGGCCGAAGAACAGTTGCGAACCCCGAAAGCGCCACATCGACAGCACATAGCCGTTCAGTGCACCAATAGCTGTGGAGATCAGCACCGCTGGCACGGTGATCATGATCGAGTTCCAGAAGTAACCGCTGACCGCTGCCCAGGCCTTGGCCCAGCCTATGCCGGTAATCACCGCAGGCCAGCTCAGCAGGTTGCCGGTGCTGATGTCTTCGGGGGTCTTGAAGCTGGTCAGCAGCATCACCACCAGCGGCACCAGATACAGCAGCACGGCGATCAGCAACACGGCATGGATGGCCATACGGCTGAAGCTGAGCACCGGCTTGTCGACAGGACTATGCATGGCGTTTGCTCCGCAGCTCCGAGTACAGGTAAGGCACGAGGATCGCCAGGATCGCCCCGAGCATGAGGATGGCGCTGGCCGAGCCTATGCCCATCTGGCCGCGGCTGAAGGTGAACGAATACATGAACATTGCTGGCAGGTCGGAGGAGTAACCCGGGCCGCCGGCCGTCATTGCCGCCACCAGGTCGAAGCTCTTGATGGCAATGTGCGAAAGGATCATCAGCGCGCTGAAGAACACTGGGCGCAGGCTGGGCAGCACCACGGTCCAGTAGATGCGCGGCAAGCTGGCACCGTCGATCTGTGCGGCGCGGATGATCGATTGGTCAACGCCGCGCAGGCCGGCGAGGAACATGGCCATGATAAAGCCCGAGGCCTGCCACACGGCGGCGATCACCAGGCAGTACACGACCCGGTCAGGGTCGATCAGCCAGTCCAGGCGAAAGCCCTCCCAGCCCCAGTCACGCAACAGCTTGTCCAGGCCCATGCCGGGGTTGAGCAGCCATTTCCACGCGGTGCCGGTGACGATCATCGACAACGCCATGGGGTACAGGTAAATGGTGCGAATGAAGCCCTCACGGCGGATGCGCTGGTCCAGCAGCACCGCCAGCAACACACCGATGGCCAGGCTGATGGCAATGAACAGGCCGCCGAACAGAAGCAGGTTCTTGCTCGCCACCCACCAGCGGTCGTTGTCGAACAGACGGGCGTATTGCGCAAGGCCCGCCCACTTGTAGGTGGGCAGAAAGGTCGAGGTGGTGAAGGACAGCACGAAGGTCCAGAGGATGTAGCCGTAGAAGCCCACCAGGACGATGAACATGCTGGGTGCCAGCACCAGCTTGGGCAGCCAGCGCTGAAGCGCGTCCAGGGGTGAGGCCCGCAGTTGGGCTGTGGTTGTGCTCATGTATTGAATCCCGAGGTAGTGGCGGTGCTGCGCACCGCTTCGCGGGCAAGCCCGCTCCCACAGGTCCGGCGTCATGACCAGGAACAGTGGTGAGCAGGGCCCATCTGGGAGCGGGCGTGCCCGCGAACAGCCGTTACTGGGCAGCCTTGATAGCCGCCGCCAGCTTCTTCGCCGCATCGGCCGGGTCGGCCTTGGGGTCGTTGATGTAGTTGGTCACCACATCGAAGAACGCGCCCTGCACAGCCAGCGTGGTGGCCATGTTGTGCGCCATGCTCGGTTGCAGGCCGCCCGTTTTGGCGTCGGCCAGGAAGTCCTTGGCGGAGGTTTGAGCACAGGCATCGAAACCATACTTGCCCATGTCGGCAAGCATGTCGTTGCGTACCGGGATCGACCCCTTGTTGGTGCTGAAGACCTTCTGGAAATCCTCACCCAGCACCTTGCGGGCAATGTCCTGCTGGCCAGCAGAGGTGCCAGCGTTGTTCTGCTTGAACACCACCAGCGAGTCGATGTTGTAAAGGAAGGCCTTGTCGGTGCCGGGGAACGGCACGCACTGGTAATCCTTGCCGGCGGTTTTCTTCGCCAGGGTCCATTCGCTCTTGGCCCAGTCGCCCATGATCTGCATGCCGGCCTTGCCGTTGATGACCTTGGCGGCTTCCAGGTTCCAGTCCTGGCCCTTGCCATCGGGGTCCATGTAGGTGGCGACCTTTTTCAGCTCGGTCAGCGCCTTGACCATGTCCGGGCCGGTCAGGGCCGTGTTGTCGAGGTCGACCAAGGCCTTCTTGTAGCCATCGACGCCCATCACCGACAGCACCACGCTTTCGAACACGGTGCTGTCCTGCCAGGGTTGGCCACCATGGGCGAGCGGGATGAAACCGGCAGCCTTGAGCTTGTCGGCGGCGGCGTAGAATTCGTCGAGGGTGGCGGGCGCCTTGTCGATGCCGGCCTTCTTGAACACTTCGGGGTTGATCCACAGCCAGTTGATGCGGTGGATGTTCACCGGTACGGCAACGTAGTCACCGTCGTACTTCACGGTGTCGGCGACTTTCTTGTCGAGCAGCGAGTCCCACTTTTCGTCCTTGGCCACATCCTTGAGCACATCAGTGTCGAGCAAGCCGGTGGCCGCCCAGTCCTGGATGTCGGGGCCTTTGATCTGCGCGACACCGGGCGGATTGCCTGCGACGGCGCGGCTCTTCAGCACGGTCATGGCCGTGGCACCACCGCCACCGGCGACGGCGCCGTCCTTCCAGATGAAGCCGTCTTTTTCGACCTGGGCCTTGAGCACATCGACCGCCGCTTTTTCACCACCGGAGGTCCACCAGTGCACCACTTCGACGCTGCCTTTGGCGTCAGCAGCCTGGGCACCCAGGGGGATCAAGGAGGCAAAGGAAATTGCGGCAGCGAAACGGAGCGTGGAATTCATCGAGGCACCTTTCTTGTTGTTATGCCGTGCAAGTCGATCGCTTGCGTTGCATGAAGTCTAAACAGCGCGCTCGCCTCGTCAGGTAACGAAGCGATGCGTGAATGTCATCGTTTGGTTACATTGCCGCCCAGGTTACTGGCCAGACTGGGTGCCAAGGGCAAACCTGGCAACAACAGCGCCTGGTAGGCGTGATAGAGGTCGGGCTTGCCCGGCCAGAGGGTACCGGCCGGCTGGTTGTGCGCATCGAGTTCGTGGTGCCAGCTGCCGCGAATGGGGTCAATGAAATGATTGGCGATAAAGCCCCAGCAGCAGCGGTACCACTGTTCGTAATGCGCCTCGCCGGTGCGTTGCAACAGGGCTGCCGCAGCGGCGCAGGCCTCGGCGTGCACCCAGTGCAGTCGTGCATGCACCACTGGGCGATCAGCCCAGTCCAGCGTATAGACGAAACCCGGGGCGCCATCGACGCCCCAGGCCTGTTGGCAGGCCGTGTCGAACAATGCGCGGGCACTGTCCGGCAACCATTGCGGGGCGTACAGGCCGGCCCGTTCAAGGCTGGCTTCCAGGTGCAGCAGCAACCGCGCCCACTCCAGCGCATGCCCGGGTGTAGTGCCATAAGGCCGGAAGGGGTCGGCCGGGTGTTCGAGGTTGTAATCCGGCAGCGGCTGCCAATGGGGATCGAAATGTTCGATCACCCGATAACTGTTGGCGGCAGCATGGCCATGGATGATGCGTTCGGCAATGCGCAGGGCGCGTTGCAGCCACAGGCCGTTGCCGGTGGCATCTGCCAAGGCCAGAAAGGCCTCGGTCGCGTGCATGTTGCTGTTGGCGCCCCGGTACGGCTCGGGGAGCTGCCAGGCGCGGGAGAAGGTTTCCCGCAGGGCACCTTCTTCTTCGCTCCAGAAATGCGCTTCGATCACCTGGGTTGCGTCTGCCAGTAGCGTGCTAGCGTCGACAGCGCCCGCCACCGCTGCTGAGCTGGCGGCCAGAGCGACGAAGGCATGCAGGTAGGCCGCCTTGCCGCTATCGTCGTGGCCGTCGGGGTGGGCGAACCAACCGCCGTGGGCGGCATCCTGCATGGCACCGCGCAGTGCTGCCACACCGTGCTCGGCATAGGCCAGGCTGCCAGGAATGCCCTGCAGGTGGGCCAAGGCGAAGCAATGGGTCATGCGGGCGGTGTTCATGGTTTCGGCACGTGCACCAGGGGCGAGTTGCCCGTTGGCATCCAGATTGCCGAAACCGTCGGGTAGTTTCGCGGCCTTGGCAAAAGCCAGCAGGCGCTGTGCTTCGGCCAGGCGCCAGGCGTGGTGGGCCGGGGCATTGAGCCAACTGTTAACGGACAGGTTGAGGGGGGTCATGGGCCAGCTTGATCCTTGCCAGTCTTTTGCGAATTCTAGCCAGTGGGGTCATGGCGGATGTCACGAAGGACGGCGGGATTGTCACCGGGCAGTGACATTTCGGGTGGCTGTACGGGCCTCTTCGCGGGTGAACCCGCTCCCACAAAGACCGCACAGCCTTCCAAGTTTACGCTGTACCTGTGGGAGCGGGCTTGCCCGCGAAGAGGCCCGCACAGCCCCCCAAAAACTCAATCCATACCCCGCGGCAGATAGAGGGTCACCCGCAGCCCGCCCTCGCGCAGGTTCAGCAAGCTCACCTCACCCCCATGGCTATGGGCGATGTTGCGCGCAATGCCCAACCCCAGCCCATACCCCTGCTGCTGCCCGGCCAGACGGAAATGCGGCTCGAACACCTGTTCCAGCTGCTGTTGCGGCACCCCGGGCCCCTGGTCATCCACCTGCAGCACAAAGCCCTCTGCCCCGTCGATGATGCGCAGCCGCGCCCGTTCGCCGTACTTGATGGCGTTGTCGATCAGGTTGCCGATGCAGCGACGCAATGCCAGCGGCTTGCCCGGGTAAGGCGCCAGCGCCTGGCCCTCGACGGTGATGCGACCATCGCCCAGGTAAGGCTCGGCCAGAATCTCCAGCACCTGATTAAGGTCGACCGGCTCGATGTTTTCGTGGATGTCGGTGTCCTTTACGCACTGCAAGGCGCCTTTGACCAGCAACTCCAGCTCATCCAGATCCTGACTGAACTTGGCCTGAAGGCGCTCGTCCTCCAGCAGTTCCACACGCAGACGCAGGCGGGTGATCGGCGTGCGCAGGTCATGGGAAATGGCGCTGAATAGCTGACTGCGTTCGGTCAGGTAGCGGCTGATTCGCTCTCGCATACTGTTGAACGCCCGGCTAACCTCGACCACTTCACTGCCACCCGCTTCAGCCAACGGCGCCACATCGGCGCCCAGCGACATTTCCCGCGCGGCCCGCGCCAGCCGTTTGAGCGGCCAGCTTTGCCAATGCACCAGCAAGCCGATGAACAGCAGCAGCAAGGTTGTGGTGAGCACGATGAAACCGATCTGCTGCCGTGGCAGGCGTTCGGCCTCCAGGCTGGTATAGGGTTCGGGCAGCAGCGAGGCGATGTACAACCACTCACCCTCACCCAAGCGGATCTGCGTCACCAATACCGGCGGGTTGAGTGGCTCCAGGGTCAGCGAGTAATGCGCCCAGGAGCGGGGCAGCTCGTCGAGCTTCAGGCCACTGTTGAAGATACGCAGGTCGTCGGGGGCGACGAACGCCACGGAAACTTCCATCTGCGAACCCAGGCGCTCGTGCAGCACCTGCTGGAACACATCGATCACTGCCTGCTTGCGTGGGGTGACAGGCAGTACCGGCATGTCCAGCGGCCTGGCATTGAGTGACACGAAAAAACGTGTGCCACCCATGCTGCGCAACTGGTCGAGCACCATGGGCCGATAGGCGACCGGCAGCGAGCGGAAATAACTGACACTCGCGCTCATCGAATGGGCCAGGCTGCTGGCGCTGGCACGCAGGCCCTGCAACTGGCTGGCACGCAACTGGGCAACCCAGATGATGCTCGACAAGCCCTGGGCCAGCAGCACCACCATCAGGGTCAGCAGCAGCATGCGCCCCAGCAAGGAGCGTGGCAGCAGGCGCCAGCGCCGCTCAGGGAGCACTGCAGACATGCGCCGCCAACAAGTAGCCACTGCCACGCACCGTACGGATCAGCCGAGGGGGCTTGTCGGTATCGCGCAGGCGCTGGCGCAGACGGCTGACGGCCATGTCGACGATACGGTCCAGCGGCATCGGTTCGCGGCCACGGGTGGCGTTGCCGATGGTGTCGCGGTCGAGAATCTGCTGCGGATGGTCGAGGAACAGCTTGAGCAGGGCGAAGTCGGCACCGGAAAGAATCACCTCTTCACCGTCGTGATGGAACAGGCGGTGGCTGACCGTGTCCAGGCGCCAATCGTCGAAGGCGAGCACCGCACTGCCCGGCGCGGCGTGGCCGAATTCAGCGCGGCGCAGCAGGGCCTTGATTCGTGCTTGCAGTTCGCGGGGGCTGAACGGCTTGCCCAGATAATCGTCAGCGCCCAGTTCCAGTCCGATGACCCGGTCGGCCTCGTCGGAGCTGGCGGTGAGCATGATGATAGGTACGCGCGCCTGGCGTGGGTGCTGGCGTACCCAGCGACACAAGCTGAAGCCGTCTTCGTCGGGCAACATGACGTCAAGAATGACCAGGTCGCAGGGCGTGGTTTCCAGCGCACGGCGAAAGCCCTTGCCGTCAGCCTCGGCATGCACCTGGAAGCCGGAGCGGCTCAGGTAGGTTTGCAGCAGTTCACGGATTTCCTGGTCGTCGTCGACCATTAGGATCGATTTGCCGGCAGTGCTCAAAGTGGTCCTTCCTCTTGTTGATTACAGGTCTTTTTGCCTGCTGTCGGGTATTGCCATCGGGGCCGCCAAGTGGCCCCATCAGTGATCCAACGCCTGCTGCAACGCTACACCGGCCCCCTCCAACCCGGAAAACTCCGCCGTCACCAGCCACACCGGCACCCCGGCAAAATAGCCACTCATACACCCCTTGTCGGCAAAGCTCGCGGCAAACCCGCTACGCAAGAACAGCTCGGCAAAGCGCGGAATCACACCGCCAACAATATAGACCCCGCCTCGCGCGCCCAGCGTCAGCACATTGTTACCCGCCACTCGCCCAAGGAAACGGCAGAACTGCTCGACCACCGCCAGCGCCCGTGGCTCACCGCCCAGTGCCGCATCGGTGATATGCGCCGGAGTCTTGTGCCTGGGCGTGTCGCCGTCCAGCGCACAGATCGCCTGGTACAGCCGCACCAGGCCACCACCACTGAGCACGGCCTCGGCGCTGACATGACCGATCTGACTGTGGATCTGCTGGTGGATTGCCGCTTCGCGAGCATTGCCCACCGGCAGGTCAACATGCCCGCCTTCACCCGGCAGGGCCTTCCAGCGCTGTTCACCCAGACGCAGCAACGAGCCCACCCCCAGGCCAGTACCTGGGCCGATCACCAGTGCCGGCCTCGAGGGGTCGGCCTGGCCGGGGCACACCTCGCGGAACTCCCCTTCGCGCAGACGGGTCATGCCCAGCGCCATCGCGGTGAAATCATTGATCAGCAACAGTCGCTCGACCTGCAAGGTCTTGCAAAATGCCGTGCGGCTCAGGCGCCAGTGATTGTTGGTGAAGCGGAATTCATCGCCATCGACCGGGCCGGCCACCGCCAGGCACACCGCCGCCAGGCCGCCACGGGCGATACCCTGGCTTTCCATGTAAGCCTCGATGGCCTGCTCGGGGTTGGTGTAGTCCGCGGTGGCGAAAACATTTACTTCATGCAGCTGGTTGTCACGCCACAACGCAAAACGGGCATTGGTGCCGCCAATATCACCAACCAGCAGGTGCTTCATTTGAGGTGCTCCAGGGCCGAAGTAAAGGCACTGGCGCCCTGCTCTGCCGGGCTGAACGCCATGCGCATGAAGCCGAACAGCTCGCGCCCACACCCCAGGTCGTTGCCCTGGGGCGCAGGCGGCAGCTCACGGCTGGCCAGTTCTTCAGCCGACACCATGATCCGCAACGTGCCTTCGACACCGTCGACTCGCACAATATCACCATCACGCACCCGCGCCAGCGGGCCGCCGTCGTATGCCTCCGGGCAAACGTGAATGGCCGCGGGGATCTTGCCCGAGGCACCGGACATGCGCCCGTCGGTAACCAGCGCAACCTTGAAGCCACGGTCCTGCAGCACACCGAGGAACGGGGTGAGCTTGTGCAGTTCCGGCATGCCATTGCAACGCGGGCCCTGAAAGCGCACCACCGCGACAAAGTCGCGCTCCAGCTCGCCGGCCTTGAACGCGTCGGCCAGCGACTGCTGGTCCTGGAACACCCGCGCCGGGGCCTCGACCACCTGGTGCTCGGGGGCGACGGCAGACACTTTCATCACGCCACGGCCCAGGTTGCCTTCCATCACCCGCAGGCCGCCTTCGGCCGAGAATGGCCGCGACACCGGGCGCAGGATGCTTTCGTCCAGGCTCTGTTGCGGTCCTTCGCGCCACACCAGCTTGCCATCGTCGAGGAAGGGTTCCTGGGTGTAGCGGCGCAGGCCATGGCCGGCCACGGTGTTGACATCTTCGTGCAGCAGGCCAGCGTCGAGCAGCTCACGAATCAGGAAGGCCATGCCGCCGGCAGCCTGGAAGTGGTTGATGTCGGCCTTGCCGTTGGGGTACACGTGCGACAGGGTCGGCACCACTTCGGAAAGGTCGGCCATGTCCTGCCAGGTCAGCTGGATACCCGCAGCCTGGGCGATCGCCGGGATGTGCAGGGTGTGGTTGGTCGAGCCGCCGGTAGCGTGCAGCGCGACGATGGAGTTGACCAGCGCCTTCTCGTCGACGATTTCGCCCAGCGGCATGAAGCTGCCGCTGGCCTTGGTCATACGCGTCACCTGCTGCGCAGCCTCGGCGGTGAGTGCGTCACGCAGCGGCGTGTACGGGTTGACGAACGAGGCGCCCGGCAGGTGCAGCCCCATCACTTCCATCACCAACTGGTTGGTGTTGGCGGTGCCGTAGAAGGTGCAGGTGCCGGGGCTGTGGTAGGAATTCATCTCGGACTCCAACAGCTCTTCGCGGCTGGCCTTGCCTTCGGCATAGCGCTGGCGCACATCGGCCTTCTGCTTGTTGGAGATGCCGGAAACCATCGGCCCGCCCGGGACGAAGATGGTCGGCAGATGGCCGAAGCGCAGCGCGCCCATCATCAGGCCGGGGACGATCTTGTCGCAGATGCCCAGCATCAGTGCTGCGTCGAACATGTTGTGCGACAGCGCTACCGCCGTGGACATCGCGATCACTTCACGGCTGGCGATAGCCAGCTCCATACCCGGCTCGCCCTGGGTCACACCGTCGCACATGGCCGGCACGCCACCGGCAAACTGGCCGACCGAACCGACCTCGCGCAGGGCCTGCTTGATCTGCTCGGGAAAATGCAGGTACGGCTGGTGGGCAGACAACATGTCGTTGTAAGCCGAGACGATGGCCACGTTGGCCGCGTTCATCAGGCGCAGAGTCTGCTTGTCTTCGCTGCCGCAACCGGCCACGCCGTGGGCGAAGTTGGCGCACTGCAGGCTGGCACGCATGGGGCCTTCACTGGCCGCGCCACGAATCAGCTGCAGGTAACGTTCGCGGGTGGCTCGGCTGCGTTCGACCAGCCGCTGGGTGACCTCAAGGATGCGCGGATGCATGTACTGGACTCCAGGCTAATTGTAAGGGCGGTTTACCGGGCATTTCCCCTCCAAACGATTGCGGCCTAGGCTCATGGTTAGGAGCCCGCTGCATCGGTGGAGGCACGACGCCCAACCACTCGTTGTATATTTAAACAAAATACTGCCACTAAAAAGGCTTGTTTTCTATCAGCCAGTGAATAATCTTGTAATTCCAACAACAAAACCGTTTCAGTGAAGCTCCTTTGTGCCACAGGTTTCACTCGGACTGCCAGAGGTACTGCCATGACCCTTCGCATCGCCATCAATGGATTCGGCCGAATCGGGCGCAACGTCCTGCGCGCACTGTATACCCAAGGCTACCGCCAGGACCTGCAGGTCGTCGCCATCAACGACCTGGGCGACAGCACCATGAATGCCCACCTGCTCAAGTACGACAGTGTCCACGGCACCTTTGACGCAACCGTCGAGGCCGACCACGAAAGCCTGACGGTCAACGGTGACCGCATCGCGGTCAGCGCCATTCGCAATCCGGCCGAACTGCCCTGGAAGGCCGAGGCGATCGACGTGGTGTTCGAATGCACCGGGCTGTTCACCGACCGCGCCAAAGCCGCTGCGCACCTGGCCGCCGGGGCGGGCAAGGTGATTGTCTCGGCGCCGGCCAAGGGCGCCGATGCCACCGTGGTGTACGGGGTCAACCACGACATCCTGCGCGCCTCGCACCAGGTCATTTCCAATGCCTCCTGCACCACCAACTGCCTGGCGCCGATCGCCCAGGTGCTGCACCGGGAGTTCGGCATCGAGCAAGGCCTGATGACCACCATCCACGCCTACACCAACGACCAGGTGCTGACTGACGTGTACCACAGCGACCCGTACCGCGCGCGTTCAGCCACCCAGTCGATGATCCCGAGCAAGACCGGTGCCGCCGAGGCCGTGGGCCTGGTGCTGCCGGAGCTGGCCGGCAAGCTGACCGGCATGGCGGTGCGGGTGCCCGTCATCAACGTGTCGCTGGTGGACCTCACCGTCAACCTCAAGCGCGAAGCCACGGCGGAGCAGGTCAACCAGCTGTTCCTCGAGGCCAGCAAACATTCCAAGGTATTGGGCTATAACGCCCTGCCATTGGTTTCCTGCGATTTCAACCACAACCCGCTGTCGTCGATCTTCGATGCCAACCATACCCGGGCCAACGGACGGATGCTCAAGGTGCTGGCCTGGTATGACAACGAGTGGGGGTTCAGCAACCGCATGCTGGATAACTGCCTGGCGCTGCACCGGGCTGGCTGACGCGACCTGTGTGGGAGCGGCCTTGCGTCGCGATAGGGCTACAAAGCAGCCCCGGGATTTGAGCGTTGATGCGGATATCTCTGGGACCGCTTTGCGGTCCTTTCGCGACGCAAGGCCGCTCCCACAAAAAAGCGCGCTACATCCAGAGACTACAATCTTTACCTTTTCCTAACACTTCCACACTTGACCTCCGACACAGATGATAAGCATTATCATTAACCTTTCGTCGGCCAGGTCCCCCCGTGAGTCAGTCCCGGTTCAACTCCGTCTTCCTCGTGCAGCGCCTAACCCTGCTGCGTACCCTGCAGCGCATGGTCGGTAATCCCAGCACGGCCGAAGACCTGCTGCAGGAAACCTACCTGCGGGTGTCCCGCGCGCTGGGCGAGCGGCCCATCGAGCATATCGAGCCGTTCGTGTTTCAGACCGCGCGCAACCTGGCACTGGACCACCTGCGCGCACGCCGGGTGCAGGCACGCATGCTGGTCGACGACGTGCCCGACGAAGTGCTGCACAGTGTCGCCGCGCCCGCCACCAGCAGTGAGGATGCCGCCCACGCCGAGCAGTTGCTCAAGCACCTCAGCGTCAGCCTCAATCAACTGAGCGAACGCCAACAGCGCATTTTCATCCTCAGCCGCCTGCATGGCGCCACCTATCTGGAAATCGCCGAACAACTGAGTGTTTCGCCCAGCACGGTACAAAAGGAACTGAAACTGATCATGGCAATCTGCATGGGTGTTGCCGACCGACTCAAGTAAGCTGAGCGCAGGCGAACGGCGACGCAAAGCCCTTGCCACACCCCGTCTTAGCCTTGATCATTCGCAAAAAACCATTCAAGGATTCACCGTGACCGACCGCCCTGCCCCTCGCCCGTCACCTGCCCGGCTCAGCGCCCGAGCTCGTGCCATGGACGAGGCGCTGGACTGGCTGGTGCGCCTGCAATGCGCAGATGCCGCAGACACCCAGGCCTTTGAAGCCTGGCTGAGCGCTGCGCCAGAAAACGCCGAGGCCTATGTCGAGGCCGAGGCACTGTGGAACGGTACCCCGTTGCATCAGGTGGCCACACAGATGCACCAGCAGCAACGCCGCTCATGGCGCGGGCGCCTGCGCAGCCACTGGAAACCCCTGGCCACCGCAGCGCTGCTGGTGGTCGGGCTGTTCACCGTCGGTAACCTGCCCATGCGCCTGCAAGCGGACCACCTGACCGTGGTCGGCGAGCGCCAGCGCCTGCAACTGGAAGACGGCGCAAAAGTGCTGCTCAACACCAATTCGGCATTTGCCAGCGAACGCCAGGACGGCCGCCAGGTCGCCCGCCTGCTGCAGGGCGAGGCTTATTTTCAGGTTCCCGACGGCGCGCATCTGCCGCTGGAAGTGAAAGCCGGGCCTTTGCGCGCACAGGTGCGCGACACCGACTTTGCCGTGCGCTACCTTGACGGCGAGGCCCAGGTGCGGGTGCAACGCGGCGATGTCGACCTGCAGGGGGAGCGCGACCAGCGCATCCGCCTGAGTGCCGGCGACAGCATCAGCGTCGGCCCCCAGGGCTTTGGCCAACGCCAGCGCCCCGACATGCACAAGGACCTGGCCTGGATCGACGGCCGCCTGGTGTTCGAGAACTGCCCGTTGAGCCAGGTCCTGGCCGAAGTACAGCGGTACTACCCGGGCTGGATCATCAACCGCAATGCGCAGTTGGAAAACGTCGCCGTCACCGGTAACTACCGCCTCGACCAGCCACTGGAAACCCTGCGCGCACTGGCCCACATCACCTCGGCACAACTGCATGAGTACCCGGCGCTGGTCATCCTGAACTGACCCCTGAATTATTTTTACGCGATCGCACTCGCCCGCCCGTCTCGTTATAGCCAATGCAACTGATTCTTGTTTAGAGACGAGAACAGCCATCACCTATAACAGCCCGCGCGTCTGGGAGCGCTTCCGATGTCCACTGGTCCTACCCGCTCGTCCAACCTTCCCCGCCGTACAGGACAATTGTCCCTGTTGACCCTTGCCCTGCTCGCCAGCGGTGCCTGCAGCCTGCCGGCGCTGGCCGCCGAGCCGGCACAGGCCAGCAGCCCGCGTATGGGCGACTACCGCTTCAGCATCGGCCAGCAACCGCTGGTGTCGGCGATCAACGCCTTCAGCCAGGTCACCGGCTGGCAGGTCGGCTTCAGCGCCGAGCTGGCCGACGGCGTGGCTTCGCCAGGCGTACAGGGTTCGCTGCCGCCAGATGCTGCCCTCAAGCGCCTGTTGCGGGGTACCGGGCTGAGTTTTCGCAAGATCAGCAACGGCAATGTGGTACTGGAGCGCCAAACCGCAAGCAACGTGATCGCCCTGCAGCAGGTGACCGTCAGCGCCACCCGCAGCGCACAGGACGTCAGCCAGGTGCCGAGCACTGTCAGCGTGCAGACCCGTGAGCAACTGGACCGGCAGAACGTGAACAATATCCAGGATCTGGTGCGCTACGAGCCGGGGGTGTCGGTATCCGGAACCGGCCAACGCAGCGGGCTGAACGGCTACAACATCCGGGGTATCGACGGCGAGCGGATCCTCACCCAAGTCGACGGCGTGTCGATCCCCGACAGCTTCTTCTACGGCCCCTACGCCCAGACCCAGCGCAACTATGTCGACCCGGAAATCGTCAAGCGTGTGGAAATCCTCCGCGGCCCGGCCTCGGTGTTGTATGGCAGCAACGCCATCGGCGGTGCGGTGAGCTACTTCACCCTCGACCCGGACGACATCATCAAGCCCGGCAAAGACGTGGGTGCACGCCTGAAAACCGGCTACAGCTCGGCCGACGAAAGCTGGCTGACCTCCGCCACCGTCGCCGGCCGCCAGGGTGACTTCGACGGCCTGCTGCACCTGAGCCAGCGCAACGGCCACGAGGCCGAAACCCACGGCAGCCACAGTGGCGACGGCCTGTCACGCACCGAAGCCAACCCGATGGACGTGCGCACCACCAACGTGCTGGCCAAGCTGGGCTGGAACTACGCCGACGACGCGCGCCTGGGGCTTACCTACGAGCGCTACAAGGATGACCGCGACCAGAACATCCTCAGCGCGGTGGGTGGGCCGTTCATTCCGGGCTTCGGTGGCATGAACTCGTACCGCATGCGCCAAGGCAACGACACGATCACCCGTGAACGCTTCGGTCTCAATCATGAATTTGACCTCGATAGCGTGGTCGCAGATCACGTCAAATGGAGCCTCAACTACCAGATCGCGAAGACCGACCAACGCACCGATGAGCTGTATGTCGCCTCGGGACGCCAAGTGTTTCGGGACCGGCAGACGACCTACAAGGATCGCCAGTGGGTATTCGACGCCCAATTCGACAAGGCCTTCAGCATCGGCCAAACCGATCACCTGTTCACCTACGGCACCACACTCAAACAGGAAAAAGTCACGGGTTCACGGAGCGGCACCGGCACTTGCCTGAACATCGGTGGTACCTGTACCG
The DNA here is from genome assembly GCF_043106315.1 of Pseudomonas sp. FYR_5. Lineage (NCBI taxonomy): Bacteria > Pseudomonadati > Pseudomonadota > Gammaproteobacteria > Pseudomonadales > Pseudomonadaceae > Pseudomonas > Pseudomonas sp. FYR_5. The sequence goes on along the minus strand of NZ_JBICMK010000087.1, from coordinate 131,301 downwards.
CCATCGGACAGGACAGCGCGCGTGACGGACAGGCCTTGGTCAGCGACTTCCCGGACCCCACCGTGAATACCTACAGCCTGTTCGCGCAGGATGAAATCCGCTGGAACAACTGGACCTTCATGCCCGGCGCGCGCTACGACTACACCCGTATGGAGCCCAAGTTCACCGAGGCATTCCTGCGTGGTCTGGAGTCCAGCGGTACGGCGCCTGCCTCCCAGGATGATTCGGACAAGAAGTGGCACCGCGTCTCGCCCAAGTTCGGCCTGACCTACGCCTTCAACGACAACTACACCTGGTACGGCCAGTATGCAGAAGGCTTCCGCACTCCGACCGCCAAAGCCATGTATGGCCGCTTCCAGAACCTGGACCAAGGCTACCGCGTGGAGGGCAACCCGGACCTTGAGCCTGAAAAGAGCAAAAGCTATGAAACCGGCCTGCGTGGCAACTTCGACGCCGGCAACTTCGACGTGGCAGTGTTCTACAACAAGTACCGTGATTTCATCGACGAAGATGCCGTGCAAAGCGCCAACCTGGAGCAGACCTTCCAGGCCAACAACATCAAGCACGCCACCATCAAGGGTGCCGAATTCAAGGGCCGCCTGAACCTCGACCACTTCGGCGCAGCGCAGGGCCTCTATGCCCAAAGCTCGATTGCCTACACCTATGGTCGTAACGATGACACCGGTCAACCGTTGAACAGTGTCAACCCGCTCAAGGGCGTATTCGGCCTGGGCTACGAGCAGCAGCACTACGGTGGCTTGCTGAGCTGGACGCTGGTCAAGCGCAAGACCCGTGTCGACGACAGTACCTTCTATTCACCTGACGGTTCCACCTCGAAGTTCCGCACCCCGGGCTACGGTGTGCTGGACCTGACCGGCTACTACAAGGTCACCGACGACGTCACCATCAACGCAGGGCTGTACAACCTGACCGACAAGAAATACTGGCAGTGGGATTCGGTGCGCAGCTACGACGGCCAGGGTGAGGCGGCTGTGACCCAGCCGGCCAACATCGACCGCCTGACCATGCCGGGGCGCAACTTCGGTATCAATGTGGTTTGGGATATCTGAGGCGTTACGTCTGTACCGGCCTCTTTGCGGGCACGCCCGCGCCCACAGGTTCAACACAGGTCTTGGACCTGTGATGTTCCTGCAGGAGCGGGTTTACCCGCGAAGACGCCGGTACTGGCAACACAAATACCGGCTTTTTTTACTGTCCCGCTTTCGCTGCTTCGTCTTGTATCTAGACCCCTCTTTCCAAGGACTGCCCCATGACCGAACGCCCAGCCCTGCGCTCCCAGCGCCTGAACCAGATCACCCACGCCCCGCACGCCGAGCTGGATGCCCTGGTCAAATCCCACGCGCCTTTTGACAGCCGCGAAAGTTTCGCCCGCTTCGTCGTCGCCCAGTACCTGTTCCAGTCCGAACTGCAGGCCCTGTACAACGACCCTCAACTGATCGCCATCGTCCCTGATCTGGCTGAGCGCTGCCGTGCCGACCAGGCCCGCCTGGACCTCGCCGACCTCGACACCGAAGTACCGGCGGCGGTGCCGGGCGCCGTGGGCAAGCCGAGCCTGGGCGAGGCAATGGGCTGGATCTTCGTCTCCGAAGGCTCCAAACTGGGCGCTGCGTTTCTGATCAAGCGTGCCGTGGCCCTGGAACTGTCCGACAGCTTCGGTGCCCGTCACCTGGGCGAGCCCGTCGGTGGCCGTGCCGAAGGCTGGAAGCAGTTCACCCGCATCCTCGATGGCCTGGCGCTCTCGCCTGAAGAGGAAGCGGCTGCCGAACGCGGTGCAGTGGCCGCCTTCGAGCGTTTCACCGAGTTGCTCAAGCACGCCTACGCTGCGGATGCCGCGCTGGTCTGATACGCCGTAGCCGGCCACCCCTTCGGTGGCCGAACCGTTTTATGCAGTGAGAACATGACCCAACCAGCCCGCTCGAAACTCGCCCGCCTGTTGTATGGAATCCTGGCCTACGTGAGCCTCGGGGTGGGCCTGGTCGCCATTGTGATTCCTGGTTTGCCGACCACCGAGTTCATCCTGCTGGCCGCCTGGGCCGCCACGCGCAGTTCACCGCGCCTGTCGGCATGGCTGGAGAACCACCGGCTGTTCGGGCCAATTCTGCATAACTGGCGCAACGGCAAGGTGATTCAGCGCCGGGCCAAGGTCAGCGCAACCATCAGCATGCTGCTGTGTGCGGGCCTGATGCTGACCTTTCTGGAACACCACTGGCCGGTATTCCTGGCAATCGCCGGGATGACCTTGGGCAACCTGTGGATCTGGTCACGCCCGGAGCACGCCTGCTCTGCCCCGTCACAAGCTCAGTAGCCCTGAATACAGGGCATAGGCCGCCAGCGCGGCACCCACCAGCACGGCGGCGAAAATCAGCTTTTCCCAGGCCGTGAACAACGTCTGCCCCTGCTCATGCTTGGCCCTCGCGAACAAGATGACGCCGGGGGCGTACAGCAGCGCCGAAAGCAGCAGGTACTTGAGCCCGCCGGCATACAGCAGCCACACGGCATACAGCAGGGCAACCAGCGCCACCAACAAGTCCTTGCGCCGCAACCTCGGCTGCCCGGCATAGGTTTCTGCGCGCATCGCCAGCAGCACGGCATACGCCGCAGACCACAGATAGGGTACCAGGATCATCGACGAGGCCAGGTAGATCAGACTGGTGTACGTACCGGCCGAGAACAGCGTAATCAGCAGGAAACCCTGAATCATGCAGTTGGTCAGCCACAGGGCATTGGCCGGCACATGGTTGGCGTTTTCCTTGGCCAGAAAGCGCGGCATGGTCTTGTCCCGCGCCGTGGCGTAAAGGATCTCGGCACACAGCAGCGCCCAAGACAGCAATGCGCCAAGCAGCGAGACCGCCAGGCCGAGGCTGATCAGCAAGGCGCCCCAGGGGCCGACGATATGCTCCAGCACCGAGGCCAGTGAGGGGTTCTGCAGCCCGGCCAGTTCCGGTTGGGTCATGATGCCCAGCGACAGCACGTTGACCAACACCAGCAGCGCCAGCACACCCAGAAAACCGATGACCGTGGCCTTGCCCACGTCTGACCGACGCTGAGCGCGCCCGGAATACACGCTTGCGCCTTCTATGCCGATGAACACGAATACGGTCACCAGCATCATATTGCGCACCTGCTCCAGCACGCTGCCGAATTGTGGGTTGCTCAAACCCCAGATATCCCGGGTGAAGATATCGGCGCGGAAGGCAATTGCAGCGATCACCACGAAAATCAGCAACGGCACCACCTTGGCCACTGTGGTGACCTGGTTGATGAAGGCCGCCTCCTTGATGCCGCGCAACACCAGAAAATGTACCGACCACAACAGCAGCGAGGCACAACCGATGGCGATGGGTGTGTTGCCTTCGCCGAACACCGGGAAGTAGAAGCCCAGCGTGCTGAACAGCAGCACGAAATAACCGACGTTGCCCAGCCAGGCGCTGATCCAGTAGCCCCAGGCCGAGGAAAAGCCCATGTACTCACCAAAGCCGGCCTTGGCGTAGGCATACACACCCGAGTCCAGTTCCGGCTTGCGGTTGGCCAGGGTCTGGAACACGAAGGCCAGGGCCAACATGCCGACCGCGGTGATCGCCCAGCCGATCAGCACGGCGCCCACATCGGCACGCGCGGCCATGTTCTGCGGCAGCGAGAAGATACCACCGCCAATCATCGACCCGACCACCAGCGCGATCAACGCGCCCAGGCGCAGCTTCTGTCCCGGTTCGCTCATGAGCCTCCCTTTTTCAAACCTTGTCATGCGTTTGAAACAGCCTTGCGGGCTATATCAATATGGTTACTTATACTGAAGCCGTACATTCAACCTCTATCACTAATAACTGCTTTGTCTATGTACCTGCTCTCTCAAAACTAGCAGCAGTCTGGCAACTGGAAAAGAAACTGATAAAACTCGAATTTCTGGTGAAAAATTTGCGAAAGCGACAAAAGCGGCTAATTTCAAGCATCGCAGGCTGAACAGAGCGTTTGCTCTAGAAGGACATGGAGGTGCCAGCATTCAAGGCCTGCAGCCCAAGCTGTCGGCACTCTCCAGGAGCACCCGTGAAGGAAATTTCCTTCCTTTACGGCGCCTTAAACTGACGCAAGTCAGCTCAAGGCAGCGGCGTCGGATCTATTCTGTCGTCAACTTTCTCCTGGCAGGAGTTGTTAAATGTCTGATTCATCCGGAAAACTAAAGCTCGGCGCGTTAGTTGCACTTGTCGTCGGCTCGATGATTGGCGGCGGTATCTTCTCGCTGCCGCAAAACATGGCCGCCAGCGCAGGGGTCGGGGCCGTGCTGATCGGCTGGGCGATCACTGCGGTCGGCATGCTGACCCTGGCCTTCGTGTTCCAGACCCTGGCCAACCGCAAGCCTGACCTGGATGGCGGGGTGTATGCCTATGCCAAGGCCGGCTTCGGCGACTACATGGGCTTTTCCTCGGCCTGGGGCTATTGGATCAGTGCCTGGCTGGGCAACGTCGGCTACTTCGTGCTGCTGTTCAGCACCCTGGGCTACTTCTTCCCGATTTTCGGTGAAGGCAATACCCCGGCCGCCATCATTGGCGCGTCGATCCTGTTGTGGGCGGTGCACTTTCTGGTACTGCGCGGCATCAAGGAAGCGGCCTTCATCAACCTGGTCACCACGGTGGCCAAAGTGGTGCCGCTGGTGCTGTTCGCCCTGATCTGCCTGTTCGCCTTCAGGCTCGACATCTTCACCGCCGATATCTGGGCCGTGGGCACGCCAGAGCTTGGCAGTGTCATGAACCAGGTGCGCAACATGATGCTGGTCACCGTGTGGGTGTTCATCGGCATCGAGGGCGCGAGCATCTTCTCGGCGCGGGCCGAAAAACGCACCGACGTGGGCAAGGCAACGGTGATCGGCTTCGTGACCGTGCTGCTGTTCCTGGTGTTGGTCAACGTGCTGTCGCTGGGCATCATGACTCAACCGGAACTGGCCAAGCTGCAGAACCCGTCGATGGCTGCCGTGCTGGAGCATGTGGTCGGCCACTGGGGGGCGGTGCTGATCAGCGTCGGCCTGGTCATCTCGCTGCTCGGGGCGCTGCTGTCGTGGGTGCTGCTGTGCGCCGAGATCATGTTCGCCGCCGCCAAGGACCACACCATGCCGGAGTTCCTGCGCCGCGAGAACGCCAAACAGGTACCGGCCAACGCCCTGTGGCTGACCAACGCCATGGTGCAGATCTTCCTGGTCATCACGCTGTTCTCAAACAGCACCTACCTGTCTCTGATCTACCTCGCCACCTCGATGATCCTGGTGCCCTACCTGTGGTCGGCAGCCTATGCGTTCCTGCTGGCATTGCGCAGCGAAACCTACGAACAGGCCCTGGCCGAACGCAAGAAGGACCTGCTCATCGGTGGTATCGCCCTGCTGTACGCCGTCTGGCTGCTGTACGCCGGTGGCGTGAAATACCTGCTGCTCTCGGCCCTGCTCTACGCACCTGGCGCGATCCTGTTCGCCAAGGCCAAGCGTGAGGTGGGCCAACCGGTCTTCACCAACGTGGAAAAACTGATCTTCGCAGCCGTGGTCATTGGCGCCCTGGTGGCAGCCTTTGGTCTGTATGACGGCTTCCTGACCCTTTGACCCACGTCTTCGATCAATTGGAGGAATGAAACCATGTCCGCTGAAAAACAGAAGTACGGTGTCCACTCCGAAGCCGGCAAACTGCGCAAAGTGATGGTTTGCGCCCCGGGCCTGGCGCACAAGCGCCTGACACCGAGCAACTGTGACGAACTGCTGTTCGACGATGTGATCTGGGTCGACCAGGCCAAGCGTGACCATTTCGACTTCGTCACCAAGATGCGCGAGCGTGGCGTGGATGTGCTGGAGATGCACAACCTGCTGACCGATATCGTTCAGAACAAAGAGGCGCTCAAGTGGATCCTCGACCGCAAGATCACCCCTGACACCGTCGGCGTAGGCCTGACCAACGAAGTGCGCAGCTGGCTCGAAGGCCTGGAGCCACGCCACCTGGCCGAGTTCCTGATCGGCGGCGTGGCAGGTCAGGACCTGCCGCAGAGCGAAGGCGCCGAAGTCGTGAAGATGTACAACGACTACCTGGGCCACTCCAGCTTCATCCTGCCACCACTGCCCAACACCCAGTTCACGCGCGACACCACCTGCTGGATCTACGGCGGCGTGACGCTGAACCCGATGTACTGGCCGGCGCGTCGCCAGGAAACCCTGTTGACCACCGCCATCTACAAGTTCCACAAGGAGTTCACCGAGGCCGACTTCCAGGTGTGGTATGGCGACCCGGACAAGGACCATGGCAATGCCACGCTCGAAGGCGGTGATGTGATGCCGATCGGCAATGGCATCGTGCTGATCGGCATGGGCGAGCGCACCTCGCGCCAGGCCATCGGCCAACTGGCGCAAAACCTGTTCGCCAAGGGCGCCGTCAAGGAGGTGATCGTCGCCGGCCTGCCAAAATCTCGCGCCGCCATGCACCTGGACACTGTATTCAGCTTCTGCGACCGCGACCTGGTCACGGTCTTCCCGGAAGTGGTGAAAGAGATTGTGCCATTCATCATCCGCCCGGACGAAAGCAAGCCTTACGGCATGGATGTACGCCGCATCAACAAGTCGTTCATCGAAGTGGTGGGCGAGCAGCTGGGCGTCCAGCTGCGCGTGGTCGAAACCGGTGGCAACAGCTTCGCCGCCGAGCGCGAACAGTGGGATGACGGTAACAACGTGGTGGCCATCGAGCCGGGCGTAGTCATTGGCTACGACCGCAACACCTACACCAACACCCTGCTGCGCAAGGCCGGCATCGAGGTCATCACCATCAGCGCCGGCGAACTGGGCCGGGGCCGGGGCGGCGGCCACTGCATGACCTGCCCGATCGTGCGCGACCCGATCGACTACTAACGACCATCACGCCCGGCCGCACCCATGAAGTGCCGGCCGGGACATCACCGAACTCAAGGAGAAACTGTCATGGCGTTCAATATTCACAACCGCAACTTGCTCAGCCTGGAACACCACACCACCCGTGAGTTGCGCTACCTGCTGGACCTGTCCCGCGACCTCAAGCGGGCCAAGTACACGGGCACCGAGCAGCAGCACCTGAAGGGCAACAACATTGCCCTGATCTTCGAAAAAACCTCCACCCGTACCCGTTGCGCCTTCGAAGTTGCGGCCTATGACCAGGGCGCCAACGTCACCTACATCGACCCCAACTCTTCGCAGATCGGCCACAAGGAAAGCATGAAGGACACCGCCCGTGTGCTCGGGCGCATGTATGACGCCATCGAGTACCGTGGTTTCAAGCAGGAAATCGTCGAAGAGCTGGCCAAGTTCGCCGGCGTGCCGGTGTTCAACGGCCTGACCGATGAATACCATCCGACCCAGATGATCGCCGACGTGCTGACCATGCGTGAGCACAGCGACAAGCCGCTGCACGACATCAGCTACGCCTACCTGGGCGATGCCCGCAACAACATGGGCAACTCGCTGCTGCTGATCGGCGCCAAGCTGGGCATGGATGTGCGCATCGCCGCGCCCAAGGCACTGTGGCCACACGACGACCTGGTCGAGCGCTGCAAGCAGTACGCTGAAGAAAGCGGCGCACGCATTACCCTCACCGAAGACCCGAAAGCCGCGGTCAAGGGGGTCGACTTTGTCCATACCGACGTGTGGGTATCGATGGGCGAGCCGATCGAAGCCTGGGGTGAGCGCATCAAGCAGCTCAAGCCTTATCAAGTGAATGCCGAACTGATGAAGTCCACCGGTAACCCACGGACCAAGTTCATGCACTGCCTGCCGGCATTCCACAACTCCGACACCAAGGTAGGCAAGCAGATCGCCGAACAATACCCGGACCTGGCAAACGGTATCGAAGTGACCGACGACGTCTTCGAGTCGCCAGCGTGCATCGCCTTCGAGCAGGCGGAAAACCGCATGCACACGATCAAGGCGATCCTGGTATCGACCCTGGCTGATCTATAAGTAGCCCGCAGTCCCTGTGGGAGCGGGCGTGCCCGCGAAGGCGTCAGCCGCATCATCGATGATGTCAGGTCTGGCCTCTTCGCGGGCATGCCCGCTCCCACAGCGAACTCCGCAGCCTCCGTGCAGCGACAGTCCATTCATTCTTTCGCTAAAGGACATTCCACATGCGTATCGTTGTTGCATTGGGCGGCAACGCCCTGCTACGTCGCGGCGAGCCCATGACCGCTGACAACCAGCGCGCCAATATCCGCACCGCCACCGAACAGATCGCCAAAATTCACCCTGGCAACGAACTGGTCATCGCCCACGGCAACGGCCCTCAAGTGGGTCTGCTGTCGCTTCAGGCCCTGTCGTACAAGCCAGACGAGGCGTACCCGCTAGACGTGTTGGGTGCCGAGACCGAGGGCATGATCGGTTACATGATCGAACAGGAACTGGGCAACCTGCTGGACTTCGAGGTGCCCTTCGCCACCTTGCTGACCCAAGTGGAAGTGGACGCCAACGACCCGGCCTTCAAGGATCCGACCAAGTTCATCGGCCCGGTCTATAGCAAGGAAGAGGCCGAGCGCCTGGCCAAGGAAAAAGGCTGGGTGGTCAAGGCCGACGGCGACAAGTACCGCCGCGTGGTAGCCAGCCCGAAACCCAAGCGCATCTTCGAAATTCGCCCGATCAAGTGGCTGCTGGAAAAAAGCAGCATCGTGATTTGCGCAGGCGGTGGCGGCATCCCCACCCTGTACGATGAAAACCGCAAGCTCAAAGGCATCGAGGCGGTGATCGACAAAGACCTGTGCTCGGCGCTGCTGGCCGAGCAATTGGAAGCCGACCTTTTGATTATCGCCACCGACGTCGACGCAGCCTACATTGACTGGGGCAAACCAACGCAGAAGGCCATCGCCCAGGCCCACCCGGATGCGTTGGAAAAGCTGGGGTTTGCCGCCGGTTCCATGGGGCCGAAGGTGCAGGCCGCCTGCGACTTTGCCCGCAACACCGGCAAGGTAGCGGTGATCAGTTCGCTGGAGAACATCGAAGACATCGTCAAAGGCAAAGCCGGCACTCGGGTTTCCACCGAGAAGCCGGGCATCAGCTACCGTTGAATGCAGCAGGCGGGCTTACGCGGCCCGCCATTTTCGACCTTCCAAAGGAGATAGCCATGGCCCAGTATCACTCCGGTCATGTACACATCGAGCGCACTGCGCTGAACCACGCCGACCACAGCTATGACCTGAACATCGAGTACGAGGCCGTGTCGGACCCCAAGGAAGGCAGAGGCATTCAATTCCACATGCATGGCAGCATCGAAGGCAAGACGGTGGAAGAAAAGTTCTTCCTCGCCAAGGACCAGGTCTTGCCCAGCTTCCTCATGCTACTGACCCGCAAGGCGCAGTCGTATCTGGCGCCGCCGAAGAAATTCGAGACCCTGAGTTCGCCGCACAAGCTCTATGACCATATGTTTGCGGACATTCGCGAAAAGCTCGATGTGAAATCGGGCGACCCGATCAAGCCTGAACATCTGGAGTGACCCTTTTCGCGAGCAAGCCCGCCCCTACAGCAGCAATCCTGTGGGAGCGGGCGCGCCCGCGAATGCGCCACCGCCAACCTTGGGCCTGCCCCCCGTCTCAGGGCATACTGGCGGCCTCCATCGCCAACTGTCCGAATCCCATGCGCATCCACGTCAGTTTCATCGACCGCGTCGGCATCACCCAGGAAGTCCTTGCCCTGCTCGGTGCCCGCAACCTCAACCTGGACGCCGTGGAGATGGTCCCGCCGAACGTCTACATCGACGCCCCTACCCTGAGCCCCGCCGTACTCGAAGAACTGCACGACGCGCTGTTCGAAGTACACGGCGTGCAATCGGTGGACGTGGTCGACATCCTCCCCGGCCAGCGCCGCCACCTGCAACTCGATGCCCTGCTGGCCGCCATGAGCGACCCGGTGCTGGCGGTGGACAGCGCAGGCCTGGTGCTATTGGCCAACCCGGCGCTGATCGAACTGTGCGGTCGCGAATCTGCCGGGCGCTCGGTGGGTGAACTGTTTGGCGACCCCGCACTGCTGCAAGCGCTGCTGGACAACAACTTCCACCTGCCCATGCGCGAGATGCAGCTGAACGGCCATAGCCTGCTGCTGGACGCCATGCCGATCACCAACGCCGGTGGCCTGCTGACGCTGTACCCACCCTCGCGCATGGGCGAACGCCTGTCGGCCCTGCATCACGATCACGCCGAGGGCTTCGATGCCTTGCTGGGCGAGTCGCCGGCCATCCGCACCCTCAAAGCCCGCGCCTTACGCGTGGCGGCGCTCGATGCGCCGCTGCTGGTGCATGGCGAGACCGGCACCGGCAAAGAACTGGTAGCCCGCGCCTGCCATGCCGTCAGCAGCCGCCACGCGGCCCCGTTCCTGGCCCTGAACTGCGCCGCGCTGCCCGAGAGCCTGGCCGAAAGCGAACTGTTCGGCTACGCACCCGGGGCCTTTACCGGCGCGCAACGAGGTGGCAAGCCTGGGCTGATGGAACTGGCCAACCAAGGCACCGTATTCCTTGATGAAATTGGTGAGATGTCGCCATACCTGCAGGCCAAACTGCTGCGTTTTCTCAGCGATGGCAGCTTCCGCCGGGTGGGTGGCGACCGCGAAGTGAAGGTGGATGTGCGCATCATCAGTGCCACCCACCGCGACCTGGAACGCATGGTCGCCGAAGGCAGTTTCCGCGAAGACCTGTTCTACCGTCTGAACGTGCTCAACCTGGAGGTACCACCGCTTCGCGACCGTGGCCAGGACATCCTGATGCTGGCGCACTTCTTCATGCAGCAGGCGTGCACACAGATCCAGCGCCCAGCCTGCCGGCTGACCCCATCCACCCATTCGGCACTGCTGGCCAACCCTTGGCCGGGCAATGTGCGCCAGTTGCAGAACGTGATCTTCCGCGCTGCTGCCATCTGCGAGGGTAACCTGGTGGATATCGGCGACCTGGACATCGCCGGCACCTCGGTGGCACGTGGGCAAGATGGCGAAGTGGCCAGCCTCGAGCAGGCCGTGGGTAATTTCGAGCGCGAACTGTTGCAGCGCTTGTATGCCAGCTACCCGTCAACACGGCAACTGGCCGGACGCTTGCAAACTTCGCACACGGCTATTGCCCAGCGGCTGCGTAAATATGGAATACCCGGAAAACCATGACGGCTGTGGTCAAAACCCGTAATTGAATCGGAATTTTCCTGGCCGCTCAGCCGCATTTGACTGGTGTGCTCTCCGTAAAAGGGTGACATTGTAATTTCACATGTCCCCCTGAACTAAGAGCCCCCGATGTTTGAACTGGTGAAGGGTTTGCCAATGGTTCAGAACACCATGGGTATCGGCCAGGCAACAAGACTGGGGCTCGCCCCACTGATGGGCCTACCCTGGCATTACCCTGGTTCATTGCGGGTTAAGCAATTTCAAAAGTCCCTTGAGTGACAGGGCAGGCAATCAGAAAGTCGTTCTGAGTTGTGTGGGGCCTGCCAGTACAGCCTACCAACGCAGCATGCGGGGCCCCCACCAGGCACCGAACACCGTCGGAACAAGCATGCCAAGGACATACCAGACACCCCAGAACGGTACGCCCATTTCCGGACAATGCAGGCAGTAGACCACCGTTGCAGTCGAACCCGCCAGCAGGCCACCAGCAGCACCCGCTAACCGTAACCGGGTGGGCGCCAGGCCTTTCAGCGCCCAGAACACGGTGACAAAGGCCGGCACCGACAGCAATGCGATATTCAGTGCGCAGGTACGCCATGTGCGCCCGAACAACAGGTCGGCGCGCGCATCCACAGGCGCCCCAGCGATACTGATGGCCGCCCCGCACCAGACCAGCAGCAGTGGCAAGCCAAGCATCGTCCAGCCTGCAGCGCCCTTCCCTCCTGGCCTGGCCAAGCGGCTCGTCAACCACAGCCCGATCAACGCCAAGCTGGATGGAAAGGCGACTTTGCCCCAGAACAGCGGGGTTTGTGCGACCTCTGTGATATCACTGCGTACACCGTAAAGGGTAATAGTCAGCAGCAGTGCTGCGGTCAGCCCGCCCAGCACAGCCACTGCCATCCGCCTACTAACGGCGTGGCGCGGCACTGGCCCTTCGCCTGCGGCCAGCAAGGCAATCAAATCGTCAGTCTTCATGGTTGTGGGCTCCTCCAATCAGCCTGGATAGCGCTTTCAGACCTCGATGTATCCCAACCTTCACCGCTGAACTGGAAAGCCCGGTAAGTTGTGCCGTCTCTTCGACAGACAACCCCTCCAGCTTGACATGAACAATCGGCAGTCGTTGCCGCTCTGGCAGTTGCTTGAGCAGCTTGGTCAGGTCTCGGCTGGCCTCGGCTGATTCAACCTCCGAAATAGCAAACAATTGCGCATCATCGTCCAGAACATCATGCCGGGCTTCGCGACGTGAAACACTTCGCAGATGATCCGCCAGTTTGTAACGGGCGATCGCATGCACCCAAGCCGTCAAAGGCTGCTGTGCCTGGTAAGTGTGACGCGCGTTATGCACCGCCAGCAGCACATCCTGCACCATGTCCTCTATCTCGGCCGGGCGCCTGCTCAGACGGCTGCGCAGAAACGCACGCACATGCAGCGCAAGCGTGCCGAGAAAATCCTGATAGGCCAGCTGGTCGCCTGTCAGCCCTCGAAGCAACAGTGCTTTCAACCGGGCCTCGCGAGCCTCGAGCTCATCCTGTGAGTTAGTTCGCTGCATGGGCCGCCTGGGTTACACCCTGAATACAATTGACTTGATTCATCCGCTCCCGGCGTGTGGCACGCAGGTGCTGCAAATATGCCATGCCCTTGGCCTCGACATCAGCTTGTGAAGACAAGCCCTGAAAAAAATTCTCCCACGGCTGTAACCCTTTTTACGCGAGGCACGAATTACTCCATGAGCCGCCGGTAAAGACCACGGCCACACTCTCAGGAGATTCACCCATGAAAACCCTCGCCCTCACCACTGCAGCACTTGCTCTCGCCTCGCTTGCAGGCGTTGCCATGGCGGCCGACAGCACGCAACCCGCAGGCAGTGGCGCTGCCATGGAAAAATGCTACGGCGTCGCCATGGCAGGAAAGAACGATTGCAAGGCCGGCGCCGGTACCAGCTGCGCAGGCAGTGCGAAGAAAGACTACGACGGTATGCACTGGAAAAACGTCCCCGCCGGCACCTGCACTTCGATCAAGACACCTGCCGGCATGGGTTCGCTGACACCTCACAAGTCTTGATCAGGGGAAACCGACCATGAACGCAGAAGCACGAATGGGCGCCGGAGTCAGCCTGAAGGCCGAGCACTACGACCAGGCGCTGGCGTGCAATCTCGAAGGGCTCTGGTTTGAAGTTCACCCGGAGAACTACATGGTCGGTGGCCCTCGCCTTGCCTGGCTGAACCGCATCGCAGAGCGGCACCCGGTCTCATTGCATGGTGTGGCACTTTCGCTGGCGGCTGACGCGCCCCCTGATCAGGCGCATCTGCAGCGTCTGCGCGCACTGTGCGATCAGATCGAACCGGTACTTGTATCAGAGCACCTGGCCTGGTCCACCTGGCAGGGGCACTACCATCCAGACCTGCTGCCATTCCCGCGCAGCAACGAAGCCCTGCAGCGCATCGCTGAAAACATCCAGCGATGCCAGGAGGTATTGGGCCGGCGGATATCCATCGAAAACCCCAGTCATTACCTGCAGCTGCAGGGCCATGACTGGGACGAGATCGACTTTCTTGACGAACTGACACGTCGCACGGGTTGTGGCCTGCTGCTGGACATCAACAACGTCTATGTGAGTGCTCACAATCTGGGGTTCTCGGCAACTGCCTACCTGGACCGCTTTCCAGCGCAAGCCATCACAGAAATTCACCTGGCCGGGCACAGCGATGATGACCAAGCCAACCTGTTGATCGACTCTCATGATGCGCAGGTGGCCGAGCCTGTGTGGGCGCTGTACCGCAAACTGGTTTCCCGTGTCGGCCCGCGCCCGACACTCATTGAACGTGACGACAAGCTGCCCCCGTTCACCGAACTGCTTGCTGAACGGTCCATCGCACAGTCGATCATGACTTGCCCAGGTGTATTGCCATGAACCTTTCCCTTGGTCAGTTCCAGCACGCGTTCATCGAGGCACTCTATTCCCGCCCTGCTCCCCAGCTTTCGGAAGTGGCCGAACAAGCGGCGTTCGCGGTTTATCGCAACACGGTGCTGGCCGGCTGCGTGGATGCGCTGCGCGCAAACTTTCCGAGCGTGTGCACACTCGTCGGGCGCGCCTGGATGGATGAGACCGCGGCAGTCTATGCGCGGCAATTTCCCCCCAGCGATCCCCGGCTGATCTGCTACGGCGCAACCTTTCCGGATTTCCTCGAAGACATTCAGTCACAGCATGCTGTGCCGTATCTGGCGGATGTCGCGCGCCTGGACCTGCGTTGGACAGAAGCCTTCAGCGCGCCGAACGAAACGTGCCTGAACCTTGTCGAGCTGGCAGGTATGACCCCCAGCGATCTGGATCACGGTTGCCTGGCCCCCCGTGCCAGTGCCCGCTGGTACTGGTGCGAAGCGCATCCTGTGTACACCCTGTGGCGCTGCGCCCGCGAACAGCTTGCCTGGCCCCATGACCAGCCATGGGTGGGCGAAGGGGTACTGTTTGTCGGGAGCGCTGATGGCGTATGCCATCAGCCGCTGGGGAAAGGTGGCCATGCGTTCCTCAAGGCCTGTGCGGCCGGACAGTCGCTGATGCAGGCCTCCGACCTGGCGCGACACGCTGAAACCGACCTGGACTTCACCGAGATGCTCGGGTGCCTGATGACAGCCCAGGCTTTTCGCCCACTCGCCTTCACAGGAGAACACCACCATGGCTAGTGCCGATTTCACGCCCCCGGCCAGCAGCCTGCGGCGCGCCTGGAACCACGTTGCGCAGAGCATCGAGCGCCGGTTGAGCGATGACCTGTTGTGCCTGGTCGCCCGGCTCGGGATCGCCTCGATATTCTTTCTTTCCGGGCGCACCAAAGTGGAAGGTTTCCTCACCCTCACACCCGGCACCTACGAACTGTTCCGCACCGAGTACGCGCTGCCGCTACTCTCGCCCTGGCTTGCAGCGCACCTGGCCGCCTACGCTGAGCACTTGTTCCCGCTATTGCTGGTGCTCGGGCTGATGACCCGGCTATCGGCGCTGGCACTGCTGGGCATGACGTTGGTGATCGAAGTGTTCGTCTACCCCGATGCGTGGCCCACCCACCTGACTTGGGCAGGGCTCTTGCTGCTCCTGATCGCCCGTGGCGCCGGTGCGTTTTCGCTGGATCATCTGCTGAAAATGAAATGACCGAAGGCCAATGGGCACCTGCCCTGTTCATGCATCAACCGTATCGTTTTCGCTACGATGTAGCGAAAACGATACAGTCCCGCCTCGACGTGGGTGCACAAGGGTTTGATGCTCAAACCCTTTTCCTCCGATGAGCACCTGTAACGATATCATTCCACAGAAAAGATAAGGCTTTACCCGATATTCACGTAACATATTGATAAACAAGCATTTTTGTAGATTGGCCGCATTATTGCTAAAGGAATCCTACCCTAAGAGCGCGGCGCCACCGCGCCCAACGCCCTGCTTCCCGAGGATTCCCCATGAGCGAGTTGCGTTTCACTGAAGATCACGAATGGCTGCGCGTCGAAGCCGATGGCAGCGTCACCGTGGGCATCACCGCCTACGCCCAGAATGCCCTTGGCGACGTGGTTTTCGTGCAACTGCCAGAGTTGCAGCAGTATGAGAAAGGCAGCGAAGCGTCCACCGTCGAATCGGTCAAGGCCGCCAGCGGCGTGTACATGCCACTGACGGGTGAAGTGGTCGAGGTCAACGGCCAGCTTGAAGACAGCCCTGAACTGGTCAACGAAGACCCGATGGGCGAAGGCTGGTTCTTCCGCTTCATCCCTGCCGATGCAGAAGCCGTGACCGCTCTGCTCGACCAGGACGCCTACGACCGCCTGCTCAAAGCCAACGACGACGCCTGAGGACACCCGCCATGACCATTAACCTCGGCACCGCCAACGAATTCATCGCCCGTCACATAGGCCCGCGCGCCGCTGACGAACAGGCCATGCTCACTGCACTGGGCTTCGACTCGCTGGACGCCATGACCGCTGCGGTCATCCCCGACAGCATCAAAGGCACCAGCGTGCTTGGCTCGCACGACGGCCAGAGCGAGGCCGATGCGCTCGCTGCACTCAAGGCCATCGCTGGCAAGAACCAGCTGTTCAAAAGCTACATCGGCCAGGGCTACTACAACACCCACACTCCGGCACCGATCCTGCGCAACCTGCTGGAAAACCCGGCCTGGTACACCGCCTACACCCCGTACCAGCCAGAAATTTCCCAGGGCCGCCTGGAAGCGCTGCTGAACTTCCAGACCCTGATCAGCGACCTCACCGGCCTGCCGATCGCCAACGCCTCCTTGCTCGACGAAGCCACCGCTGCGGCCGAGGCCATGACCTTCTGCAAGCGTCTGTCGAAGAACAAGTCCAGCCATGCCTTCTTTGCCTCCGTGCACTGTCACCCGCAAACCCTCGACGTGCTGCGCACCCGTGCCGAGCCGCTGGGTATCGAGGTTGTGGTTGGCGACGAGCGCGAGCTGGGCGATGTCAGCGCCTTCTTCGGCGCCCTGCTGCAATACCCGGCCAGCAACGGTGAAGTGTTCGACTACCGCGAGGTCGTGCAGCGTTTCCACGCTGCCAACGCTCTGGTCGCCGTAGCGGCAGACCTGCTGGCCCTGACCCTGCTGACCCCACCGGGCGAATTCGAGGCCGACGTGGCCATCGGCAGCGCCCAGCGCTTCGGCGTGCCACTGGGCTTCGGTGGCCCGCACGCGGCTTACTTTGCCACCCGCGACGCGTTCAAGCGCGACATGCCTGGCCGCCTGGTCGGCGTGTCGATCGACCGCTTCGGCAAAACCGCCCTGCGTCTGGCCATGCAGACCCGCGAGCAACACATCCGCCGTGAAAAGGCCACCAGCAACATCTGCACCGCCCAAGTGCTGCTGGCCAACATCGCCAGCATGTTCGCCGTGTACCACGGCCCTGCCGGCCTCAAGCGCATTGCCGAGCGCACCCACGCCCTGACCGCGATCCTCGCCGCCGGCCTGAAGGCGCTGGGCGTACAAGTGGTGGGCGCCAGCGCCTTCGATACCCTGACCCTGGCCACCGGCACTGCCACCGCCAGCCTGCATGACAAGGCACGCGCCCAGGGCATCAACCTGCGCCAGATCGATGCCGCCCATGTGGGCCTGTCTCTGGACGAAACCAGCACTCAGGCTGACGTTGAGTCGCTGTGGCAGCTGTTGGGTGGCGAGCAGGCACAGCCTGATTTCACCGCACTGGCCGCCAGTACCGGTTCCCTGCTGCCTGCTGCCCTGCTGCGCCAGTCGGCCATCCTCGAACACCCGGTGTTCAACCGCTACCACAGCGAAACCGAGCTGATGCGCTACCTGCGCCGCCTGGCCGACAAGGACCTGGCGCTGGACCGCAGCATGATCCCGCTAGGCTCGTGCACCATGAAGCTGAACGCCGCCAGCGAAATGATCCCGGTCACCTGGGCCGAGTTCGGCAACCTGCACCCGTTCGCCCCCGCCGAGCAGAGCCAGGGCTACCTGCAGATGACCACCGAACTGGAGGCCATGCTGTGCGCGGCCACCGGCTATGATGCCGTATCGCTGCAGCCCAACGCCGGCTCGCAGGGCGAATATGCCGGGCTGTTGGCGATCCGCGCCTACCACCGCAGCCGTGGTGAAGGCCACCGCGATATCTGCCTGATCCCGTCGTCGGCCCATGGCACCAACCCGGCCACCGCACACATGGCTGGCATGCGTGTAGTGGTTACCGCCTGTGACGCCCGTGGCAACGTCGATGTCGAGGACCTGCGCGCCAAAGCCATCGAGCACCGCGAGCGCCTGGCTGCAATCATGATCACCTACCCGTCGACCCACGGTGTGTTCGAAGAAGCGATCGGCGAAATCTGCGCGATCATCCACGACAACGGTGGCCAGGTGTACATCGACGGCGCGAACATGAATGCCATGGTCGGGCTGTGCGCGCCAGGCAAGTTCGGCGGCGACGTTTCCCACCTGAACCTGCACAAGACCTTCTGCATCCCGCACGGTGGTGGCGGCCCGGGCGTTGGCCCGATTGGCGTCAAATCGCACCTGGCGCCGTTCCTGCCAGGCCATGCACAGCTGGAAAACACCCAGGGCGCGGTATGCGCTGCGCCGTTCGGTAGTGCCAGCATCCTGCCAATCACATGGATGTATATCCGCATGATGGGCGGTGCCGGCCTCAAACGTGCCTCGCAAATGGCAATCCTTAACGCCAACTACATCGCCCGCCGCCTGGAAGAGCACTATCCTGTTCTGTATACCGGCGGTAACGGCCTGGTGGCTCACGAGTGCATTCTCGACCTGCGCCCACTGAAGGACACCAGCGGCATCAGTGTCGACGACGTGGCCAAACGGTTGATCGACTTCGGCTTCCACGCCCCGACCATGTCTTTCCCGGTTGCTGGCACGCTGATGATCGAACCGACCGAAAGCGAGTCCAAAGAAGAACTGGACCGCTTCTGCAACGCGATGATCCAGATCCGCGAAGAAATCCGCGCGGTGGAGGACGGTAGCCTGGACAAGGACGACAACCCGCTGAAAAACGCCCCGCACACTGCGGCTGAGCTGGTTGGCGAATGGACCCATGGCTACAGCCGCGAGCAGGCGGTATACCCGCTGGCGAGTCTGGTGGAGGGCAAGTACTGGCCGCCGGTCGGCCGGGTCGACAACGTGTTCGGCGACCGCAACCTGGTGTGCGCCTGCCCGTCGATCGAGAGCTATCAGGACGTCTGATAGCCCCTCCCCGCCACCTGGCTTGGGTGGCGGGCTCTGTGTAGGAGCGGGTTTACCCGCGAATGCGATGGTGGCTGTACCGCCGCATTCGCGGGTAAACCCGCTCCTACAGGGCTCAACGTCCGCCCAACAACCTGGTAGGAGGTCCACATGTCACTGAGCGTCTTCGACCTGTTCAAGATCGGCATCGGCCCCTCCAGCTCCCACACGGTCGGCCCGATGCGTGCCGCTGCGCGGTTTGCCGAAGGGCTGCGCCGTGATGGCTTGCTTACCTGCACAGCCAGCGTCAGGGTCGAGCTGTATGGCTCATTGGGCGCCACAGGCAAAGGCCACGGCAGTGACAAAGCCGTGCTGCTGGGCCTTGAAGGCGAACACCCGGACATTATCGACACCGACAGCATTCCAGCCCGCCTGCAGATCATCCGCGACAGCGGACGCATCAACCTGCTGGGCGAGCACAGCATTGCGTTCATCGAAAAGCAGCACCTGACGATGATCCGCAAGCCGTTGGACTATCACCCCAACGGCATGATCTTCCGCGCGTTCGACGACGCAGGCCTGCAAATCCGAAGCCGCGAGTATTACTCGGTAGGCGGTGGTTTCGTGGTCGACGAGGACGCTGCCGGCCACGACCGCATCGTCGAGGACACTACGGTGCTGGCCTATCCGTTCAAGACCGCCAAGGAGCTGCTCGGCCACTGCACCGCACATGACCTGTCGGTGAGCCAGGTCATGCTGGCCAACGAGACCGCCTGGCGTCCGGAAGCAGAAACCCGAGCCGGGCTGCTGCGCATCTGGCAGGTGATGCAAGATTGCGTCACAGCAGGTTGTCAGCATGAGGGCATATTACCGGGAGGGCTCAAGGTCAAACGCCGCGCGCCGGCCCTGTACCGCCAACTGAGCGGCCACCCGGAAGCCAGCCTGCGTGACGCCCTGTCAGTGCTCGACTGGGTCAACCTCTACGCCTTGGCGGTGAACGAGGAAAACGCCTACGGCGGTCGTGTGGTTACCGCCCCAACCAACGGCGCAGCGGGCATCGTCCCGGCAGTCCTTCACTACTACATGCGCTTCGTGCCGGGTGCCAGCGAGGACGGGGTGGTGCGCTTTCTGCTCACCGCTGCAGCCATCGGCATCCTGTACAAGGAAAACGCCTCCATCTCCGGCGCCGAAGTGGGCTGCCAGGGCGAGGTCGGCGTGGCCTGCTCGATGGCCGCCGGGGCGCTGTGCGAAGTGATGGGCGGCAGCGTGCAGCAGGTGGAGAACGCCGCCGAAATAGGCATGGAACACAACCTGGGCCTGACCTGCGACCCGATCGGCGGCCTCGTACAGGTGCCCTGTATCGAGCGCAATGCCATGGGCTCGGTGAAGGCCATCAACGCGGTACGCATGGCCCTGCGCGGCGACGGGCAGCACTACGTGTCGCTGGACAAGGTCATCCGCACCATGCGCCAGACCGGCGCCGACATGAAAAGCAAATATAAAGAGACCGCCCGTGGCGGCCTGGCCGTCAACATCATCGAATGTTGACCCGACAATGACAGCAAGGAGTCATCGATGTCCGAAACACTGCTCAAGACCCCACTGCACGCTCTGCACCTGGAACTGGGTGCGCGCATGGTGCCGTTCGCCGGCTACGACATGCCGGTGCAGTACCCGCTGGGCGTGCTCAAGGAACACTTGCACACCCGCGAGCAGGCCGGCCTGTTCGACGTCTCGCACATGGGCCAGATCATTCTGCGTGGCGCTGACGCTGCCAAGGCGCTGGAAAGCCTGGTACCGGTGGATATCATCGACCTGCCGGTGGGCATGCAGCGCTATGCCATGTTCACCAATGAGCAAGGGGGCATTCTCGACGACCTGATGGTTGCCAACCTGGGCGACGATGCCCTGTTCCTGGTAGTCAACGCCGCCTGCAAGGAGCAGGACCTGGCTCACTTGCAAACGCACATCGGCAGCCGTTGCGAGGTGCAGCCGCTGTTCGAGGACCGTGCCCTGCTCGCCCTGCAAGGCCCGGCTGCAGTCAACGTGCTGGAACGTCTGGCTCCAGAAGTGGCCGGCATGACCTTCATGCAGTTCCGCCGGGTAAAGCTGCTGGACGTGGACTGTTTCGTCAGCCGCTCGGGTTACACCGGCGAAGATGGCTACGAGATCTCGGTACCGGTGAGCGCTGCCGACGCCTTGGCCCGCCGCCTGCTGGCCGAACCGGAAGTACAGCCGATCGGCTTGGGCGCACGCGACTCGCTGCGTCTGGAAGCCGGCCTATGCCTGTATGGCCACGACATGAACGGCGAGACTACGCCGATCGAAGCCAGCCTGCTGTGGGCGATTTCCAAGGTGCGCCGTGCCGAGGGTGCACGTGCTGCCGGCTTCCCTGGTGCCGAGGCGATCTTCGCCCATCTGCGCGATGGTGTGGCGCGCAAACGTGTTGGCCTGTTGCCACAGGAGCGTACGCCTGTTCGTGAAGGTGCGGACATTGTCGACGCAAACGATAAACCGGTAGGTAAAGTATGCAGTGGGGGCTTTGGCCCGACACTCGCTGCACCTGTCGCAATGGGTTATATCGATAGTGAACATGCTGCACTCGACACTGCACTGTTTGCCGTGGTGCGTGGAAAGAAGGTGGCCTTGAAAGTCAGCAAAATGCCTTTCGTGACACCACGTTACTACCGTGGCTGAAACGGCTTTGTGAAGGTTTTGGGCAGCGTCGACATATTCGTTTTCGAACCTGCCCAATAACTTTTGAACATGGCGCCAGGCCAGGCGCCATGCCGTTTCCGACAAATCGGTCGGTTATTGGCAAACGGCCAGTTTTCCATACGACCAAGGGCTTGTTTTTCGCTCGGCAGTTGGCGTAGAGTCACTGCACTGTGTTTGCATGGGTCGCAACAGTTCGTGACCTGGGCCAGTAGCCGAGATTTGCTACAACCCGTTCGACGTCTCTTACTTCCTGCAACCCAGCCCAGTAATCTTTCGCTTACAAAAAAGTGCGAAAGAAACTGTCATCAAAATTTAAGTTTCATAGGAAATAAGACAATGGCTGAGCGTCAGAAGGGTACCGTCAAGTGGTTCAATGACGAAAAAGGTTACGGCTTCATCACCCCAGAAAGCGGTCCGGATCTCTTCGTGCACTTCCGCGCTATCGAAGGCAACGGCTTCAAGAGCCTGAAAGAAGGCCAGCAAGTAACTTTCGAAGCAGTCCAGGGCCAGAAAGGCATGCAGGCTGACAAGGTTCAACCTGTCTGAATCCAGCACCAGACTTTGAAAAGCCCCTGCCAAGTGCAGGGGCTTTTTTTTGCCCGTAGAATAGTAGGCTCGTCTTTCGGAGCGTCCTGCATGTCAAAGCCTCTACTCACACCCCAGGGGGATTTTCCGCCGGTCGGCCTGGGCCGGCGCCTGGCAGCGATGTTCTATGACTTTTTACTGTGCACCGCGTTGCTGATCGTGACCGCCGGCGCCTACAAGATGATTCAGATGTCGATCATCGGTGAAGCACGCATGCGCGAGCTGACCGAGGCTGGCGCACTGGATGGCGACCCACTGCTGTCTACGGTATTGCTGTTTGCCCTGTTCGGCTTCTTTGCCAAGTTCTGGACCCACGGTGGGCAGACGCTCGGTATGCAGGTATGGGGCGTTCGGGTGCAGAATGCCGATGGTTCGGCCATCAGCCTGTGGCAGGCGCTATTGCGGTTCGTCGTATCGATTGCCTCGTGGCTGTGCCTGGGGCTGGGTTTTTTCTGGGTGCTGATCGACAAGCGCAAGCGCGGTTGGCATGACATCTATTCGGAAAGCCAGCTGGTGCGGGTGCCTAAACAGAAGAAATAAGCCAGAGGATTGGCGTTGCCGGTTCGGGCCCTTTCTTGATGCTTGCGCGGTACCTGTAGGAGCGGGTTTACCCGCGAAGAGGCCGGAATAGATCAACACCCATGAAAAAGCCGACCCTGAGGTCGGCTTTCTTGTGTACCTCAGGCTATTACCCTGCCCGGCGCAACAACCACAGGCCGGCCAAGGCACAGATGCCCCCCGGTATCACTACCGCCAGCAGCGGCGGGAAGCCGAATACCTGGCTCGAAGGCCCGAGCAGGTCCTGGCCAATGCGAAACACGAAGCCCACCAGTACACCCGTGAACACACGCTGACCAAGGGTTACCGAACGCAGCGGGCCAAAGATGAACGAGATCGCCATCAGCACCAGGGCCGCCGTAACCATCGGCTGCAGCACCTTATTCCAGAACGCCAGCCAGTAACGGGAGTTGTTCAGGCCCTGGTCAGACAGGTAGTGGATGTAGTCCCACAACCCGGTAATCGAAAGCGACTCCGGCGCGAGGATCACGGTATTGAGCAGTTCTGGCGTGAGCGAAACATCCCAGCGTTCCTCCGGCGCGCTGACCACCTCGGTGTGGTCGCCACGGAAGTAGGTGGTACGCACATCAGCGAGCAGCCAGTGGTCGTTCTGGTACTGCGCACGGCGGGCAAAGCTCGAGGTGACAATCTTGCGCTCGCTGTCGAAGCGGTAGCGGGTCACGCCCAGCAGCAGGCCATTGGGCTGCACGGCGTTGATGTGCACATACTCCTCGCCCTGGCGGTGCCACATACCGCGCTTGGAACTTTGTGCTTCACCACCACCTTGGGCCAGGGAACGGTCGGCCTGGGCCTTGTTCTCGGTCACCGGAGCCACATATTCGCCAATCAGCAGACCAACCAGCATCAGCACCAGCATCGGTTTCATCACCGCCCAGACGATACGGCCGATGGACACGCCAGCCGCACGCATGATGGTCAGCTCGCTGCTGCTGGCCAGACTGCCAAGACCGATCAGGCAACCGATCAAGGCGGCCATTGGCAGCATTTCATACAGCCGCCGAGGTGCGGTAAGCAGGACATAGTTGCCCGCTTCCATCAACGTGTAGGTGTCACTCAGGTCGCCCATCTCATCGATGAAGGCGAAAAGCGAAGCCAGGCCGAGGATGATCCCCAGCACAGCCAGAATGGCCAGCAGCACGCTCTGGCCGATGTAGCGATCGAGCTTAGCCATGGGCCACCTCCGCACGGCGGGCGGCGCGTTTGAGGCGCAGCGGCTCCCAGTACATCAGGCCAAGCCCGATCAGCAGGAACAGGCCGTGGACCCACCACATGCCCAAGGCAATCGGCAGCTTGCCCTTCTCGAGGGCGCCGCGTACGGAAATCAGCATTGTCAGGTAGGCCATGTACAGAAGAATTGCCGGCAGCAGCTTGAGGAAGCGGCCCTGGCGCGGGTTGACCCGCGACAGCGGCACCGCCAGCAGGGTGACGACGAACACCAGGATCGGCAGCGACAGCCGCCATTGCAGCTCGGCACGCTCACGCAGGCCCTCCTTGCCGATCAGTTCGGAAGTGGGAAGCGCTTCGCGCTCGGTCACTTCCTCGGCGACTTCCGGCTTGGGCAGCAGCACACCGTAGGTGTCATATTTGATGGCGCGGTAGTCGGCCTGGCCCGGGTTGCCGTCGTAGCGGTAACCGTTCTCCAGGACCAGGTAGCGGTTGCCGTCGGCCTGGATTTCCTGGTGGCCCTTCTCGGCGACCAGCACCGACGGGGCGCGGTCCTTGGTCTTGTCCTGGTTGAAGCGCTTCTCGGAGATGAACACCCCGCCCAGGTTGATACGGTCATCCGACAACTGCTCGGTATAGGTTACCCGCGAACCATCACGCAAGGTCTGGAAGCGGCCCGGCACCAAGGTGTCGAACTCGGTCAGGGCGTCCTGCTGGCTGATGATCTGCTGCACCTGGGCCACGCCCAGCGGGGCCAGGCTCAGGCTCAGCCAGGCCACCAGCAGGGCAACCAGGGCAGCCGGTGCCATGGTCATGCCCAGCAGGCGCTGCTGGCTCATGCCCGTGGCCGACAGTACGGTCATCTCGCTTTCCAGGTACAGGCGCCCGTAAGCCAGGAGGATGCCGAGGAACAGCCCCAGAGGCAGGATCAGTTGCAGGAAGCCTGGCAAGCGGAAGCCCATGATCAGGAACAACACGCCCGGGTCGAGCACGCCCTGGGCAGCCTGGGCCAGGTACTTGATGAAGCGCCCGCTCATGATGATCACCAACAGCACAGCGCTGACGGCGCTCAAGGTGACCAGGACCTCGCGGGACAGATAACGAAAGACGATCAAACCAGACACTCCTGGGTTGTCAGGGCGGACAGCCATGCAATGGCGCCAAACAATGACTTAGTACATCCAAGACCAATGCCGGTTCGCCAAAGGCGAACCTCCATGTAAAGTGCGCGCATTATCCTGTGATTGACCGCCCCTGTCACTTGGCCGCGTACGAAGGCGCACATCGGGGTTGTCAGCACGCTTGCCACAGGCTCAAACTGGCAGCTTTTCCGCTGGTGCGCGACGACGCGGCCAGGCCCGTCCAGAGCGCTGGAACACACAGCGCCATTCGTATCGATCATTCGGGGATCCTGTCATGGAACTGGTTGTAAAAAGCGTAGCTGCTGCATCCGTAAAAACCGCCACCCTGGTCCTTCCGGTAGGGGAAAACCGCAAGCTCGGCGCTGTTGCCAAGGCTGCCGACCTGGCCAGCGAAGGTGCCATCAGCGCCGTGCTCAAGCGCGGCGACCTGGCCGGCAAGCCGGGCCAGACCCTGCTGCTACAGAACCTCCCGGGCCTGAAGGCCGAGCGCGTGCTGCTGGTAGGTAGCGGCAAGGAAGAAGCCATGGGCGACCGCGCCTGGCGCAAACTGGTGACCAGTGTCGCTGGCGTGCTCAAGGGCCTGAACGGCACTGACGCAGTGCTGGCCCTGGACGATATCGCGGTCAGCAACCGCGACGCCCATTACGGCAAGTACCGCCTGCTGGCCGAAACCCTGCTGGACGGCGAGTATGTGTTCGACCGCTTCAAGAGCCAGAAAGCCGAGCCGCGCGCGCTGAAAAAGGTCACCCTGCTGGCCGACAAAGCCGGCCAGGCCGAAGTCGAGCGCGCGGTCAAGCATGCCAGCGCCATCGCCAGCGGCATGGCCTTCACCCGCGACCTTGGCAACCTGCCGCCTAACCTTTGCCACCCAAGCTTCCTGGCCGAACAGGCCAAAGACCTGGGCAAGGCGCACAAGGCCCTCAAGGTTGAAGTGCTGGACGAGAAAAAGATCAAGGACCTGGGCATGGGCGCGTTCTACGCCGTGGGTCAGGGCAGCGACCAGCCACCACGCCTGATCGTGCTCAATTACCAGGGCGGCAAAAAGGCCGAAAAGCCTTTCGTGCTGGTGGGTAAAGGCATTACCTTCGACACCGGCGGCATCAGCCTCAAGCCAGGCGCCGGCATGGACGAAATGAAGTACGACATGTGCGGCGCCGCCAGTGTGTTCGGCACCCTGCATGCAGTGCTCGAACTGCAACTGCCGATCAACCTTGTGTGCCTGCTGGCCTGCGCCGAGAACATGCCAAGCGGCGGTGCTACCCGCCCGGGTGACATCGTCACCACCATGAGTGGCCAGACCGTGGAAATCCTCAACACCGATGCTGAAGGCCGCCTGGTGCTGTGCGACACCCTGACCTACGCCGAGCGCTTCAAACCGCAGGCGGTCATCGACATCGCCACCCTGACCGGCGCCTGCATCGTCGCCCTGGGCAGCCACACCTCCGGCCTGATGGGCAACAACGACGACCTGGTCGGGCAGTTGCTCGATGCCGGCAAGCGCGCCGACGACCGTGCCTGGCAGTTGCCGCTGTTCGATGAATACCAGGAACAACTGGACAGCCCGTTCGCCGACATGGGCAACATTGGTGGGCCGAAGGCCGGTACGATCACCGCTGGCTGCTTCCTGTCGCGCTTCGCCAAAGCCTACAACTGGGCGCACATGGACATCGCCGGTACCGCCTGGGTCAGTGGCGGCAAGGACAAAGGCGCCACTGGCCGCCCGGTACCTCTGCTGACCCAGTACCTGCTGGACCGCGCTGGCGCCTGACGCCGTGAATCCGGTGGTGCCTTGCGCGCCACCGGCCGGCGATTCCCACCATGAGCAAAGTCGACTTCTACATTTTGCCCACCGACTCGCTGTCGGCGCGGCTCGATTTCGCCTGCAAGCTGTGCGAAAAGGCCTGGCGCCTCGGCCACCAGGTCTATCTGCACTGCCAGGATGCAGAACAGCGCAGTGAACTGGACCAACGTTTGTGGCGCTTCAAGGGCGAGGCCTTCGTGCCCCACGACCTGGCCGAGGTGCATGCCGATACTGGCGTGGTTCTGGGCCTGGCCGACGACGCAGGTAAGCACTGTGGTCTGCTGATCAACCTCGGCGCCAGCGTGCCGGGCTTTGTCGGGCAGTTCGAGCGGGTGGCCGAAATCGTCGTTGAAGAGCCCGCTATCCGCCAATCAGCCCGAGAGCGATTCCGTTTCTACCGTGAACAGGGCTATGCTCTGCAAGACCACCGCTTACAGCGACTTTGACGACGATGGACAAGCCCTCCCCTTTGCCCGATTCCGCCCACCTGCTCGATGACCTCGAGTCGATCCGTCAGCTGCTTGGCGACGCCGACCTGCAACCGCCGCTGCTCACCGAGACGGTAGAGCAGATTCCGTTGCTGCTGGACGAAACCGCCAGCGCCCCCGCGGCGCCCGCCGAACCGGTCGCTGCCGAACCCGAGGACGACCCGCAGGCCCGCCGCCAGGACACCCTGCTGCACCTGGAAAGCGAGCTGCGTGCCGCAGCGCAGATGATCATGCAAGACGTGATCAACGACTTCACCCCGCATATCGAGAACGAAATCAAGCGCCGGCTGGATGCGCGGATCGAGCGGCTGATCAAGCGTTCCGAGTAGAACCGGGCAGCGGTGTCGCCTGCTTCGCGGGCAAGCCCGCTCCCACAGGTTCGAAGCCTGCGCTTTGCCCGCGAGGCAGGCGACACTGTTCCGACAGTTGTCAGCAGCTTGTCGCCTGCGGCCCCCAGCTTGGTTATACTTCCCGGCTTTCCCGAATAAATGCACAGGGTCCCGCCGCGCATGGATAAGACCTACCAGCCGCACGCAATCGAAACTTCCTGGTACAACACCTGGGAGTCCGAGAACTATTTCGCTCCACAAGGTGCAGGCGAGTCCTACACCATCATGATCCCGCCGCCGAACGTGACCGGCAGCCTGCACATGGGCCACGGGTTCAACAACGCGATCATGGACGCCCTGATCCGTTTCCGCCGCATGCAAGGCCGCGATACCCTGTGGCAGCCAGGCACCGATCACGCGGGTATCGCCACGCAGATGCTGGTCGAGCGCCAACTTGAAGCCAAAGGCCAGAACCGTCATGACCTGGGCCGCGAAAAGTTCCTGGAAAAGGTCTGGGAATGGAAGGATCAGTCCGGTGGCAACATCAGCCGCCAGATTCGCCGCCTGGGCTCGTCGGTAGACTGGAGCCGCGAGCGCTTTACCATGGACGATGGCCTGTCCGAAGCAGTGAAAGAAGCGTTCGTGCGCCTGCATGAAGACGGCCTTATCTACCGCGGCAAGCGCCTGGTCAACTGGGACACCAAGCTGCACACAGCCATCTCCGACCTCGAAGTGGAAAACCACGACGAGAAAGGCCACCTGTGGAACCTGCGCTACCCGCTGGCCGACGGCGCCAAGACCGCCGAAGGCCAGGACTACCTGGTGGTTGCCACCACGCGTCCGGAAACCCTGCTGGGTGACGCCGCCGTGGCAGTCAACCCGAACGACGAACGCTACCAGGCACTGATCGGCAAATTCGTCGAGCTGCCATTGGTCGGCCGCCGCATCCCGATCATCGCCGATGACTATTGCGACCCCGAGTTCGGTACCGGTTGCGTGAAGATCACCCCGGCCCACGACTTCAACGACTACGAAGTCGGCAAGCGTCACAACCTGCCGCTGCTGAACATCTTCGACAAGAATGCCTTCGTGCTGGCCAACGCCCAGGCCTTCAACCTCGACGGCAGCGTCAACGAGCAGGTCGACACCCAACTGCCGGCCCAGTACGCCAACCTTGACCGCTTTGTCGCGCGCAAGCAGATCGTCGCCGACCTGGACGCCCAGGGCCTGCTGGTCAGCATCGACGACCACGCCCTGAAAGTGCCGAAAGGCGACCGCTCCGGCACGGTCATCGAGCCGTGGCTGACCGACCAGTGGTACGTTTCCACCAAGCCGCTGGCAGAACCTGCCATCGCTGCCGTGGAAGATGGCCGCATCCAGTTCGTGCCCAAGCAATACGAGAACATGTACTTCTCCTGGATGCGTGATATCCAGGACTGGTGCATCAGCCGCCAGCTGTGGTGGGGCCACCGTATTCCGGCGTGGTACGACGAGGCTGGCCAGGTCTACGTCGGCCGCAGCGAGGAAGAAGTACGCACCAAGCACAAGCTGGGCGCCGACGTGGTCCTGCGCCAGGATGACGACGTACTCGACACCTGGTTCAGCTCGGGCCTGTGGACGTTCTCCACCCTGGGCTGGCCGGAACAGACCGAATTCCTCAAGAAGTTCCATTCCACCGACGTGCTGGTGACTGGCTTCGACATCATCTTCTTCTGGGTTGCGCGCATGATCATGCTGACCATGCACCTGATCAAGAACGAAGACGGCACCCCGCAGGTACCGTTCAAGACCGTGTACGTGCACGGCCTGGTACGTGACGGCCAGGGCCAGAAGATGTCCAAGTCCAAGGGTAACGTGCTGGACCCGCTGGACATCGTCGACGGTATCACCCTCGACGCCCTGCTGGAAAAACGCACCAGCGGCATGATGCAGCCCAAGCTTGCCGAGAAGATCGCCAAGCAGACCAAAGCCGAGTTCCCCGAAGGTATTGCCAGCTACGGCACCGACGCCCTGCGCTTCACCTTCTGCTCGCTGGCCTCGACTGGCCGCGACATCAAGTTCGACATGGGCCGCGTCGAAGGCTATCGCAACTTCTGCAACAAGATCTGGAACGCCGCCCGCTACGTGCTGGACAAGGGTGAAGACTGTGGCCAGAACGGCGAAGCCTACGAGCTGTCGCTGGCCGACCGCTGGATCATCTCGCAGCTTCAGCGTACCGAAGCCGAAGTAACCCGCCAGCTGGAGCAGTTCCGCTTCGACCTGGCCAGCCAGGCGCTGTACGAGTTCATCTGGAACCAGTACTGCGACTGGTACCTGGAGCTGTCCAAACCGGTACTGTGGGACGAAAACGCCCCGGTAGAGCGCGCCCGCGGCACTCGCCGCACCCTGGTGCGCGTACTGGAAGTGGCACTGCGTCTTGCGCATCCGTTCATGCCGTTCATCACCGAAGAAATCTGGCAGCGCATCGCGCCGCTGGCCGGCATCGACGGCAAGACCATCATGCTGCAGCCATGGCCAGTGGCCAACGAAGCACGCATTGACGCCGCTGCCGAAGGCGACATCGAGTGGCTGAAAGAGTTGATGGTCGGCCTGCGCAATATCCGCGCCGAAATGAACATCGGCCCCGGCAAGCCGCTGCCGCTGTTCCTGAAGAACGCCAACGCCGACGACCAGCGCCGCCTGCAGGAAAACGAAGCGCTGCTGAAGAAGCTCGCCAAGGTCGAGTCGTTCACCGTACTGGGTGATGCCGACGAAGCGCCGCTGTCGGCCACCGCCCTGGTAGGTGACCTGCAAGTGCTGGTGCCAATGGCCGGGCTGATCGACAAGGATGCCGAGCTGGCGCGCCTGAACAAGGAAATCCAGCGTCTGCAAGGTGAAGTGCAACGTGTTGGCGGCAAGCTGTCCAACGCAGCCTTCGTCGACAAGGCCCCGCCTGCCGTGATCGAGAAAGAACGCGCCAAGCTGGCCGAGTCTGAACAGGCCCTGGCCAACTTCACCGAGCAGCATGCGCGGATTGCTGCGCTGTAATCACTAGAGAGACCGTTGGGGCCGCTGCACGGCCCTTTCGCGACACAAGGCCGCTCCCACAGGACGGCGCCAACCCTCAAGGCGCCACCCTCCTGTGGGAGCGGCCTTGTGTCGCGAAAGGGCTGCATAGCAGCCCCAGGTTCTTCAAGCCACCGCTCGTATAGGGCTGGACACTGCCATGACCCCGAACAAACCCACCCTGCACCCGCGCAACCGCCACCAGGGTCGCTACGACTTCCCCAGCCTGATCAAGGCCCACCCTGATCTGGCCCGTTTCACCATCACCAACCCCCACGGCAAGCCCAGCATCGACTTTGCCAACCCCGAAGCCGTACGCGTGTTCAACCGTGCACTGCTCAAGGCCCAGTACGGCATCCAGCACTGGGACATCCCGGCCGATTACCTGTGCCCGCCCATTCCTGGCCGTGCCGACTACATCCACGTAGCCGCCGACCTGTTGGCCGATGACAATGCCGGCGACGTCCCAAGGGGCGCCCAAGTGCGCGCGCTGGACATCGGCGTGGGGGCCAACTGCATCTATCCACTGCTGGGCCACAGCGACTACCGCTGGCGCTTCCTCGGCTCAGACATCGACCCGGTGGCTCTGGCCTCGGCCAAGGCTATCGTCCAGGCCAATGGCCTGGGCAAAGCCATTTCCCTGCGCCAGCAGGCCAGCCGAGCGCACATCCTCAGCGGCCTGCTGCAGGAGGGCGAACGCTTCGACCTGACACTGTGCAACCCGCCCTTCCATGCCTCACGCGACGAAGCCACCCGCGGCAGCCAGCGCAAATGGAAGAACCTCGGCAAGCAGGACCCCAAACGCAAGCTGCCGGTGCTGAACTTCGGTGGCCAGAACAATGAACTGTGGTGCGAAGGCGGAGAAATCCGCTTTGTCACCCAGCTGGTTGGCGAAAGCGTGCAGTACGCCGAACAGGTGCTGTGGTTCACCAGCCTGGTGTCCAAGGCCAGCAACCTGCCAGGAATCGAAGCCGCACTGAAGAAATCCGGCGCCAAGGCCGTGCGCATCATTGAGATGGGCCAGGGACAGAAACAGAGCCGCATGGTCGCCTGGAGCTTCCATGACGACGCCGCACGCCAGACCTGGCACGCCCAGCGTAAATCACAGGCATGAAAAAACCGCGCCCGGGCAAGCCGGGCGCGGTTTCGTCAAAACAACAATTACTTGTTGATGGCGTCGGTCAGCACTTTGGCTGGAACGAACTTGACGACTTTCTTGGCAGCGATTTCGATGGCAGCGCCAGTCGAAGGGTTGCGGCCGGTACGGGCAGGACGCTCGGAGACTTTCAGCTTGCCGATGCCTGGCAGAGTGATTTCAGCGCCGTTTTCCAGTTGGTCGGCAACGATCTGGCCCAGTTGCTCCAGAGCATTCTTGGCGGTGGCTTTTGGCGCGGCGATCGATTCGGCGATGTCGGCAATCAGTTGGTCTTTGGTCAATGCCATGGTGGTGTTCCTTCCCTATCAAATTCGATGGTTATGCAGCGAACTACGACGTTATCG
This sequence comes from Pseudomonas sp. FYR_5, assembly GCF_043106315.1. Lineage (NCBI taxonomy): Bacteria > Pseudomonadati > Pseudomonadota > Gammaproteobacteria > Pseudomonadales > Pseudomonadaceae > Pseudomonas > Pseudomonas sp. FYR_5. The sequence goes on along the minus strand of NZ_JBICMK010000087.1, from coordinate 99,143 downwards.
GGCCAGCCCCTTGAAATGGAGGGCCGCGCCAATCGCGTATGTAGATACGAAAATCGGCGTTTGGTTCGACACGGCGAAAGCGTGCTGCCAGCAATGCGCCACACGAGGGGCGCAAGACCGCGCAAAACTACCACAGGAATGGATAAATATCCGCTTCGCACTTTGATTAAATGCAGGTTTTTCGGGGGTTTCAGCTGAAAAACCACAAAATTGAACAAAAAACGAACAACAGACATATCTGCCAACATACGGCCACTGCATCACCTCAGGTCTAGGTTAAACTTGGCAACTTTTGCAGCTCGCCGAGAATTCCATGCCAATCCGTCATTGCATCGTTCACCTGATCGACAAAAAGCCCGATGGCAGCCCCGCCGTGCTGCATGCTCGTGACTCCGAACTGGCTGCCTCCGATGCCATCGAAAACCTGCTGGCCGACCTCAATGACAGCTACAACGCCAAGCAAGGCAAGGCCTGGGGCTTTTTCCACGGCGAATCGGGGGCCTACCCGCTGAGCGGCTGGCTGAAGCAGTACCTGGATGAAGAAAAGGACTTCACCGCCTTCAGCCGCGTGGCTGTCGAGCACCTGCAGAAGCTGATGGAAGAGTCCAACCTGTCCACCGGCGGCCACATCCTGTTTGCCCACTATCAGCAAGGCATGACCGAGTACCTGGCGATCGCCCTGCTGCACCATAGCGAAGGCGTGGCGGTGAATGCCGAGCTCGACGTGACCCCTTCGCGTCACCTCGACCTTGGCCAGCTGCACCTGGCAGCACGCATCAACCTGTCGGAGTGGAAGAACAACCAGAACTCCAGGCAGTATATTTCGTTCATCAAGGGCAAGAACGGCAAGAAGGTGTCGGACTACTTCCGCGACTTCATCGGCTGCCAGGAGGGCGTCGACGGCCCGGGCGAAACCCGCACCCTGCTCAAGGCCTTCAGCGATTTCGTCGAAAGTGAAGACCTGCCGGAAGAATCTGCCCGCGAAAAGACCCAGACCCTGGTCGAGTACGCCACTACCCAGACCAAGCTGGGCGAGCCGGTGACGCTGGAAGAGCTGTCCAGCCTGATCGACGAGGATCGCCCCAAAGCGTTCTACGATCACATCCGCAACAAGGACTACGGCCTGTCGCCGGAAATTCCTGCTGACAAACGCACACTCAACCAGTTCCGCCGTTTCACCGGGCGTGCAGAGGGGCTGTCGATCAGCTTCGAGGCGCATCTGCTGGGGGACAAGGTGGAGTATGACGAAGCGGCGGGGACCTTGATCATCAAGGGGCTGCCAACAACGTTGGTGGATCAGCTGAAGCGCCGCAAGGACTGATATCCCCCAAGCCGCCAAAGGAGGCCACCAGTGCCTCCTTCGCCGACTTGCGCAGCCGTTTCACCAACCGCTCCTGGCGCAGCGCCGCGCTCTTGTCCGGCCACTGCTCCACATAGACCAGTGCCTGGGCCGGGCTGGTCTTGAAATAGCGGGCGCCCTGCCCTTTCTGATGCGCGGCGAACCGACGCTGCGGGTCATCGCTGATGCCGCAATACAACGAGCCATTGGCTGCCCTTACCAGATAAACGAACCAGGGCTTACCAACAGCAGGTTCGACGACTTCACTCACCCTGGGCCTGCTGGAATGCGCGCAACCCCTTGAATGCCTGCAGGCGGACCTTGTTCTGCATCAGCGGCGACCACCCCAGCAGCATTCCAGGAATACCCAACGCTTGCCGCGACCAGCGCCACAGGTCAAAGGTGTCGTCATGCTGGCAAATCAGCCCATCACGAATGACAAAGCGTGCCTGGATATCGTTGACCACAATACGCCCGGTCTGGCTGAACAGGTAGGTAGCCACCCAGTGCGCGCTGCCACTGTGCTCATCTGCGCGTATGCTGTCGAATGTCAGGGTGAAGTCCTTGGCGCGAGTAGTGAGCATCCGCCACATATCGCCTGCGTCCTTGCCGCGCAGGGTGCCGAACACCGGGTCGCTGAAAACGATATCGTTGCTGTAGCAGGCCAGCATGGCGTCGGCATCCAGGCGCTGGAAAGCCTGGTAGAAACGGGTGATCAGGGCGCGGTTGGCATCGCTCATGGGGGGCTGGTCCGTCCTAGGTTCGAAAGCTGCACGATAATCTGCCCCGATGGCTTATGCCAGTACCGTCCTCTTGGCGGGTAAGAGGACGGTACTGCAAAACAGGCCTCAGACTTTCTCGCTGGTCACCTGCACATGCAGCGCCCGCCCGGCCCCCAGACCGAACACGATGGCGCCGACGCCCAGCACCGCAAAAATCCAGCCCAGGGCCGCCCAGCCGCCAGTCAGGTCATGCACCAGGCCCACCGCAAATGGCCCCATCGAAGCCAGGGTATAACCCACCCCTTGGGCCATGCTCGACAAGTTCGCCGCCACGTGGGCATCCTTCGAGCGCAGCACGATCAAGGTCAGCGCCAGGGCAAAGGTACCGCCCTGCCCCAGGCCCAGCACAATGGCCCACCCCCACAGTCCGGAAAGTGGCGCATACAGGCAACCGAACAGCCCCGCCAGCGTACCGGCCATGACCACCACGATCGCCAGCCGCTGGTCCTTGCCGCGGGTGGCCAGCCAGGGGGCGCTGAGCGAGCTGATCAACTGCACGATTACCGACCCTGACAGCACCAGCCCTGCCTCGGTCGGGCTGAGGCCGCGGCCGATCAGGATCGATGGCAACCAACCGAACACGATGTAAGCCAGTGATGACTGCAGGCCCATGTACAGGGTCACCTGCCAGGCCAATGGATCACGCCACAGGCCTCGCACGCGATAGGCCACCTTGTGCAGACCATGCCCCTGGCGGGCCTGTGGCAGCCACACCAGCATGGCCAGCAAGGCCGGCAGCACCCAGAAGCCCAACCCTAGTGCCCAGCTGCCGTCGAAATGCTGGGCCAAAGGTACGGTGGCACCCGCGGCCATGGCAGCGCCCAGGCATAATGCCATGGTATAGACGCCGGTCAGCGTGCCAGCGTGCTGCGGAAAGTCGCGCTTGACGATACCCGGCAACAACACGCCGATAATGCCGATGCTGGCCCCCGCCATCAGGCTGCCGAGGAACACCCCAATAGCCCCAAAGGTGCTTCGTACCACGAGGCCAAGTGCCAGGGTGACGAGGATGCCAAGAATCACCCGCTCGCTGCCAAAGCGCCGCGCCAGCACCGGCGCCAAGGGAGCAAACAGGCCCAGGCAGAGCACCGGCAAGGTGGTCAGCAATCCAGCCTGCGAAGCATTCAGCCCCAGGCCTTCAGATACTTGGCCCAGCACCGGCGCCATGCTTGACAATGCCGGGCGCAGGTTCAGGGCCACCAGCACCAGGCCCAACAGCAACAGCCAGGGCCGCCGCAGCACCACAGCCTGCTGCTGGACCTGCTCGTCGTCAGCTTCAGCGTCGATCAGCAGCTCATCGAGATCCCGCTCGTCCGACGGGGTATTACGGGTGATGGATTCAGCCATGGCCTTCTCGGTGTCAGGATTCAATGAGGGTACGGCTCAGGCGCTTGGCCCGTTCAGCGTCATGCTGCTCGATGGCGTCGAGGATCTGCCCATGCAAGTCGAACGTAGCCTGGCAGCGCGGAACGGTCGCCATATTGTGTTGCAGAGCGGCAGCCACGACCCCGGAAAAGTAACGGTACAACTCGCTTAATGCCGGGTTGTGGGCGGCATCGACCAGCCGCTGGTGGAACACCAGGTCGCAGGCCACATAGGCATCGACATCGCCGTGAAAATGCCCGGCACTGCCTTCCAGAGCATCCCGTAGCGCTTGCAGGTCGGCATCGGTACGGCGCAAAGCTGCCAGACCGACGGCCTCCGCCTCGAGGATATGGCGGGTTTCACGGGCCTGATCGGGCGTACACCGGGACATCGCATGCACCGCCTGCAGCGGGTCCTGGGCAGTGCGCAGGTAGCTGCCGTCGCCCTGGCGAATTTCCACCAGGCCACTGAACGCCAGCACGCGCATGGCCTCACGCACGGTGTTGCGGCTGATGCCCAGTTGCAAGGCAAGCTCTGGCTCGGTAGGCAGGCGCTGACCGACCTGCCAATCGCCCAGCACGATGCATTCGCGCATGCGCTCTACGGCCAACTCCACCAGGGAGCGCTTGGTCAGCTCTGTATTCATGCCACTCAACCAATCATCCGACGAATTGGTGCAGCTTACTGGATTGCAGGCAAAAACGTAAACCACCTGGTATTTCTGCCAGTTGTGGGCATGCCACTTTGTTGCAACGCTCGTTGCGTGCTTTCAAGGATGCGCCAACATGCGACTGGCGAGTTTGCTGTTACTGCTGTTCCTGACCCTGCAGCCAGGCTGTGACACGGCCCGGCACCCGAGCCGCCCTAAAACCCTGCTCATCGGCCTTGACGGCGTACAGTTGCAGCAATACCTGCAACTGGGCGATGCGACCAACCTGAAACAGCGTCTGCACTACGGCAAGGCTTACGCCGGGGGGGTCAATGGTAAATCCAGCGAGCAACCCACCTTGAGCGGTCCAGGCTGGATCACTTTGCTGACCGGGGTATGGAGCAACAAGCATGGCGTTAAATCGGACGACGACTCGCAACGGGTAAACCCGGCGTTTCCGAGCCTGTTCAAGCGGCTACGCCTGGCCTACCCCAATGCCTACCTCTCCAGCATCGTCAACGGGTCGCCCATCAACACGGCATTTCTGCTGGAGGACGCCCATGACGCCGATGTACGCGAAAGTGGTTTGCCAGATGAACAGGTGATTGAGCGTACGTTGCAGATCCTCGACGACACACCTGCTGATTTCACGTTCATTCAACTGGACGAACCTGACCAGATCGGCCATCACAGGGGTTATGGTGAGCGCTATGCGCAGGCGTTGCGCAAGGCCGACAGCGAGATCGGACGGCTGTTGGACAAGGTAGACCAGCGGCGTCGCATGTTCCCGCAGGAAGACTGGCTGGTAATCGTCAGTACCAACCATGGCCGCGATTATTGGGGGAAAGGCCATGGTGGTGCTTCGGAGCAGGAAAAGCGTATTTTCATCGCCAGCAACAAGCCGTTGAATGAGGAGCTGACCGAGCTGAGCATTCCCGTGGAGATGCCTGGACCCGGCAACCTGTACGGGCTACCCGCGCAGACCTCGGTAGCGCCTACGGTGCTGCGCCACATGGGCCTCAAGCTGCAGCCGGAATGGCTATTGGACGGCACGCCTTTACTGGGTGATACCGGCGTACGCAAGGCGCGGGCCGACGAAAACAAAGGACGGCTACGCTGGAATAGCAGCGCCAATGGCTATCTGACCATTATCAAGAACGGCCATGTGGTTGCCCAGGTTGCGGCCAGAGACGAGCAATGGACCGATCCGGAAGGGATGGACAAGCAGAACGATTATGTACTGGTGCTTGATGGTACACCGTCGGCGGTGCGCAACAGGCCGGCAGCCAAGCCGTTTTTGATCGAAGACCGCCGCTATTAAGCCCTTGCGAAGCAACTGTTCTGTCGCTTCTCAAGGGCTTGCGCGATCCCCGTAGGAGCGGGTTCACCCGCGAAAGGGCCGGACCTGCTGGCCAATATCCCCGGTCATTCACCGTCGCAGCCGTCACCGTATTCGCGGGTGAACCCGCTCCTACATTGGACGCGCACAGGCTGTTGTAGGAGCGGGTTCACCCGCGAATGGGCCGGGCCTGCTGGCCAATTTCCTCCGGCCGTTCGCCGCTGCCGCCGCTACCGTATTCGCGGGTAAACCCGCTCCTACGATGGACGCGCACAGGCTGTTGTAGGAGCGGGTTCACCCGCGAATGGGCCGGGCCTGCTGGCCAATTTCAACCGACCGTTCGCCGCTGCCGCCGCTACCGTATTCGCGGGTAAACCCGCTCCTACACGTCAGTTCAACGCATCCAGCAGTGCCTGGTTCATTTCCGGCGTACCGATGGTGATCCGCAGGAACTGGGCAATACGCGGCTGCTTGAAGTGCCGCACGATCACGCCCTGCTCGCGCAAGCGTGCCGCCAGCTCGCCAGCATCCTGCTGGGGGTGGCGGGCGAAGATGAAGTTGGCAGCCGACGGCAGCACCTCAAAGCCCTTGGCCTGCAACTGCCCGACCAGTTCCTCGCGGCTGTCTATCACCTTGCGGCAGGTTTCCTCGAAATACTCACGGTCTTCGAACGCCACCGCCGCGCCGACGATAGCTGCACGGTCCAGCGGATAGGAGTTGAAGCTGTTCTTGATCCGCTCCAGCGCTTCGATCAGGTCCGGGTGCCCTACCGCCAGGCCAACTCGCAGACCCGCCAGCGAGCGCGACTTCGACAGCGTCTGGGTAACCAGCAGGTTATCGTAGCGGTCCACCAGGCTGATCGCCGTTTCACCACCGAAATCGATGTAGGCCTCATCCACAACCACCACCGAATCACGGTTGGCCTGCAGCAACTGCTCCACCACCTGCAACGGCATCAGGCAACCGGTCGGCGCGTTGGGGTTGGGGAAGATGATGCCAGCGTTGGGCTTTTTGTAGTCCTCGATGCGGATCTGGAACTGCTCATCCAGCGCCACCTGTTCGAAGGCAATGCCGTACAGCCCGCAGTAGACCGGGTAGAAGCTGTAGCTGATGTCCGGGAACAGCAGGGGCGCATCGTGCTGGAACAGGCCATGGAAGATGTGCGCCAGCACCTCGTCCGAGCCGTTGCCGACAAACACTTGCGCCGGCGTCACGCCGTAGTACTCGGCCACCGCTTGCTTGAGACGGTCACCGTTCGGGTCCGGATACAGGCGCAGGTTATCGTTAAGCTCGCCGCGCATGGCCTCCAGCGCCTTGGGTGACGGGCCATAGGGGTTTTCGTTGGTGTTCAGCTTGACCAGGCGCGCCAGCTTGGGTTGCTCGCCCGGCACGTAAGGCACCAGGCCCTTGACGAAGGGGCTCCAGAATCGACTCATGCTCAGTTCCCCTTGTCTTGGGTCAGGATACGGTATTCGGCACTACGGGCGTGGGCAGTAAGCGACTCGCCACGGGCCAGGACCGAGGCAGTGTGACCCAGCTCGGACGCGCCCTGCTCGGAGCAGAAGATGATCGACGAACGCTTCTGGAAGTCATACACCCCCAGCGGCGACGAAAAACGCGCGGTACCTGAAGTGGGCAGCACGTGGTTAGGGCCAGCGCAGTAATCGCCCAGCGCTTCGCTGGTGTGGCGGCCCATGAAGATCGCGCCAGCGTGGCGAATGTGTGGCAGCCAGGCTTGCGGGTCGGCCACCGACAGCTCCAGGTGCTCCGGTGCGATGCGGTTGGCCACTTCCATGGCCTGCTGCATGTCTCGCACCTGGATCAGCGCACCACGGCCATTGATCGACTTCTCGATGATATCGGCACGCTCCATGGTCGGCATCAGCTTGTCGATGCTGGCGGCCACGCGATCGAGGAAGGCGGCATCCGGGCTGACCAGGATGGCCTGGGCGTCTTCGTCGTGCTCGGCCTGGGAGAACAGGTCCATTGCGATCCAGTCCGGGTCGGTCTGGCCGTCGCACACCACGAGAATTTCCGAGGGGCCGGCGATCATGTCGATGCCTACCTGGCCGAACACGTGGCGCTTGGCGGTGGCAACGTAGATGTTGCCCGGGCCGACGATCTTGTCCACCTGCGGCACGCTTTCAGTGCCGTAGGCCAGCGCAGCCACGGCCTGGGCACCGCCGACGGTGAACACCCGGTCGACACCGGCGATGCAGGCAGCCGCCAGCACCAGCTCGTTGACCTCACCCCGCGGGGTCGGTACCACCATCACCACTTCAGCCACGCCGGCAACCTTGGCCGGGATGGCGTTCATCAGCACCGACGACGGGTACGACGCCTTGCCGCCCGGCACATACAGGCCAGCACGGTCCAGCGGGGTGACCTTCTGGCCGAGCACGGTGCCGTCGGCCTCGGTGTACTGCCAGGAATCCTGCTTCTGCCGCTCGTGATAGATGCGCACACGGTTGGCGGCCTTTTCCAGGGCTTCACGCTGGACGGGGGTGATACGGGTCAGCGCCAGTTCCAGGCGCGCGCGATCAAGGATCAGGTCGTCAATCGACTTGGCATCAACGCCATCGAAACGCTGGGTGAATTCCACCAGTGCCGCATCGCCGCGTTCGCGCACGGCCTTGATGATGTCGAGCACGCGCTGATTGACCGCGTCATCGGACACACTTTCCCAGCTCAGCAGATGATCCAGATGTCGGGCGAAATCCGGATCAGCAGCGTTGAGACGGGCAATTGCAGTGGACACGGTCATGGCGAGGGCCTCGTAATAATAGCGAATGCTCAGGCGCCCTAGGGGGTTGGGCGAAAAGTGCCTGCGCGACGACCATGCTACGTTAAAAACAGGCTCGGAATGCTCATTTGCAACCAGCAAAGTCGGGCGCGACCCCGGCCGTTCCTCGCCTGTTTTCGTTCTTGCATGATCGCCGCTCGGCGACTTTTCGCACAATCCCAAGCTACCAGTCCATCCGCGCGGGCACCCGAGAAAAATGGCTATGACGCGGATAGACGGGCGCGACAGCGAAGGCCGCGCGCAGCAAGTAGAGCGTTAGCCGCGGTGTCGCGATTCGACCGCTTCGCGCAGCGTCTCGATCAGACTCTGGATACGGGCGTGCTGCATTTTCATGGAGGCTTTGTTGACCACCAGGCGCGAGCTGATCGTGGCGATCAGCTCCTGGGGCTCCAGGCCGTTGGCACGCAGGGTGTTGCCGGTGTCGACCACGTCGATGATCTTGTCGGCAAGGTTGATCAGCGGTGCAAGCTCCATCGAGCCATACAGCTTGATAATGTCGACCTGGCGACCTTGTTCGGCGTAGTAACGCTTGGCTACGTTGACAAACTTGGTGGCCACGCGCAGGCGCCCCTTGGGCTCGGCTGCGCCGACTACGCCCGCGGTCATCAGCTTGCATTGGGCAATCTGCAGGTCCAGGGGCTCATACAGGCCCTGGCCGCCGTACTCCATCAGCACGTCCTTGCCGGCCACACCCAGGTCGGCGGCACCATGCTCGACATAGGTCGGCACGTCGGTGGCACGCACGATCAGCAGACGCACGTCGTCCTGCGTGGTAGGGATGATCAGCTTGCGGCTCTTGTCCGGGTTTTCGGTCGGCACGATGCCAGCCTCGGCCAGCAACGGCAAGGTATCGTCGAGAATACGGCCTTTGGAAAGCGCGATGGTCAACATTGGAACGTCGGTCCTTAAGCGGCTGCTGCCGGCCAGGTCATCGACCTGGCCGCATTCAATTCAAAAGGTGCGTCCTTGCACCCGCGGGGCATTAGCCCGGTACGCGGCGGATTTTCGCGCCGAGCATCTGCAGTTTTTCCTCGATGCACTCGTAACCACGGTCGATGTGGTAGATGCGATCGATCAGGGTATCGCCTTCGGCAACCAGCGCCGACAGCACCAGGCTGGCGGAAGCACGCAGGTCGGTGGCCATGACCGGGGCACCCTTCAGCGCCTTGACGCCAGTGACGATGGCAGTGTTGCCTTCGACCTGGATCTGCGCGCCCATGCGGTGCATTTCGTAAACGTGCATGAAGCGGTTTTCGAAGATGGTCTCGATCACCGCGCCAGTGCCTTCGGCAATGGCATTCAGCGAGATGAACTGCGCCTGCATGTCGGTCGGGAACGCCGGGTACGGGGCGGTACGCAGGTTGACGGCTTTCGGCCGCTTGCCATGCATGTCCAGTTCGATCCAGTCTTCGCCGGTGGTGATGTCGGCACCCGCTTCCTTGAGTTTTTCCAGCACGGCTTCAAGGATGGTAGGGTCGGTGTCCTTGACCTTGACACGGCCACCGGTCACGGCAGCGGCGACCAGGTAGGTACCGGTCTCGATGCGGTCCGGCATCACGCGGTAGTTGGCCGAATCCAGTCGTTCGACACCATCGATGGTGATGGTGTCGGTACCTGCACCTTGAATGTTCCCGCCCATGGCGTTGATGAAGTTGGCCAGGTCGACCACTTCAGGCTCACGCGCGGCGTTCTGCAACACGCTGCGGCCCTTGGCCAAGGCAGCGGCCATCATGATGTTCTCGGTACCGGTCACGCTGACGGTGTCGAAGAAGAAGTGCGCACCGCGCAGGCCACCTTCAGGCGCCTTGGCCTTGATGTAGCCGCCTTCCACTTCGATCTTCGCCCCCATGGCCTCAAGACCACGAATATGCAGATCGACCGGGCGCGAGCCGATGGCGCAACCGCCAGGCAGGGCCACTTCGGCCTCGCCGAAACGGGCAACCATCGGGCCCAGCACCAGGATCGAGGCGCGCATGGTCTTGACCAGCTCGTACGGCGCGACCAGGGTCTTGATGGTGCGTGGATCGATCTCCACCGACAGCTTTTCGTCGATCACAGGCTCGATGCCCATGCGTCCGAACAGCTCGATCATGGTGGTGATGTCGTGCAGGTGCGGCAGGTTGCCCACGGTGACCGGGCCATCGGCCAGCAGAGTCGCTGCCAGAATCGGCAGGGCTGCGTTCTTCGCACCCGAAATGCGGATCTCGCCGTCAAGGCGAGCGCCGCCAGTAATAATCAGTTTGTCCATTGGAGTCTCGCCGCCAAGTTGGCTCAGGTGCGCTCAGCCCAGGCTGCGCTGCTGAAAAATTTCATGGTTACCGCATGGATGCTGCCATTGGCGATCCACGGATTCAGGTGAGCATAGATCGCCTGCTGGCGTTTGACCGGACTCAGGCCAGCCAACTCGTCGCTGATCACGTTCAACTGGAAGTTGCAGCCTTCGCCTTCAACTTCGACCCGGGAACCCGGCAATTTCTCTTCAAGGAAGCTTTTAACTTCTACGGCCTGCATGCTCAACCTCAATCGGCGCCCGATGCGCACGGGTCGGCCATCATACAAAAAAGCCCCTCGCCTGCGAAGCCCAACGAAGGCTTCGCTGACCGAGGGGCCATCATTCGTGCCTGGCCATTAGCTTGCCAGCACTTCATCGAGATCATAGACCTCGGCAATTTCCCGCATGTCGTCGGGCATGCCACGCACCTCGCACGCCTTGCCGGTGGCCTGAGCATCACGAATGTACCCAAGCAGTAGCGACAGGCCGACACTCGAAGACTTCTCGACAGCCGAGCAATCAAGCACCAGTCGCGGCTCGCGCGAGCCATCGATCAGCACCTTGCCTTGCTTGCGCAAGGCCGGGCCGCTGCGGTAATCCAGCACGCCAGTCAGACGTAGCACGCCCGGCTCTGCCATGCTTACAGCAGCCTCACTCATTTGACGCTCTTCTCTGGCGAGCTGTCGGCCGTCTGCTTGGCCTTGGCCACTTCGCCTGCCCAGCCATCGATGGTCTTGTCCAGGTCGTTGCCGTTGCGCTGCATGGCATCGGCGAACTGGTCACGGAACAGCTTGCCAATGTTGATGCCGTTGACGATCACGTTACGCACCTTCCACTCGCCGCCGATGTTCTGCAGGGTGTACTGCACGGGGTAAACGGCACCGTTGTTGCCGGTAACCTTCATGCCGACGCTGGCGCGCTTGCCGTCATCGGCTTTAGCCGGGTCGACAGTGATGCCCTGGTTGTTGTATTCGAGCAAGGCATTGCCATAGAACTGCATCAGGCTGCGCTTGAAGTTCTCCTGAAAGCGCTGCATCTGCTCCGGGGTCGCCTTGCGCGAGTACTTCACGGTCATGATGCTGCGCGAGATACCGTCAGCATCCACCACCGGGCCGAGAATGCGGTTGAGTGAGTCATAGAAGGCGTTGGGGTTGGACTTGTACTGCTCCTTGTTGGCCTTGAGGTCGCCGAGCAGTTCATTGGTGGTGCCCTGAACCACATCGTGCGGTGTCTGCGCAGCCAGAGCCAGCAGGGGGAAGGCCGCCAGTAGCACTAGCAGGCCACGTCGCAGGATCGAAATCATGGATACTCCTTAATTAGCCGGTTGCGCTTCTTTCGGTTCCTTGCCAACAGAGTTGAGCAGGAACTTGCCAATCAGATCCTCCAGCACCAGTGCCGACTGAGTGTCATGGATGGTTGAACCATCCTTGAGGACTTCGTCTTCACCGCCAACGCTGATGCCGATGTACTTCTCACCAAGCAAACCGGCGGTCAGGATCGAGGCAGTGGAGTCGGTCGGCAGGTTATCGACCGACTTGTCCAGCTGCAACGTCACCCGACCGGTGTAGGAATCACGGTCCAGATCGATGGCGGTGACCTTGCCGATGGTCACACCGGCCATGGTCACTTTAGCTCTGACCGTCAAACCGGCGATATTGTCGAAGTAAGCATAAACTTTATAGGTATCACTGCTCGGGCTGGCCGACAGCCCGCTGACACGCAGGGCCAGCAGCAGCAGCGCCAGGATCCCGGCCAGGAGGAACAGGCCGACACCGATTTCCAGGGTGCGGTTTTGCATCAGAAATCTCCAAACATCAAGGCGGTCAGAATAAAGTCCAGACCCAGCACTGCCAACGAGGCATAGACCACGGTCTTGGTGGTTGCACGGCTGATCCCTTCTGAGGTGGGCTCACAGTCGTACCCCTGGAATACGGCGATCCAGGTCGAGACGAAAGCAAACACCAGGCTCTTGACCAGCCCGTTGAGCACGTCGTCAGTGAAAGAAACGCTGTTCTGCATGTTGGCCCAGAACGAGCCCTCGTAGACGCCCAGCCAGTCCACCGCCACCCACGAACCACCCCAGATACCGACCACGCTGAAGATCAGCGCCAGCAACGGCAGCGAGATGAAACCGGCCCACAAGCGTGGTGCAACGATGTACTTGAGCGGGTCGACACCGATCATTTCCAGGCTCGACAGCTGCTCGGTAGACTTCATGTTGCCGATTTCAGCGGTCAGCGCGGAACCGGCACGGCCGGCAAACAGCAATGCCGTTACCACCGGGCCAAGTTCACGCAGCAGGGTCAGGGCGACCATCTGCCCTACCGCCTGCTCCGAGCCGTACTTGGTCAGGATGCTGTAGCCCTGCAGCGCCAGCACCATGCCGATGAACACCCCGGACACGACGACGATCGCCAGCGACAGCACACCGACCGAGTACAACTGCTTGGTCAGCAGCTGGAAACCGCCGCCAATGCCACCGCGACCGACCAGCGCATGGAACAGGAACAGGCACGAACGCCCGAGCACGGCCAGCACGTCGATTGCCGAGCGGCCCAGCAGGCGGACACGTTCGAGTAAGGATTTTCTGCGCATCAACGCGCCCCCAGCAGGTCGGCGCGGTAGTCAGGCGCGGGAAAGTGGAAGGGAACCGGGCCGTCCGGATCGCCTTTCATGAATTGGCGGATCCGTGGATTGTCCGAGCCCATCAGCTCATCAGGCGTCCCCTGGCCCAGCACCTGACCGTCACCTACCACGTAGATGTAATCGGCGATGCTGGCGGTTTCTGCCAGGTCATGGGAAACCACGATACTGGTGATGCCCAAAGCATCGTTGAGCAAGCGAATCAGGCGCACCAGTACCCCCATGGCGATCGGGTCCTGGCCGACGAACGGTTCGTCGTACATGAGGATCTGCGGGTCCAGGGCAATCGCCCGGGCCAGTGCCACACGGCGCTTCATGCCACCGGACAGCTCGTCGGGCATCAGGTCGATGGCACCGCGCAGGCCCACGGCCTGCAGCTTCATCAACACGATGTCACGGATCATCTCGTCCGACAGCTGAGTATGCACGCGCAGCGGGAACGCAACGTTCTCGAACACATCGAGGTCGGTGAACAACGCGCCGCTCTGAAACAGCACGCCCATCTGCTTGCGGGCGTCGAACAGGTCGCTGCGCGACAGCGTCGGCAGGTTCTGCCCGGCAACCCATACCTCACCGCTCGCGGGGCGCAACTGCGCGCCCATCAGGCGGAGCAACGTGGTCTTGCCGCAACCCGATGGCCCCATGATGCCGGTGACCTTGCCGCGCGGGATGCTGATGTCGACGTTGCTGAAAATGCTGCGCGAACCGCGTTTGAAGGTCACACCCTTCAACTCGACCGCGTAGGCGCTATCCACACTCATCTAGACTCCTTGCTTATGCAGCCTCGTCCTAATGGACGCCGGCCTCCATCTGGAAGGCACAAGCACCCCTGACAGGCCGAATAGCGGCGAACTATAGCACCGCTGACAGCGCCGCCCCAAGGCCGGGCAACCAGCCGTTCAGCCCCGCGACAGACTTTGGTGGTATTTGCTGCAGTAATCGAGGAGGTGAGGGTTTTCATCATTACGCGTATAATCGTCGCCTTTTCATCAGGCATTGCTTTTTCGACATGAGCCAATCCAGCGAGCTGATCCAATCCGCCCAACGCACTCTGCGCCTGGAACTCAAGGCCGTGGAGGCCCTTTTGGCGCGCATCGACGACAATTTCGTCAAAGCCTGCGAACTGATTCTGTCCAGCAAGGGCCGGGTCGTCGTGGTCGGCATGGGCAAGTCCGGGCACATCGGCAACAAGATCGCCGCAACCCTGGCCAGCACCGGCACCCCGGCGTTTTTCGTACACCCGGCCGAAGCCAGCCATGGCGACATGGGCATGATCACTCGCGACGATGTCATCCTTGCCTTGTCGAATTCCGGCAGCACTGCCGAAATCGTCACCCTGCTGCCACTGATCAAGCGCCTGGGTATCAAGCTGATCAGCCTGACTGGCAACCCCGACTCGCCGCTGGCCCAGGCCGCCGAAGTCAATCTTGACGCCCGCGTCGAGCAAGAGGCCTGCCCGCTGAACCTGGCCCCCACTTCCTCGACAACCGCATCGCTGGTGCTGGGCGACTGCCTGGCCATCGCCCTGCTTGAAGCCCGCGGCTTCACTGCCGAGGACTTTGCCTTCTCACACCCCGGGGGAGCGCTGGGCCGCCGCCTGCTGCTGAAGGTCGAGAACGTGATGCACGCCGGCGACGATCTGCCTCAAGTACCACGCGGCACCCTGCTCAAGGACGCGCTGCTGGAAATGTCCCATAAAGGTTTGGGCATGACCGTGATCGTCGAAGCCGACGGCAAGCTGGCCGGGATCTTCACCGACGGTGACCTGCGCCGCAGCCTGGACCGCAACATCGATGTGCACACCACTCTGATCGACCAGGTCATGACCGTTCATGGCAAGACTGCGCGTGCCGACATGCTCGCCGCCGAAGCCCTGAAGATAATGGAAGACCACAAGATCAACGCTCTGGTGGTGGTGGACCGTGAAGACCGCCCTACCGGTGCCCTGAACATGCATGACCTGCTGCGCGCCGGCGTAATGTAAAGGAGCGATGGAATGAACCAGGACCTCATGCAACGCGGCAAAGACATCAAGCTGGCAGTGTTCGACGTGGACGGCGTGCTCACCGACGGGCGCCTGTATTTCCTCGAGGATGGCAGCGAATTCAAGACGTTCAATACCCTCGACGGCCAGGGCATCAAGATGCTCATGGCCTCGGGCGTGACCACCGCGATCATCAGCGGGCGCAAGACACCAGTGGTCGAACGCCGGGCCAGGAACCTCGGTATCCCGCACCTCTTCCAAGGCCGGGAGGACAAATTGGTGGTACTTGACGGCCTGCTCGCCGAACTGGGCCTAAGCTATGATCAAGTGGCTTACCTGGGCGACGACCTGCCCGACCTGCCGGTGATTCGCCGGGTGGCTCTGGGCATGGCCGTAGCCAACGCCGCACCATTCGTACGCCAGCATGCCCACGGCGTGACCCAGGCACGCGGCGGCGAAGGCGCGGCCCGTGAATTCTGCGAACTGATCATGCACGCCCAGGGCACCCTGGACGCTGCCAACGCCAACTACCTGTAAGGCTGCCCATGCTCAGCAAGAAAGCCCGAAACATTGCGCTGCTCGGGGCGATAGCCGCCCTATTGGTAGCCATCGGCTACTGGAATGTCAGCCCGGAAAGCTTCCTCGACAAGCCTGTGGCCCAGGTCGACGAAAGCGCCATCGATTACTACGCGATCAACGCCCACAGCGTGCAGTTCCTGCCCGACGGCAAACTGCAATACGAAATGACCGCCGACAGGATCGAACACCTCAAGACCAGCGAAATCACCCAGGTGACCACTCCGGACCTGCACCTGTACCGCGGCACTGCGTACCCGTGGCATGTGCAGAGCACACGCGCCGAGGTCAATCCGGACGGTACCGAGGTCGAACTGATTGACAAGGTACGGATTGCCCGCACCGATGAAAAGCAGCGTGAAACCATCATTACCAGCTCACGCATGACCGTGTTCCCGCAGAAGCAATATGCGCAGACCGAGCAAGCCGTTAGAATCGACGGCGCCGGAGGCACAACTACGGGCAAAGGCATGAAAGCGTATTTGAAAGAAGGCAAGATGGACTTGCTCTCTAACGTAAGAGGACAGTATGAGGCTCGTTAAAACCCTCCCCCTTTTGCTCAGCCTGAGCGCAGCACTGGGAAGCGCGAGCGCCCTCGCCCTGCCGAATGACCGTGACCAGCCTATTCGCATCCAGGCCGACAACGCCCACCTGGATGACAAGCAAGGCGTGGCCACTTACACCGGCGACGTGATCATCACCCAGGGTTCGATGATGATCAAAGGCAACACCGTGACCATTACCCGCTCCGCCTCCGGCGATATCGACGTAGTGACCTCGGTGGGCAACCTGGCCTACTTCGAGCAGCAGCAGAGCGCAGCCAAGCCAGACAAGATGAAAGGCTGGGGCGTGACCATCCAGTACCAGGCGCAGAAGGACCTGGTAATTCTCACCGACCGCGCCAAGGTCGAGAACGAAGGCAACACCACCGAAGGCGAGAAGATCGTCTACAACACCCAGACCCAGGTGGCCACCGCCGGTCGCGGTAGCAACGTGACAACACCCCGTCAGCGTATCGACATGGTGATCCAGCCCAAGAAGAAGGCCGAGTAAATGGCAACCCTCAAAGCCCAGCACCTGGCAAAGAGCTACAAGGGGCGACAGGTAGTACGTGATGTCAGCCTGTCGATCGAAAGCGGTCAGATCGTCGGCCTGCTCGGCCCCAACGGCGCCGGCAAGACCACTTGCTTCTACATGATTGTCGGTCTGGTCCAGGCCGAACAGGGCCGCGTACTGATCGACAGCCTCGATGTGAGCTACCAGCCCATGCACGGCCGCGCGCGCGCCGGCATCGGCTACCTGCCCCAGGAAGCCTCGATCTTCCGCAAGCTGTCGGTAGCCGACAACATCATGGCCATCCTCGAGACCCGCAAGGACCTCGACCGGGACGGCCGCCGCAAAGAGCTGGAAAGCCTGCTGCAGGAGTTCCACATCAGCCACATCCGCGACAACCTCGGCATGAGCCTGTCCGGTGGCGAACGCCGCCGTGTCGAGATTGCCCGCGCCCTGGCGACCGCACCCAAATTCATCCTGCTGGACGAACCGTTCGCCGGTGTCGACCCGATTTCGGTCGGCGACATCAAGCAGATCATCCACCACCTCAAGGCCAAAGGTATCGGTGTACTGATTACCGACCACAACGTGCGTGAAACCCTGGATATCTGCGAGACCGCTTACATCGTCAACGATGGCCGACTGATCGCCGAAGGCGACGCTGAAACCATCCTGGCAAACGACCTGGTCAAAGAAGTTTACCTGGGCCACGAGTTCCGCCTCTGACCCGAAAAGCGCCTGAAGTACTGGCAAGCAAGCCGTGAGACTGCGGGTAAAGTTGTTACGGTACTCTAGGCAAACGCTACAATTTAAGGCATAAAACTTGCTTGATCTGGCGCTCCGGCGCCCTCGTGTAGTGGATGGCGCATGCGCGCCGGCGAACAAGGTATTAAGCCCCTGCCATGAAACCATCGCTCGTCCTAAAAATGGGCCAGCAACTGACGATGACACCTCAGTTGCAACAGGCCATCCGCCTGCTCCAGCTCTCTACCCTGGACCTCCAACAGGAAATCCAGGAAGCGCTGGAGTCCAACCCGATGCTCGAACGTCAGGAAGACGGCGAAGACTTCGACAACAGCGACCCGATGGCCGACAACGCCGAGAACAAACCGGCCGCCGAAGTTCAGGACAACAGCTTCCAGGAAAGCGCCGTCAGCGCCGACAATCTGGAAGACGGTGAGTGGAGCGAGCGCATCCCCAACGAGCTCCCGGTCGATACCGCCTGGGAAGATATCTACCAGACCAGCGCCAGCAGCCTGCCGAGCAACGATGACGACGAGTGGGACTTCACCACCCGTACATCGGCCGGCGAGAGCCTGCAAAGCCACCTGCTGTGGCAGTTGAACCTGGCGCCGATGTCCGATACCGACCGCTTGATTGCCGTGACCCTGATCGACAGCATCAACGGTCAGGGCTACCTGGAGGACACACTCGAGGAAATCTGTGCCGGTTTCGACCCGGAGCTGGATATCGAGCTGGACGAGGTCGAAGCAGTACTGCACCGCATCCAGCAGTTCGAGCCGGCTGGCGTCGGCGCCCGCAACCTCGGTGAATGCCTGTTGCTGCAACTGCGCCAACTACCCGCTACAACTCCGTGGATGACCGAAGCCAAGCGCCTCGTCACCGACTTCATCGACCTGCTCGGCAGCCGCGACTACAGCCAGCTGATGCGGCGGATGAAAATCAAGGAAGACGAACTGCGCCAGGTCATCGAACTGGTGCAAAGCCTTAACCCGCGCCCGGGTTCGCAGATCGAGTCCAGCGAGCCCGAGTACGTGGTGCCCGACGTCATCGTGCGCAAGGACAGCGACCGTTGGCTGGTAGAACTGAATCAGGAAGCCATCCCACGCCTGCGCGTCAACCCTCAATACGCCGGCTTCGTTCGCCGTGCCGACACCAGCGCCGACAACACCTTCATGCGCAACCAGCTGCAGGAAGCGCGCTGGTTCATCAAGAGCCTGCAAAGCCGCAACGAGACCCTGATGAAGGTCGCCACGCAGATCGTCGAGCACCAGCGCGGCTTCCTCGACCACGGCGACGAAGCGATGAAGCCGCTGGTGCTGCATGATATTGCCGAAGCAGTAGGCATGCACGAATCGACCATCTCACGGGTTACCACGCAGAAATACATGCACACCCCGCGTGGCATCTACGAACTGAAATACTTTTTCTCCAGCCATGTCAGCACCTCCGAAGGCGGAGAATGCTCGTCCACGGCGATCCGCGCGATCATCAAGAAACTGGTTGCAGCGGAAAATCAGAAAAAGCCATTGAGTGACAGCAAGATCGCTGGTTTACTGGAGGCACAAGGCATCCAGGTAGCCCGTCGCACCGTCGCCAAGTACCGCGAGTCACTCGGCATCGCACCGTCGAGCGAGCGCAAGCGACTGATGTAGCCCCTGAGATGTGCCACAGCGTTTTCGTGGCAGGTGCAAGACCTGCCTCTTTATGCACGGGCAACAAAGGAGAAGCTGTATGCAAGTCAATATCAGTGGACAGCATGTAGAAGTCACCCAGCCACTGCGCGATTACGTGCTTGAAAAGCTCGCCCGCGTGGAGAGTCACTTCGACAAGATCACCAACGTGCAGGTAATCATGAAAGTCGAGAAGCTTCAGCAGAAGGTCGAGGCGACCCTGCAGATTCCCGGCGGCGAAGTGGTAGCCAACGCCGAACACGAAGACATGTATGCAGCGATCGACGCCCTGGCCGACAAGCTCGACCGCCAACTGAAAAAACACAAGGAAAAACAGCAAAGCCTGCTGCAAGGTGCAGCTGCCCGCTGATCCCCCTCATCCATGATCCGACTTGAAACCATCCTGACCCCCGGCCGTTCCCTCGTGAACGTGCCGGGCGGCAGCAAGAAGCGCGCCCTGGAAAAGGTCGCCACTGTCATCGCCGACCAAGTGCCAGAACTGGAGATGCAGGACGTCTTCGAAAAACTGGTAGCCCGGGAAAAGCTCGGTTCTACCGGTTTCGGCAATGGCATCGCCATCCCGCACTGCCGGCTTGAAGGATGCTCCGCTCCCGTCAGCGCCCTGCTGCACCTGGAAGCCCCTATCGATTACGACGCTATCGATGGCGCGCCGGTTGACCTGCTGTTTGTGCTACTGGTGCCCGAAGCGGCCACCGATGCCCACCTTGAACTACTGCGTCAGATCGCCAGCATGCTCGATCGCAAGGAAGTCCGTGATCGGCTGCGTGCGGCCACCAGCAATGAGGCCCTGTTCCAGGTTGTCCTGGACGTACAGAACGAGCACTGAACATGCGCCTGATCATCGTCAGCGGCCGGTCCGGCTCCGGCAAGAGCACCGCCCTCGATGTCCTGGAAGACAGCGGTTTCTATTGCATCGACAATTTACCCGCCGGGCTGCTGCCGCAGTTGGCGGAAAATGCACTGATCAACACCGATTTGCTGCAGCCCAAGGTGGCGGTGTCTATCGATGCGCGCAACCTGCCCAGCCACCTGACGCGCTTCCCCGAACTGCTTGAAGAAGCCCGCGCCCGGCACATCCAGTGTGACGTGTTGTACCTGGATGCCGATGAAGAGGTCCTTCTCAAACGTTTCTCGGAAACCCGCAGGCGGCACCCCCTGACCAACGCCAACCGCTCGCTCGCGGAAGCGATCCGCGTGGAAAGCGAATTGTTGGGCCCTATTGCCGACCTGGCCGACCTGAAGATCGACACCACCAACCTGAACCTGTACCAGTTACGTGACTCGATCAAGCTGCGCCTGCTGAACCAGCCCGAGCCCGGCACAGCGTTTCTGGTCGAGTCGTTCGGTTTCAAGCGGGGGATGCCGGTCGACGCCGACCTGGTTTTTGACGTGCGCTGCCTGCCCAACCCCTACTGGAAGCCAGAGCTGCGTGAGCACTCGGGTCTCGATCAACCCGTGATCGACTACCTGGCCGCACAACCGGATGTCGAAGACATGTACAACGACATCTCCAGCTACCTGCTCAAGTGGTTGCCCCGCTTCGCTGCCAGCAACCGCGCCTACGTAACCATCGCCATCGGCTGCACTGGCGGCCATCACCGTTCGGTGTACATCACCGAGCGCCTTGGTCGACAGCTGCAGAAAACCCTGAAAAACGTCCAGGTCCGCCATCGCGACCTCTAGCCCAAGGATCCGCCCCACGATGCCCGCCCGCGAAATCACCATCATCAACAAGCTGGGTCTGCATGCCCGGGCGGCAGCCAAGTTCGTCGGTGTGGCCGGCCGCTTCCCCTGCCAGGTGCGGGTCGGTCGCGCCCCGGACAAGCTGGTGGATGGCAAGAGCATCATGGCGGTGATGATGCTGGCAGCAGGCAAAGGCACCCAGGTGCACCTGCATACCGAAGGCGAGCAGGACAGCGACGCCATGGACGCACTGGTCGAGCTGATCAACAACTTCTTTGACGAAGGCGAATAGCCCCCCACACACCTGCGCTTGCATCAGGACATCGCGGTATCCATCACCATCATCAGACAGAAACCTGTACACAGCCCCAGGCTGGCCAGACGATGATGGCCGTTGCTGCGCGATTCTGGAATGATTTCCTGGGTGACCACCAGCAACATCGCCCCCGCTGCACAGGCCAGCCCCAGCGGCAGCAGCAGTTCGGCAACATTCACCAGCCAGGCACAGATCAACGCCGCCAGCGGCTCGACCAGGCCTGAGGCTGCGCCGATCAGGAAGGCCTTGAAGCGCGGCATGCCCGCCCCTGCCAGCACCAGCGCGATCACCAGCCCCTCAGGCACATCCTGCAAGGCAATGCCCATGGCCAGGCTGTCGGCGTCGGCCATTCCACCCCCGGCCGACACACCAATGGCCATACCTTCGGGGATGTTGTGGGCAATTATGGCAATCACGAACAGCCAGATGCGCGCTGCGATCACCGGCTGGTTTGCCGTGCCCACCAACGCCTCCGGCGAAGCCCAGGATACCTTGAGGTCGACCAGGAACAGGCACAACGCCCCGAACATCAGGCCAAAACTGACCAGGCCACCTGCCCCCCAAGGGCTGAAGCCAATAGACTGAGCCGCCGCCAGGCCCGGCATGATCAGGGAAAACGCGGTGGCCGCCAGCATCACGCCAGCACCGAAGCCCAATAGCGTATCCGCCAGCGCCACCGGCATATTGCGAATGACCAGTACCGGTACTGCGCCCAGTGCCGTACCCAGTGCGCACAAAGCACCGCCCTCCAGGGCGCGCAGCATGCGCGGGTCGAGGTCTAGCCAGGCGAGGCCCCGCGCCACCAATAACGCGGCGCCAGCCAGCAAAAGCAAAGTCCCAAGCGCCAGGCGGAACAGGCGCACACTGCTGACAGACATCACCTCAGAGCGCATACCGGTCCGACTCACTTCAGGGCTTCAAGGTAACGACGTTCAACTTCCACCCAGTCAATGACGTTGTAGAAGGCACCGATGTATTCCGGACGACGGTTCTGGTACTTGAGGTAGTACGCGTGCTCCCACACGTCCAGGCCGAGGATCGGCGTATTGCCGTGCATCAGCGGGCTGTCCTGGTTGCCGCTACTCTCCACCATCAAGGTTTTTTGCGGCGTCACGCTGAGCCAGGCCCATCCGCTGCCGAAGCGGGTCAACGCGGCTTTGGTGAAAGCCTCCTTGAAAGCCTCGAAGCCGCCAAGTTGTGCAGTGACGGCTTGCGCCAGTTGGCCCACAGGCTCGCCACCGCCCTGAGGCGACATGACAGTCCAGAACAGGCTGTGGTTGGCGTGACCACCGCCGTGGTTGGTCACGGCGCCACGCAGGTTTTCCGGCAGTTGCTTGACGGCAGCGACCAGTTTTTCCACCGGCCATTCGGCCCACTCGGTACCTTCGAGGGCGGCATTGAGGCCGTTCACGTAAGTCTGGTGATGCTTGGTGTGGTGGATTTCCATTGTCTGGGCATCAATGTGTGGTTCCAGCGCATCGTAGGCGTATGGCAATGCAGGCAAGGTATGGGGCATGTCAGTGAATTCCGTAGGCATGGGTTCTGGGTGTTACATCCGGCTGGGCAGCGAGCTCGCTGGCCCCGGCGCTGTGGCGGTTGAGCAAGCGCTCGGTACGCGGGTACTGGCCATACTCGGCAATGAAACTCAGCAGCTCGGTGTAAGTGCGCGCACTGTGGCGCAAGGCGGCATCACGCAGCGCCTGAGGCAGGCGCACTTCCTGGCAGGCCTGCAGCAGTCGCTGGTGAGCAGCGCACAGGTAGTCGGCGCTTTCATGCGGCTGGTCAAGGCGCAGGTGCAGGTCAGCCAGGTTGTGGTGGGCGATGACGAATGCAGCCACCGCTTCGTCCACGTCATGCCAGCGCTCGAACAGCACCTGGGCCAACGCCAAGGCTTGCAGGTAGTGTTCCCGGGCGTCCACCAGCTCGCCTTGTTCGAATAGGCGGTTGGCGGTTTCCGTGGTGCGTTTCCAGTGCTGCATGGCTGTCTCCTGGGCGGTGACGCAGTGTCAGATACCGCCGGCGGTGAGCTTTTCCGGGTCCAGCAGCGCTTCGAGCTGGTCGCGGGACAGGTCGGTGTGCTCCAGCGCAACATCGATGATTGGGCGACCTTGCTTGTAGGCGGTCTTGGCGATTTCGGCGGCTTTGAGGTAGCCGATGATCGGATTCAATGCAGTGACCAGGATCGGGTTGCGCGCAAGGGCTTCCTTGAGTTTGTCTTCGTTGACCTTGAAGGTGGCGATGGCTTTGTCGGCCAGCAAGCGGCTGACGTTGGCCATCAGTTCGATGCTTTCCAGCAGGTTACGGGCGATCACCGGCAGCATCACGTTCAACTCGAAGTTACCGGACTGGCCGGCGACGGCGATGGTCGCGTCGTTGCCAATCACTTGGGCGCAGACCATGGCAGTGGCCTCCGGGATCACCGGGTTGACCTTGCCTGGCATGATCGAAGAGCCCGGCTGCAGAGCTTGCAGCTCGATTTCGCCCAGACCGGCCAGCGGGCCGGAGTTCATCCAGCGCAGATCGTTGGCGATTTTCATCAACGCCACAGCGGTGGTCTTGAGCTGGCCAGACAACGCCACGGCAGTGTCCTGCGAGCCGATCAGGGCGAACAGGTTCTGGCCGGGCGTGAACTCGACCTTGGTCAGGCCACTGAGCTGGCGAGCGAAACCGACCGCGAACTGTGGATGGGCATTGATGCCGGTACCCACGGCAGTTCCGCCCTGGGCCAGCGCCTGCAGGTGCGGCAGCATCGCTTCGATATGCGCCTTGGCAGCATTGATCTGCGCAGCCCAGCCATCCAGCACCTGGCTCATGCGCACGGGCATCGCGTCCATCAGGTGAGTACGACCGGTCTTCACGAATGAATGTACTTGTGCCGACTTGACCTCGATCACCTGTACCAGGTGCGCCAGGGCTGGCAGCAACTGCTCGTGCAGGGCCAGCGCGGCACTGACGTGGATGGTGGTCGGAATGATGTCATTGCTGCTCTGGCCACAGTTGACGTGGTCATTGGCATTGACCGCCTCACCCAGTACATGGGTAGCCAAGGTGGCGATCACCTCATTGGCGTTCATGTTCGAACTGGTGCCAGAGCCTGTCTGGAACACATCCACCGGGAAGTGCTGGATGAAGTCCTCGGCCAGCAGTTGCTCGACAGCCTTGACGATAGCCTGGCCCTGCCCGGCAGACAGTTGCTCCAGTTCGACGTTGGCCTTGGCCGCAGCGGCCTTGGCCAGCAACAAGGCACGAATGAACTGGGCCGGCATACGCTGGCCGCTGATCGGGAAGTTGTCGACCGCGCGCTGGGTCTGGGCGCCGTAGAGGGCCTGGGCCGGCACCTGCAGCTCACCCATGCTGTCACGCTCGATACGGGTATCACTCATCATCAAATCCTTGCATCAGTTCATCGGGAGAAATCGAAGGCAGCAGACGGCAATTGGCCAACTGCAGGGCGTAGGGTTGCCAGCGTTGGTTCTGTTCCTGGCGGTCGAGGTTGCGCAGGTCCAGCAGAGGGCGCCACGCCTGATCCAGGCACAGGCAACGCCAATGCCAGGGGAGCATGCGATCGCAGGCGGTATCCAGCAGCAGGCGAAACGCTGTCAGCGCCACCGTCCATGGCGAGGTTTCGGTGCAACACACCAGATAGCGGCCTTCGGCCAGGTAATGCTCGATCAGGCGCGGCTCGTCGGGGTCGAGCGCACAGCGAATGCGCCGGCTGAGCCAGCGCCAGTTTTCCAGGTAGGGCAGTTCGCGGAGGACGGATTTCATGAACATCATCGCCGGGTTACTGGATAATGATATTCATTATTAAGTGATAAACAGAATCACTTCAAGAAAAAGGTGATGAAATAAAAACCCGGCGCGAGGGCCGGGTCTTCGGATTTGCAGAGAAAGGTGTAGTGTGTGCCGGCCTCTTCGCGGGTAAACCCGCTCCTACAACGGCCGGTGTCCAACCCCGATGTGCGTCCACTACCGTGTAGGAGCGGATTGATCCGCGAAAGGGCCGGCGCAGGCTAAAGATCAGCTACCAGCAACGGTCATCCGCTCGATCAGCACCGAGCCCGTATGAATGTTGCTACGGGTTTCAAGATCGCTGCCAATCGCGACAATCTGCTGGAACATGTCCTTCATGTTTCCGGCGATGGTGACTTCCTGCACGGCATGCTGAATCTCGCCATTCTCGACCCAGAACCCCGCCGCACCGCGGGAATAGTCCCCCGTCACCATGTTCAAGCCATGCCCCATCAGTTCGGTCACCAGCAGCCCGCGCCCCATGCGGCGAATCAGCGCGGCCTGATCTTCGACACCGTGGCTGACGAACAGGTTGTGCACGCCACCGGAATTGGCAGTACTCGGCAAACCCAGCTTGCGCCCGGAGTAGGTGCCCAGCAAGTACGACACCAGCTCGCCTTTTTCGACAAAAGGTTTGGCATAGGTGGCCAGGCCATCACCGTCGAACGCAGCACTGCCCAACGCACGCGGAATATGCGGGCGCTCGTCGAGGGTCAGCCAGGAAGGGAACAGGCGCTGGCCAATGGTACCCTCCAGGAACGACGACTTGCGGTAGAGGTTGCCGCCGGAAATGGCCGACAGGAAGCTACCGAACAGGCCACCGGCCAATTCGGCCGAGAACAGCACCGGTACCTCGCAAGTCGGCACCGGCCGGGCGCCAAGGCGGTTGGCGGCACGCTGGGCAGCGCGCACGCCGATGCTGCGCGGGTCGGCCAGCAGGTTGCCTTGGCGGTTCACGTCGTACCAGTAGTCACGCTGCATCTGCCCGTCGCCTTCGGCAATCATCACGCAGCTCAGACTGTGCCGGGTCGAGGCGTAACCACCGATGAATCCATGGCTGTTGCCATACACGCGGCAGCCCTGGTGGGTATTGAGGGTGGTGCCATCGGCGTTGAGGATGCGCGGGTCGGCGTCGAAGGCCGCGGCCTCGCAGGCCAAGGCCATTTCAATGGCCTTCTCGGGCTCGATATCCCAGTCGTGGTACAGGTCCAGATCAGGGATTTCACGCGCCATCAGTGCCGCGTCGGCCAAGCCCGAGCATTCATCCTCGGAGGTGTGCCTGGCAATTGCCAGCGCTGCGGCGACGGTCTCGCGGATCGCCTCCGGGCCACTGGCCGAGGTGCTGGCCGAACCTTTACGCTGGCCAGCATAGAGGGTGATACCAAAGCCCTGGTCGCGGTTGAACTCGACCGTTTCGACCTCACGCTGGCGTACGGTGGTGGACAGCCCCTGCTCCAGCGACACCGCCACTTCGCAGGCACTGGCCCCCTGACGACGCGCCTCGGCGATGATCGCCTCGACCTGTTCCTGCAATGCTGGCAGGTCTCTCGGACCTACGCTCTGGACTGCACTCATGGTTCTCTCCACTCAAATTCTGCGTACGGCTTGGGGTCATTCTACGACCGGGCCGGACAAGCGGCCCCCGACTGGTTATCATGGCGGCGATTTCTAGCGGACTGCCACCATGGTTGATTCAAACGACGACGCCTTCGACGGCGAAAAAAGCAAAACCCAGATCAAGCGCGAACTGCATGCGCTGGTCGAACTCGGCGAGCGGCTTACCACGCTCAAGGCCGATACCTTGGCGCGCCTGCCATTGACCGACGAGCTGCGCAAGGCACTGGCCGAGGCCAGCAAGCACACCGCTCATGGCGCCCGTAAACGCCACATGTCGTTCGTCGGCAAGCTCATGCGCGTGCAAGACCTCGATGCCATCCACGCCTTGCTCGAGCAGATGGACAGCTCGACTCGCCAGTACAACGAACGCTTCCACAGTTTGGAGCGCTGGCGTGACCGGTTGATCGACGGTAACGACGAAGACCTCGAGCGCTTCGTCAACGAGTACCCCGACACCGACCGCCAGCAACTGCGCTCGCTGGTGCGCCATGCCCAGCACGAGAAGGCGCGGAACAAGCCGCCTGCCGCCGCGCGCAAGGTGTTCAAGTACATTCGCGACCTCGACGAGTTGCAACGCGGGCTACGCTGACAGGCTGGGCCCCTGTGAGAGCGGGCATGCCCGCTCCCACAACGACTCCCGAAGCCATCAAGCGCCCGTACCGCCTACGGTAATCGCATCCAGCTTCAAGGTAGGTTGCCCCACCCCGACCGGCACCGACTGCCCGTCCTTGCCGCACGTCCCTACCCCGCTGTCCAGTGCCAGGTCGTTACCGACCATCGAAACCCGGCTCATCGCCTCGGGACCATTACCGATCAAGGTTGCGCCCTTCACCGGCGCGGTAATCTTGCCGTCCTCGATCAGATAGGCCTCACTGGTGGAGAACACGAACTTGCCGCTGGTGATATCCACCTGCCCACCACCGAGATTGGCGCAGTAGATCCCCTTCTTCACCGACGCGATGATCTCCTGCGGGTCGCTTTCGCCGGCACGCATGTAGGTGTTGGTCATGCGTGGCATCGGCAGGTGCGCGTAAGATTCACGGCGGCCGTTGCCGGTCACTGCCATGCCCATCAGGCGCGCGTTCAGCTTGTCCTGCATGTAGCCCTTGAGCACACCATTCTCGATCAGCGTGGTGCATTCGGTCGGGGTGCCTTCGTCGTCCACGCTCAGAGAACCACGGCGGCCTTCAAGGGTGCCATCGTCAACGATGGTGCACAGGCTCGACGCCACTTTCTCGCCAATGCGGCCGCTGAATGCCGAACTGCCCTTGCGGTTGAAGTCGCCTTCCAGGCCATGGCCAACAGCCTCGTGCAACAGCACGCCCGACCAGCCCGGGCCCAACACCACCGGCAAGGTACCGGCCGGCGCCGGGATCGCTTCCAGGTTCACCAGGGCCTGGCGCAGAGCCTCGCGGGCATAGCCCATCACCCGCTCTTCGGTGAAGAAGCGGTAATCGGTACGCCCGCCACCGCCCTGCCCACCGCGTTCGCGACGGCCATTCTGCTCGACGATGACGCTGACATTGAAGCGCACCAGCGGACGTACGTCGGCGGCCAGGCTGCCATCGGCCGCAGCAATCAGAATACGCTCCCAAACCCCAGCCATGCTCACGCTGACCTGCTGAATGCGCGGGTCCAGGGCACGGGTGGCGGCATCGACACGTTTAAGCAACTCGACCTTTTCGGCACGACTGAGCACGTCCAGCGGGTTGTCCGCGGCATACAGGGCGGCCACCTCCTGGCTGCGGAAGGCTTGCACCGTGCCGTTCTGCCCGGCACGGGAAATCGAACGGGCAGCACGGGCTGCCGAGGTCAGCGCTTCAAGGTTGATCGCGTTGCTGTAGGCGAAGCCGGTTTTTTCGCCGGACTGGGCACGCACGCCCACGCCCTGGTCGAGGTTGAAGCTGCCCTCTTTGACGATGCCGTCTTCCAGCGCCCAGGTTTCCGAGATCTGGCCCTGGAAATACAGGTCGGCGGCGTCGATGCCGGGGCCAGCCAACTCACCCAGCACGCTCTGCAGGCTGTCCAGGGTCAAGCCGCCTGGGGCCAGGAGCTGCTCGCTGACGGTGGATAACATCTGGCTCATAGTCACTCCGAGGTATGCGCAGGCCGCAACGCGCCCTGCGAAAAAAAGCGCCGGTGCGATACCACCGGCATGCGCGCCCGAATGGACGCTTGTTCTTCAATGTCGCGCTCGGCAAGCAGTACCGCTTCACCTTGCGCCTGTTCTGCGAGAATGCGCCCCCAAGGGTCGACGATCGCCGCATGACCATGGGTTTCCCGTGGACCGGGGTGGGCGCCGCCCTGTGCCGCAGCCAGCAGGTAACACTGGGTTTCGATGGCCCGGGCACGCACCAGCACCTCCCAGTGTGCTGCGCCGGTCACTGCAGTAAAAGCTGCCGGTGCGGTGATCAGCTCCGCGCCGGCAGCGCGCAGCGCGCTGTACAGTTCGGGAAAGCGCAGGTCGTAACACACGCTCAGCCCCAGCCGCCCGACCGGCGTATCAGCCACCACTACCTGAGCACCCTGTGCGTAGTCATCCGACTCGCGGTAACGGCCCCGGTTGTCGGCTACGTCCACGTCAAACAGGTGCAGCTTGTCATACCGTGCCGCCACCTCGCCGTGTTCATCGATCAGCAACGAGCACGCATGGGCCTTGGCATCGGGCTGGCCGGCCGGTGGCAAGGGCAAAGTACCGGCAACAATCCATAACTTGAGGTCGCGGGCGGTGCGTTTCAACCATGGCAGAATGGGCCCTTGCCCCAAAGCCTCGGCACGGCCGATGGCAGCAGCGTCCTTGCGCCCCATGGCGGCAAAGTTCTCTGGCAGCACCGCCAACCGCGCGCCGCCCAACGCGGCCTGCTCCAACAGGGCACCGGCACGCTGCAGGTTGGCCTGCACGTCGTCCTGGCTGACCATCTGGATTACCGCTGCCTTCATGGGTACTCCTAGCGGGATTTCTCGAAAGGTTTCACAAATGTGATTCTAGGCTCTTTCCACGGCCCTTCGACACGGTAGTGCACGCTGGCAAAGCGTGACACGCGGTCACCGATCAGCCGATCGACCAGGAACAGCGCACCGCCCACAGCCGGCGCGCCGACGATCAACGCTGCCAGCGGCAGGTTGTTGGTCACCGGCAGGCTCACCTGCAAGTCAGCATCGACCCGGTCGCTGACCATGTCCAGCGTGCCGTCGAGCTCGAAGTTGCTCGACGGGCCGGTCACGGTAATCGGATTGCGGGTCACGTACACGCCACTACTGGCCACCAGCAAGCCCTTGACCCGGTCATAGGCCAGGCCCTTGTCAAACAGGTCGGAAAAGTCCAGACGCAGGCGCCGGCCAATCGAGTTGAAGTTGAGCAGGCCGAACACCCGCAGTGCTTGTGCGCTGCCTTCGACCTCGACGAACTGGCCGCTGCGCAGCGCCGCATCCATGCTGCCCGAGAAGCGTTTCAGGCCCACCGCGGCGGGCGAGCCCGGCCAGCGGCCATCCACATCCAGGCGGAAGTCGCGGCTGGTCACAGTCGGGGCAAAGCCCCAGGCCTTGAGCACATCCGCCAGATTCTTGCCGTCAAGGCGCCCTTTGTACCAACTGCTGGTTTTGCCCGTTTCACCTTCCCAGCCACCGCCGCCATCGATGCGCAACCCCTTCAGATCGAGGTCGATATCACTGGCTTTAACGCCACGTGCGGTCGGCCGCAGCTTGATCGAGGCGCTGCCGTAAAGATCGTCACCGCGATAGAGCTTGTCGATGCTCAGGTCCAGTGCCGGGACTTTGCGCGGATCGAACGAGGCCAGCGGGTCGGGGCCGTCTTCAGCCTGCTGCTCAGCGGCGCTGGCGGCAGGCAGGCGCAAGGTCTGCATGCGCACGGCCATGGGCACGCCCTTGGCATCCGGAACGCGTGCGTTACCGATGACTTCCTTGCTGTCGAGGCGCAAATCCCAGGCCGGGCCGGCCCGGGCCAGGCGAACCACGGCCTGGTTCAGATCCATGCCGAAGGCTTTCAACTGGCCTATGCTCAGGTCGACGCTTTGCAAGTTCTGCCGCGCGCTGCCACCCGGGTCGTCGCCAGCCAGCCGGGCAGCCTGTTCCTGCCAGGGGGCCAGGTCCAGCGTCTCCAGTCGCCCGCGCACCCTCAGCCCTTGGCTGGCAGGTACCCGGGCGTCGCCTGTGCCCAGCACTAGCTCGCCACGGCCCTGAGTCAACTTCTCGGCCGGTGCGGCATAGGCGAAGCGGGCAAGGTCGGCGTAGGCGGCATCGAATTGCCGCTCCGGTCCCTGAAGGCTCATGTCGAAACGGCTGTCACGGGTATCTGCCGCCGCTTTGCCAAACGGAGCCGGCAGGTCGATGGCCAGGCCCTTGAGGCTGGAAGTGACACTCAGGTGGTTGTCCCGGCTCCCCAGACTGAGTTGCAACTGATACGGCAGGTCACCGGATGCCGGCAAAGCCTGGTTGAATTGCAGCCAGTCAGTCAGCGTCTTGAGCGATACCTGGCCATTGGCATTGATGCGGGTCTGCATCTGCCCAGCCTGACCTTCAGCGGTTATTCGAGCCGTTACCGGCTTGCCGAAGGCCTGTAGGCTGATGCCTTTGCCACTCAGGCCCTTGTCGAAATCGAAGCTGAAGTCTCCCTTCAGGCGGCTCAACTCCAGGCTGGGCGGAGCAACTTTCAGGCGCGCATCGCTGGTGGCGAAGTCCACCTGCACTTTTGGGCGCTGCCCATGGGCCAGCGGGATATCGAGCTTGACCTTGCCCTTCAGCGGCCCCTCACCTTCCCAGCCGGCGAAAATTTCACCAGTGCCGATGGGCGCCTCCTTGAGAATCTTCAGGCCATCACCCAGGCTACCGTCGAAGTCGCCGTCCAGGTAAAGGTGACTGTGCTGGTCACCGTCGACATGCGGGATATCCACTGTTACATCACTGACCTTGGTGTCGAGCAGCACGCCTCGCCGGGCCAAGATGCGCACGCCACTGTCCTCGATGAACACATCGCCATCCACATGCTGCACCTGTGGCCAACCGGGCTGGAAGTCCAGGGCGGCGTCATGCACCTTGAAGAACAGGCTGATGCTGCGCGCCTCCGGCGCTGCGCCATGGTTCAGCGAGCCCTGATACTGGAAGTAGCCCTGGTCCACAGCACCTTTGATGATCGCGCTGCGCAGCCATTCGTCGAGGGCCGGGCTGAGCACTTCGGGCAGATACTTGGCGGTATAGCGGCCATCGCCTTCGGTCAGGCCGACGCGCAGGTCCATGTAGTCCTCGCGGCCTTCCTCGAAGAACAGGCGAATCAGGAAGTCGCCGGCGATCTTGCCCTCTTCGCCCAGCACCTTGAGATAGGGCGCAATCAGGGTGAAACCGTCTTTGTCCAAGGTCCAGGTCAGGCGCGCATTCGCCTTCTGGTAGTGCCAGGGCTTGGCGAAGATCGGGTACAGATGCAGCATGAACGCATCGGTATCCAGGCGCAGCTCGCCGTGGCCCAGGTCACCGTTGATGCTGCCACTGACGTTACCGGCCGCCGGAGCGTTGTAATAAGCATCGAAGCCTACCTTCTCCAGGTTGGCCGCGAACTGCAGGCGCTGGTCACCCTCGGCCTTGGGCCTGACCTCGAGGCGCACATTGCGCAACGCACCGGTCACCTTCAAGCCATCGACCACATCCTTCACCTTGTCCGGCAATGGTGCCAGGGCGTCGATCAGCGGAGTCAGCGGAGTGAGGTCGAGGCGGTCGGCCTGTAACTGCCAGCTTTCATCGGCTGCGTTCTGGCCAGGGCGCTGCTGCAACTGCAGGTGAGACTCCCAGCGGGCCTTGCCGAGGTCCATGGCCAACGAGTCGACGACCACATCGAAGCCTTGCTCCCGGCGCTGGAACCAGGCGCCCAAAGCGAGGTTATTCAGGTCGGCAGCCTTGCGCCCGGCATAGGCCCCCTGCAGCCTGGGTGCATTGAGCCTTACGACGGCCCGTTGCAACTGCCCCTTGCCCCAGCCGATCCAGAACTCACCGCCCGCCCGCAGGGTATCCGCATGCCACTGCCCCAACACCCTGGGTGGCAACCAATGTGCCCAGTCACTTTGCGGCAGGCTCACATAGGCTTGTACCTCGCCATCACGCCAAGCCTCGGCCGACATACGGCTGTTCAGGCTCAGCGCCAGGGGCTGGCCATCAGGCAGGGTCGCGCGCAAGTCCAATGCCTGACGTGTGGCACCGGCCTGCAGGCCAGCACTCACATAAGTCAGGGTCAGCGGGTCGCGCTGCCAGGGGTGCAGGGTGACCAGACTGTCGAATACATCGATGCGCCCCAACTGCCGCAGGCGCTGCAGCAAGTCGGCAGGGTCCAGCGGCGCGTCGTCCTTCTTCGGCAGGCCCTCCAGGCTCCAGGCGCCCTGCTCGTTCTCGCGAAGGATCAGTTGCAGCCCGCCCAGCTGAATGCGCGCCAGGCGCACTTCACGGGCGGTGAGGCTGGCCCAGATGTCGGGCACTACCATGACGTCGTCAAGCCGCAGCGCCTTGGTGCCTTCGCCCAGTTGCAGGTCGCGCACCCGCAGCACGGGGGCCAACCCGCTCCAGTGCCCTTCCAGGGCACCGACATGCACGGGCAGGCCCAGCGCCTGCTCGGCCTTGCTTTCTAAGTCGGCACGGTACTCGGCGACCAGCGGCACCAGTTCACGGCCAAGGCTGACATACAGCGCCACCAATACGGCCAGCAGGGCACAAATGCCCAACCCCCAGCGGGTCAGAGCGACAAGAACGCGGTTCAGACGTCCCATGGCCATGGCCCTCCAAGTCGTTTATCCATGATGGCCCGTAGTGCCGGTTTTACCAGCCCGACGATACCGTGGCGTGTTTCAGAAGGCCTCAGAGCAGCACCACGTCGTACTGTTCCTGCGAATACATCGACTCGACCTGGAAGCGAATGGTTCGACCGATGAAGGCTTCCAGTTCCGCCACGTTGCCTGACTCCTCATCCAGCAGGCGGTCGACCACCTTCTGGTTGGCCAGCACACGGTAGCCTTCGGCCTGATAGGCGCGGGCCTCACGCAGGATCTCGCGGAATATTTCGTAGCAGATGGTCTCGGGCGTTTTCAGCTTGCCGCGGCCCTGACAGGCCAGGCACGGCTCGCACAGCACCTGCTCCAGGCTTTCCCGCGTGCGCTTGCGGGTCATCTGCACCAGGCCCAGTTCGGTGATGCCGATGATGTTGGTCTTGGCGTGATCGCGCTCCAGCTGTTTTTCCAGGGTACGCAGAACCTGGCGCTGGTGATCTTCGTCTTCCATGTCGATGAAGTCGATGATGATGATGCCGCCAATGTTGCGTAGGCGCAGTTGCCTGGCGATGGCGGTAGCGGCCTCGAGGTTGGTCTTGAAGATGGTTTCTTCGAGGTTGCGATGGCCGACGAAAGCCCCGGTGTTGACGTCGATGGTGGTCATCGCTTCGGCCGGGTCGACCACCAGGTAACCGCCGGACTTCAACGGCACCTTGCGCTCCAGGGCCCGCTGGATCTCGTCTTCGACGCCGTACAGGTCAAAGATAGGGCGCTCGCCCGGGTAATGTTCGAGGCGGTCGGCTATTTCCGGCATCAGCTCGCCGACGAACTGCGTGGTCTTCTGGAAGGTTTCCCGCGAGTCGATGCGGATCTTCTCGATCTTCGGGTTGACCAGGTCACGCAGGGTACGCAGGGCCAGGCCAAGGTCTTCATAAATGACCGTGGGCGCGCCACAGGTCTTGATCTGGGTGCCAATCTGCTCCCACAGGCGGCGCAGGTAGCGAATGTCCTGCAAGATCTCCTCGGCACGCGCGCCTTCGGCGGCGGTGCGCAGGATGAAGCCGCCGGCATCCTTGATGTTCTCGCTATCCATGCAGTCGCTGACCACCTGTTTGAGGCGATCACGCTCGGCTTCGTCCTCGATTTTCAGCGAGATACCGACATGACTGCTGCGTGGCATGTACACCAGGTAGCGCGACGGAATCGATAGCTGGGTGGTCAGGCGCGCCCCCTTGGTGCCGATCGGGTCCTTGGTCACCTGCACCACCAGAGCCTGGCCTTCATGTACCAGTGCGGTGATGTTCTCTACCGCCGAGCCTTCACGCTGGGAGATCTCCGAGGCATGGATAAATGCAGCGCGCTCAAGGCCGATGTCGACGAAGGCCGCCTGCATGCCTGGCAGCACACGCACCACCTTGCCCTTGTAGATATTGCCGACGATGCCACGGCGCTGGGTGCGCTCGACGTGCACTTCCTGCAGCACCCCGTTTTCCACCACCGCCACACGTGACTCCATCGGGGTGATGTTGATCAGGATCTCTTCACTCATGGCAGGCTCTCGTCAAAGGTTCTTTCTTATGATGGATGGCGTATGCACTGCTGGCTACTGCGGGTTTGTTACCTCTGGCGTATGCGCGAGCGATTGCCAGCAGGCGATGCCGAACTGGCCAAGCAAATCGGCCGTTTCACAGAGCGGCAAGCCGACCACCGCCGAGTAGCTGCCGGAAAGGCCGGTGACGAAAACCGCACCCAGCCCCTGCACGGCATAGCTGCCAGCCTTGTCTGCTGGCTCGCCGCTGGCCCAATAGCGTTGCGCTTCATCGGTGCCGATGGCGCGAAAGCGCACCTTGCTGGTAACGCAAAAACTGTGCACCCGCTGGCCATCGTCCAGAGCGACAGCGGTCAGCACCTGATGCTCACGGCCTGACAGGTCAGCCAGCATGGCCAAGGCATCTTCGCGGTTTTCCGGCTTGCCGAGAATACGACCATCGAGTACCACTGCGGTGTCAGCGCCGAGCACTACAGCCGGGCCATCGATGCTGGCCAGGCCGGCGGCAGCCTTTGCCCGGGCCAGGCGTTCGACGTAGGCAGGGGCGCTTTCGCTGGGTAGCGGAGTTTCATCGACGGGGGCGCTGATGACGATGAACGGCACGCCGATCTGCGTCAGCAGTTCACGACGACGGGGCGAGCCGGAAGCCAGGTATAACGGGGTCATTCAGACATCTCCCTGTCAGCGGCGCGTTGCCGTCAGTTGATATGCAAGCGTCGACGCAGGTCGCGCAAGGCAAAGCTGATCCACGGCCAGAGCAAGGCACTGATCACCGCCGACCAGACCAGCGCCAGGGTGGGTAGGCGGTTGCCGGTCAGTGCGCTGAGCCACAACTGGATCAACTGGGCGATACCAAAGATCACCAGAATGACCAGGCTTTGCTGCCACATGGGGAACATGCGCAGACGCTGCTGCAGGGACAGCACCAGAAAGGTGATGAAGGTAAGAACCAGCGCATTCTGCCCCAACAGGGTGCCATACAGCACGTCCTCGGCCAGGCCCAACACGAACGCCGTGGTCATGCCGACTTTGTTCGGCACGGCAAGGGTCCAGAACGACACCAGCAAGGCCAGCCACATGGGCCGGAACACCTCCATGAACTGCGGCATGGGGGAAACGCTGAGCAGCAGGCCGATGGCGAAAGTAAGCCAGATGATCCAGCCGTTATTGCGGCGTGATGCAGCCATCATTGCCTCCGGAGTTGAGCGGGTGCGGCCGGCGTGGCAGGTGCAGCAGACGGGACTGCTGGCTGCGCGACCGGAGTGGCCGGTGCTGCCGGTGTGACCGACGCGGCAGGCGTGCCAGCGGCGGGTGCGACCTGATCACTGGTAGCGGTCGGATGGCCAGCAGGTGCAGCGCCCTTGCGATCAGCCTCTTCCTGGGCAATGGCGGCATCGGTGGCGCGCTGCTCCGGGCTACGTCGGTCACTGAACACCAGCAGCATATAGCGGCTGCGGTTGAGTGCGGCGGTAGGGATGGCACGAACGATGGCAAAGGGCTGGCCGGAATCGTGGATCACTTCGTTGACCGTGGCCACCGGGTAGCCGGCAGGAAAGCGCTGCCCCATGCCGGAACTGACCAGCAGGTCGCCTTCCTTGATGTCGGCAGTGTCGGCCACATGGCGCAACTCCAGGCGTTCCGGGTTGCCAGTGCCGCTGGCGATGGCACGCAGACCGTTGCGGTTGACCTGCACCGGAATGCTGTGGGTGGTATCGGTCAGCAACAGTACCCGCGCGGTGTAGGGCATCAACTCTACGACCTGGCCCATCAGGCCGCGGGCATCGAGCACCGGCTGGCCCAGGAACACACCATCACGTTCACCCTTGTTGATCAGAATGCGGTGGGTAAACGGGTTGGGGTCGACACCGATCAGCTCGGCCACTTCAACCTTTTCGTTGACCAGCGCCGAAGAGTTGAGCAACTCGCGCAGCCGCACGTTCTGCTCGGTCAGGGCTGCCAGCTTCTGCAGGCGCCCCTGCAGCAGCAGGGCTTCGGTCTTGAGCTTCTCGTTTTCGGCAATCAGCTCGGTGCGGCTACCGAACTGGCCGGCCACACCTTGCCAGGCACGCTGCGGCAAATCGGTGATCCAGTACGATTCCATCAGCACCAGGCCCATCTGGCTGCGCACGGGTTTGAGCACGTCGAAGCGCGCGTCGACAACCATCAACGCGACCGACATCACCACAAGAACGAGGAGGCGAACGCCCAGCGAAGGGCCCTTGGAGAAAAGCGGTTTAATGGGCCGTTCCTCGTGGACGACTCAGGAGGTCATTGGACATGGAACAACGCACCAGCCTGGTTGCGGGTTGACGGATACGGTGCCCCAAACGGGCACCAGCGCAGCACATACAGGTAGCACTGTGTGTACTACCTGTAAACCGGGCGCTCGTGAACAGCGAGCGGGATCACTCGCTGGAGAGCAGGTCCATCGCGTGCTTGTCCATCATTTCCAGGGCGCGACCGCCGCCACGGGCGACGCAGGTCAGCGGGTCCTCGGCAACGATTACCGGCAAGCCGGTTTCCTGGGCCAGCAGTTTGTCGAGGTCACGCAGCAGCGCACCACCACCGGTCAGCACCAGGCCGCGCTCGGCGATGTCCGAAGCAAGCTCGGGCGGCGATTGCTCAAGGGCGCTCTTGACCGCCTGGACGATGGTCGCCAGCGATTCCTGCAGCGCTTCGAGCACTTCGTTGGAGTTCAGGGTGAAGGCACGCGGCACACCTTCGGCCAGGTTGCGGCCACGCACGTCGACTTCACGTACTTCACCACCTGGGTAGGCAGTACCGATTTCCTGCTTGATACGCTCGGCGGTGGATTCGCCGATCAAGCTGCCGTAGTTGCGGCGCACGTAGGTCACGATGGCTTCATCGAAGCGGTCACCGCCCACACGGACGGACTCGGCATAGACCACGCCGTTCAGCGAGATCAGGGCGATTTCAGTGGTACCACCACCGATATCGACGACCATCGAACCGCGGGCCTCTTCAACCGGCAGGCCTGCACCGATGGCAGCGGCCATCGGCTCTTCGATCAGGAACACTTCACGGGCCCCCGCACCGAGGGCCGACTCGCGGATGGCGCGGCGCTCTACCTGGGTCGACTTGCACGGCACGCAGATCAGCACGCGCGGGCTTGGCTGCAGGAAGCTGTTCTCGTGAACCTTGTTGATAAAATATTGCAACATTTTTTCGCAGACGCTGAAGTCGGCGATGACGCCGTCCTTCATCGGACGAATGGCTGCAATGTTGCCAGGCGTACGGCCCAGCATGCGTTTGGCTTCGGTACCGACGGCGACGACGCTTTTCTGGTTGCCATGGGTACGGATGGCAACAACCGAGGGTTCATTCAGGACGATACCGCGCTCACGCACGTAAATAAGGGTGTTGGCAGTACCCAGGTCGATCGAAAGATCGCTGGAAAACATGCCACGCAGTTTCTTGAACATGGGAAAGTGACCCTGGGGAAAGCGTGGGTAAAAAAGTGCGGCAAACTCTAACAATGGCAGGGATTTTGGGCAAGGAGCCAATATGTTAAATTGGCTGTTTTTCCGAGCACGCCAGCAGAATTTCGCGGCCGTTAGACCGCCAGAAAGCTGACATGTTCCTCACTGCGGACCCAAATTCCGTTCTTTGTTTCCCTTGGAGATCCTCATGGCGCTTGAACGCTGCGACGTGGAAAAGATCGCCCATCTGGCCCGCCTGGGCCTGAATGATGGCGAACTGCCACGCATTACTGACGCCCTGAACAGCATTCTCGGCCTGGTCGACCAGATGCAAGCGGTCGATACCACTGGCATCGAGCCCCTGGCCCACCCGCTGGAGGCCAGCCAGCGCCTGCGTCCCGACCAAGTCACCGAAAGCAACCAGCGCGACGCCTACCAGGCCATTGCGCCGTCGACCGAAAGCGGTCTGTACCTGGTTCCCAAAGTCATCGAGTAAGGGATAGAGCCTGCCATGCATCAATTGACCCTGGCCGAGATCGCCCGCGGACTCGCCGACAAATCGTTTTCTTCCGAAGAGCTGACCGGCGCGCTACTGGCGCGCATCAAACAGCTCGACCCTCAGATCAACAGCTTCATCAGCATCACCGACGACCTGGCCCTGGGCCAGGCGCGTGCCGCCGATGCCCGTCGCGCCGCTGGCGAAACCGGCGCGCTGCTGGGTGCACCGATCGCCCACAAAGACCTGTTCTGTACCAACGGCGTACGCACCAGCTGCGGCTCGAAGATGCTCGACAACTTCAAGGCGCCCTATGACGCCACCGTGGTCGCCAAGCTGGCCGAAGCCGGCATGGTCACCTTGGGCAAGACCAACATGGACGAGTTCGCCATGGGTTCGGCCAACGAATCCAGCCATTACGGCGCGGTGAAGAACCCGTGGAACCTCGAGCACGTGCCAGGCGGCTCATCCGGTGGTTCGGCCGCTGCAGTGGCCGCGCGCCTGCTGCCCGCCACCACGGGCACCGACACCGGCGGCTCGATCCGCCAGCCCGCGGCACTGACCAACCTCACCGGCCTCAAGCCGACGTACGGTCGTGTGTCACGCTGGGGCATGATCGCCTACGCCTCCAGCCTCGACCAGGGCGGCCCGCTGGCCCGCACCGCCGAAGACTGCGCGCTGCTGCTGCAAGGCATGGCCGGTTTCGACGCCAAGGACTCCACCAGCATCGAAGAGCCGGTGCCGGACTACAGCGCCAACCTGAACGCTTCACTTCAGGGCCTGCGCATCGGCCTGCCGAAAGAGTACTTCGGCGCCGGTCTCGACCCACGCATCGCCGACCTGGTCCAGGCCAGCGTCAAAGAGCTGGAAAAGCTCGGCGCAGTGGTCAAGGAAATCAGCCTGCCGAACATGCAGCATGCCATTCCGGCCTACTACGTGATCGCCCCGGCCGAAGCCTCTTCCAACCTGTCGCGTTTCGACGGCGTACGCTTCGGCTACCGCTGCGAAGAGCCGAAAGACCTCACCGACCTCTACAAGCGCTCACGCGGCGAAGGCTTCGGCGCTGAAGTACAGCGCCGTATCATGGTCGGTACCTACGCCCTGTCGGCCGGCTACTACGACGCCTATTACGTGAAGGCGCAGCAAATCCGCCGCCTGATCAAGAACGACTTCATGGCCGCCTTCAACGATGTCGACCTGATTCTCGGCCCGACCACGCCAAACCCGGCCTGGAAGCTCGGCGCCAAGAGCAGCGACCCGGTTGCCGCCTATCTCGAAGACGTCTACACCATCACCGCCAACCTGGCAGGCCTGCCAGGCCTGTCGATGCCTGCGGGCTTCGTCGACGGCCTGCCGGTCGGCGTGCAACTGCTGGCGCCATACTTCCAGGAAGGCCGCCTGCTCAACGTCGCGCACCGCTACCAACAGGTGACCGACTGGCACACCCGCGCCCCCAACGGCTTCTGAGGAATTCACACATGCAATGGGAAGTTGTGATCGGGCTGGAAATTCACACTCAGCTCGCCACCCAGTCGAAGATCTTCTCCGGCAGCGCTACCACCTTTGGCTCCGAGCCGAATACTCAGGCCAGCCTGGTTGACCTGGGCATGCCCGGCGTACTGCCGGTGCTGAACGAGGAAGCCGTGCGCATGGCGTGCATGTTCGGCCTGGCCATCGATGCCGAGATCGGCAGGCGCAACGTGTTCGCACGCAAGAACTACTTCTACCCGGACCTGCCCAAGGGCTACCAGATCAGCCAGATGGACCTGCCGATCGTCGGCAAGGGCCACCTGGACATCGCACTGGAAGACGGCACCATCAAGCGCATCGGCGTAACCCGCGCGCACCTGGAAGAGGACGCCGGCAAGAGCCTTCACGAAGACTTCAGCGGTTCCACCGGCATCGACCTGAACCGTGCCGGCACCCCGCTGCTGGAAATCGTCTCCGAGCCTGACATGCGCAGCGCCAAGGAAGCCGTCGCCTACGTCAAGGCGATCCACGCGCTGGTGCGCTACCTGGGCATCTGCGACGGCAACATGGCCGAAGGTTCGCTGCGCTGCGACTGCAACGTATCGATCCGCCCGAAAGGCCAGACCGAGTTTGGCACTCGCTGCGAAATCAAGAACGTCAACTCGTTCCGTTTCATCGAGCGCGCGATCAACAGCGAAATCCAGCGCCAGATCGACCTGATCGAAGACGGTGGCAAAGTGGTGCAGGAAACCCGCCTGTACGACCCGAACAAGGACGAAACCCGCTCCATGCGCAGCAAAGAGGAAGCCAACGACTACCGTTACTTCCCCGATCCGGACCTGCTGCCGGTGGTCATCGAGGACAGCTTCCTCGAAACCATCCGCGCCGGCCTGCCGGAGCTGCCACCCCAGAAGGTCGAGCGTTTCCAGAGCCAGTACGGCCTGTCGGCCTACGATGCCAACGTCTTGGCTTCCAGCCGCGAACAGGCGGACTACTTCGAAGAAGTGGTGAAAATCGGGGGTGATGCCAAGCTGGCGGCCAACTGGGTCATGGTCGAACTGGGTAGCCTGCTGAACAAGCTGGGTGTCGAAATCGATCAGGCGCCGGTCAGTGCCGCGCAACTGGGCGGCATGCTGCTGCGCATTCGTGACAACACCATCAGCGGCAAGATTGCCAAGACCGTGTTCGAGGCCATGGCCGCCGGTGAAGGCGATGCCGACAGCATCATCGAGAGCAAAGGCCTGAAGCAGGTTACCGATACAGGTGCGATCGACAAGATGCTCGACGAAATGCTGGCAGCCAATGCCGAGCAGGTCGAACAGTATCGTGCAGCCGATGAGGCCAAGCGCGGCAAGATGTTCGGCTTCTTCGTCGGCCAGGCCATGAAAGCCTCCAAAGGCAAGGCCAACCCGGGGCAGGTGAACCAATTGCTCAAGGCCAAGCTCGAAGGGTGATGATTTTCCCCCTGTAATGCTGCGAGGGCTTCGCCCTCGTTCGCGGCTAAAACCGCTCCTACACAAGCCTGCGCTTTACCTGTAGGGGCGGGTTTACCCGCGAATGGCCGCACCGGAGAGCACCTGACTTGCTAAAACGATCCCTCGGCACTCTCGCCCTGTTTTCTTTCCTGGCCGGTTGCGCCAGCCATGACATCGACCCGCGCGGTTACGACCGGACGGGTACCGCGTCCTATTACGGGTCGCGCCACCACGGCAAACGCACTGCCAGTGGCGAACCATTCAACCAGCACGGCCTTACCGCCGCCCACCGCAGCCTGCCTTTCGGCACGCGAGTACTGGTGACCAACATGGCCAACCAGCGCAGTGTGGTGGTTCGCATCAACGACCGTGGCCCGCACACCCGGGGCCGCCTGATTGACCTGTCTCGCGCAGCAGCAGAAAAAATCGGCATGCTCCGTAGCGGAACAGCGCGCGTCCGGGTACAAGGGCTTAGCGACTGACGCGACAGGAGTCCGACCATTTTCGACCTGGCCACCCTTCCCACTTTTAGCCTGCTGCAAATGGGCGTTGCCCTGCTGTTGCTGGTCGGCGGCGCCGAGCTACTGGTGCGCTCCGCTTTGCGCCTGGCGCAGCGCCTGCACGTTCGCCCGCTGATAATAGGCCTGAGCCTGGTGGCCTTCGGCAGCACCGCGCCACAATTGACCGTAAGCCTGCAGGCTGCCTACCAAGGCGCGCCGGATGTGGCAGTAGGCAGCGTGATCGGCAGCAATATCTTCAACGTACTGGTCATTCTCGGCCTGGCCGCGCTGATCATTCCGCTGCGGGTGTCACGCCAACTGGTGCGTCTGGACATTCCATTGATGATCGTCGCCAGCGGACTGGTGTATGCACTGTCCGCCAATGCCCGCCTGGGCAGGGTTGAAGGGGCACTGCTATTGCTGGGGCTGGCCGGTTACCTGGCAATGCTCTGGCATCAGTCGCGCCACTATGCACGCACCTACCCGGCCCCGGACGCCACCAGGTCCGGGGCCGGGCGCTTCTGGTCAGGTACGCTGTTGCAGGTATTGGTCGGCCTCGGCCTGCTGAGCCTGGCGGGCCACTTGCTGCTGGAAGCTGCCATCGAGGTGGCCACCGACCTGGGCCTGTCCGAGCGCATCATCGGCCTGACGGTGGTCGCCATCTGCACCTCCCTGCCGGAACTGGCCGCTGCGCTGATCGCCGCCTTGCGTGGCGAACGGGAGATCGCCGTGGGCACGGTGATCGGCAGCAACCTGTTCAACCTGCTGGCCGTACTGGGCCTCACCGCACTGATCACCCCGGAGCCACTGTCGATTTCGCCTAACGCGCTATCTTTCGATCTGCCTGTAATGCTCGGCGTTGCCGTCCTGAGCCTGCCAGTGTTCTATTCCGGTTACCGCATCACTCGCGCCGAAGGCCTGGTGTTTCTTTGCCTGTACCTGGCTTACGGCCTGCATGTGGCGGCTTTTACCATGGGTATGCCGCTGGCTGGTCGCCTGGAGCGCTTGATGCTGTTCTATGTACTGCCGGTGCTCGCCACAGTGTTGCTGTACACCACCGTGCGCGCCTGGCGGAGGCAGCATTGAGGGGCATGGAAGGGGGACGCGTCAGGGCCGCCAGACGCATGCCTTTAGGCTTTCATCGCCTGTGAGATCGAGCGCCGCCCGCGCGGCGCTTCGCTTTGGCGCATGCCTCGATATCGCGTCGTACAAACAAGGCGGTCGCGCGCGCCTGGCACAGAACGGACTGGCCCGAAACAAACGTAGGAGCGGGTTTACCCGCGAAGCGCCGCGCGGGCGGCGCTCGATCTCACAGGCGCCGAAAACTTAACGGCATACCCCATACGAACAAACCCGATCAGCCCTTGGCCTGGCGCGCCTTCTTCAACTTGAAGGCAACCCACAGCACAGCGATCCATGCCGGGATCAGCATTACCGAGATGCGAATTGGCGGCGTGAGGTACATCACCACCAGGATCAGCACGATGAATGCCAGGCACAGGTAGTTGGTCAATGGGTGCCCCAGGCTTTTGTAGAAAGGGGTGATCCCGGCGGCCAGCTTGGCCTGGCGGAACTTCAGATGGGTAATACTGATGCTCGCCCAGTTGATCACCAGCGCAGACACCGCCAACGCCATCAGCAAACCAAAGGCCCCTCCCGGCATCAGGTAATTGATCAGCACGCACAGGCCGGTCGCAAAGGCCGACACGCCCAGCGCGGTCAGCGGCACACCGCTACGGCTT
This sequence comes from Pseudomonas sp. FYR_5, assembly GCF_043106315.1. NCBI lineage: Bacteria > Pseudomonadati > Pseudomonadota > Gammaproteobacteria > Pseudomonadales > Pseudomonadaceae > Pseudomonas > Pseudomonas sp. FYR_5. The sequence continues at coordinate 55,062 of NZ_JBICMK010000087.1, read as the reverse complement.
ACCTTCAGCAACTGACGCGGCGCATCGCCCTGGCTGGCCAGGCCGAACAGCATCCGGCTATTGGCGTACACACAGCTGTTGTACACCGAGAGCGCAGCCGTCAGCACCACGATATTGAGGATGGTCGCCACCAGGTCGCTGTCCAGTTCGTGGAAGATCATCACGAACGGGCTGCCGCCCTGCACCACCTTCTGCCAAGGGTACAGCGACAACAGCACTGCCAAGGCACCGATGTAAAAAATCAGGATGCGGTACACCACCTGGTTGGTGGCCTTGGGGATGCTCTGGCGCGGGTTGTCGGCTTCGGCAGCCGTGATGCCTACCAACTCCAGGCCACCGAACGAGAACATGATCACCGCCAAGGCCATTACCAGACCAGTGACACCGTTAGGGAAGAAGCCACCGTACTGCCACAGGTTGGCCACGCTGGCATCCGGGCCACCATGGCCGCTGCCCAGCAACCAGGCACCAAAGCCGATCATGCTGACGATGGCGACCACCTTGACCAGGGCGAACCAGAACTCCATCTCGCCATAAACTTTTACCTGGGTCAGGTTGATCAGGTTGATCACCACGAAGAAGATCGCCGCCGTGGCCCAGGTAGGGAAGTCCGGCCACCAGTACTGCACATAGATACCGACCGCCGTCAGCTCGGCCATGCCGACCAGCACGTACACCACCCAGTAATTCCAGCCTGAGACAAAGCCGGCAAACTCGCTCCAGTATTGGTGGGCGAAGTGGCTGAAGCTGCCGGCGACCGGCTCTTCCACCACCATTTCGCCCAGCTGGCGCATGATCAGGAAGGCCATCAGGCCGGCGATGGCGTAGCCCAACAACACGGAGGGGCCGGCCAACTGGATGGTCTGGGCAATGCCCAGGAACAACCCGGTACCGATGGCCCCGCCCAGCGCGATCAGCTGGATATGGCGATTCTTCAGCCCGCGCTGTAACCGCTCGGGCGTGCTCTGGTCTTGCATGAAGTGTCCTTTAGCTCAGTGAGGCAGTGTTGTTGCTGTTATTTGCAGTCAAGGATCTAGATCCATCCGCCCCACTGCAAGATGAAAATACCAATGTTGGTGGTGATCGCCGCCATTAGCGTGGTGATCACGATGATCGACGCGGCCAGTTCATGATTGCCGTTGGCCGCCCTCGCCATCACGTAGCTGGCCGCAGCGGTCGGGCTGCCTATGTACAGGAACAGGATGCCCAGCTCCGCCCCGCGAAACCCGCACAACCAGGCCCCAAGGGTACCGAGCAGCGGCAGCCAGAGCATTTTCACGAGGCTGGCATCGATGGCCAGCCGACCACAGTTACGCAGGGCTGCCAGCGACAGCGTGCCGCCGATACAGATCAGCGCCAGCGGCAGGGTCATCTGCGCCAGGTAGTCGCCCGAGGTCAGCAGCCAGTTGGGCAGCGGCACCTGGCCATAAGCCATGGGAGCGGCCACCAGCACGCTGATGATCAGCGGGTTGCTGAAAATGCTCTTGCAGATACTCCACGGGTCGGACTTGAGGTCCGGGCTGTACACCGCCAGCACCACCGCGGACAGCGAGTTGTACATGAGGATGACCAGGCCTGCGAGCACCGCCCCCAGGGAGATGCCATAGTCACCGTACAGGCTGGCGGCCAGGGCCAGGCCTATCACACCGTTGTTGCCGCGGAATGCGCCCTGGGTATAGATGCCCCGGTCGGCCATCGGGCTGCGCCAGATGGCCATGCCCCAGGCAATGGCGAAACCGGCCAAAGTGGCGACGATGAAATACAGGAGGACGCCGGGTTTGACCGCTGCGGCCAGGTCGGCGTGATAGATGCCGAGAAACAGCAGCGCCGGCATGCAGACGTTGAACACCAGCTGCGAGGCGACACGGTTGAAGTTGTCGTCGATCAAGTGTATGCGTTTGAGCAGGACGCCCATGAACAGCATGGCGAAAACCGGTGCCGTGATGTTCAGGGTCTGGATAAGAAGGGCGAGCATGCGCAAGCGATCCTGGAGGGGGTTGCCGTCAGGCGGCCAATGATACGTCAACGGCCGGGATTTGCGGGGATCAAGCGCGATAAAAGGAATGTCTTTTCAGGTTATCCGCTGCCCGTACCGGCCTCATTGCACGCCCCCCACCGACTAGCACGCCGCGACTCATCGGTTCATACAAACCCGTGTCAGCCAGTCATTACAACCCCGCAGCAACCCAAGCCTTGTTCAGCCGCTTCTCCCGCGCCGACGCCGCCAGCGCCATCACCCCCTGGTCACGCTGCCAGATTTGCGCCCAATGCACCGGCCCTGCCGCCAACGCTGCATCGATCTCCCCCCGCAACGCCTGGAACTGCGCAAACAACCCGCCCAGCAACAAGTGACACCCCATGCTATCGGCACACTGCCGGCTCCCCTCGGCACAGCCGGCCAACAGCCCGAGCAACTGCAGGCGCAGCCCCTGCGGCCAGGCGCACTCCTGCCCCACGCCATACAACCAGGCGGTCAGCGCCGTGAGTACATACAAGTCCTCCAGCGAACGGAACGGCTTCACATAGGCATCCCAGCCGTCACCGGCCAGCAACTCGCACGATGCCTGCTCCAGCAGCAATCGGCCATGACCGACTTCCGGCATCAGCGGCAGGGTTGGCAATGGCTCCAGTGTTACCCCCGGCTCCCCGGGGTAAACCACCGCCAGGCTCAACTGCGGCGCAGCGCCAGCCGCTTCGCTACGCGCTGCCACCAGCAACCACTCCGCCTCCAGGCCCGCAGTAACGAAGTCTTTGCAACCCGACAGCCGCAGAGCGCCCAGCCGTGTGTGCATGTCTGCCGGCCGCACGCTGCGCCGCTCGGTGGCACACAAGGCGCCAAGGCTGTGCGGCGCACTGGGCCACAGCACGCGAAGGGCAGCCTGGTAACCCACCAGGAAGGCCAGGCCCGGGGTGGCCATTGCACGCCCGCCCAGTACCGCCAGTTCGAACGGGGCAACCGTGCCGAGGCGCTCAAGCAGCGCGGCGTAGGTTTCGCCCAGGGTGCCTGTCGGCGCGAGGCGAAGCGGATCGTTGAGTCGTTGCAACCAGGCCATGGAACAGCTCCTTGCTGGAGGGCTTTCAGTTAAGGCTCAGGGTGTGTCACGCAAGCATCACCAAAGATTCACAGGGGTGACACTGGGTCTACCTAGGCTGACTTTGCACAACAAAGCCGACCGGCCGCAACCCTTCTTGGCTGGCTTATGGAGACTCGTAATGACTCGGATCGCTACCGCTGGCGACTACAGCACTGAACGCCGTCTGCAAGCCGAACGCCTGGTTGGCGCCGCGGCGCTGCAAGAAGCCCAGGCCCTGCGCTATACAGTATTCAGCGCAGAGTTCAAGGCCAAGCTCAAAGGTGCCGAGCAAGGCCTGGACATGGACGACTACGACGTGCACTGCCGCCACATTGGTGTACGCGACCTGAGCACCGGCGAACTGGTTGCCACCACCCGCCTGCTCGATCACCAGGCTGCCAGCAGCCTGGGCCGGTTCTACAGCGAAGAAGAGTTCAGCCTGCACGGCCTGTTGCAGCTGCAAGGCCCGATCCTCGAGCTGGGCCGTACCTGCGTGGCCCCCGACTACCGTAACGGCGGCACCATCGCCGTGCTCTGGGGCGAACTGGCCGAGGTGCTCAACGAGGGCCGCTACAGCTATCTGATGGGCTGCGCCAGTATCCCCATGCAGGACGGCGGCGTGCAGGCCCATGCAGTGATGCAGCGCCTGCGTGAGCGTTACCTGTGCACCGAACACCTGCGTGCCGAGCCGAAAAACCCGCTGCCGAAACTGGCCTTGCCCAATAACGTCATTGCCGAAATGCCACCGCTGCTCAAGGCCTACATGCGCCTGGGGGCGAAAATTTGTGGCGAGCCATGCTGGGACGAAGATTTCCAGGTGGCCGACGTGTTCATCCTGCTCAAACGCGACGAGCTGTGCCCACGCTACGCCCGCCACTTCAAGGCGGCGGTCTGATGCCGAAGTTGCGGGTACTGGCCCGCCTCATCCGACTGCTGCTGGTGCTGGCGCAGGGCATGCTGATGGCCAGCATTATCGCCTTGGGTGAGCGCCTGGGCTTCAAGGCGCCGATCGAACGGCGCCAGCGCTGGACCTGTCTGTTCATGAAACGCCTGGTCGCCGCCCTGCCCTTCGACGTGAAGGTAGTTGGCGAACTTCCACAGCGGCCGATGCTGTGGGTCAGCAATCATGTTTCCTGGACCGACATTCCCCTGCTTGGCATGCTCACGCCGCTGTCTTTCCTGTCCAAGGCCGAAGTGCGTCACTGGCCGGTGGCCGGCTGGCTGGCGGAAAAGGCCGGTACGCTGTTCATTCGCCGTGGTGGTGGCGACAGTCAGCGCCTGCGCGAACAGATTGCCGGGCAACTGGGGCTGGCTCGTCCGCTGTTGATCTTCCCCGAAGGCACCACTACCAGCGGCCGCACGTTGCGCACCTTTCATGGCCGCCTGCTGGCAGGTGCCATCGACCGTGGCGTGGCGGTGCAGCCAGTCGCTGTTCAGTACCTGCGTGATGGCCAGATCGACCCGGTAGCGCCGTTCATTGGTGAGGACGACCTGGTGTCCCACCTGATGCGCCTGTTTGCCCTGCCGCGGGGCGAGGTGTGCATCCACCTGCTGCAGCCAATAGGTAGCGTGGGCAAGGAACGTGCAGTGCTGGCGTTGCAGGCACAGCAGGCGATTCACCTGACGCTGTTCGGGGTTGAAGACGTAAAGATGGCGCCACGTCGGCAGGCGCGGGCTGCCTGAATGCTTGCACGGCCTGTTCTGGCCCTTTCGCGGGTGAACCCGCTCCTACACCGATCGCATTCCCCGTAGGAGCGGGTTTACCCGCGAAGAGGCCAGTATCACCCACACACCTCTAACGGTCAGACATCCGCCCTACCGCCGCAAACGCCTGCAACTGCGGGTAAAACTCGCGAAAATCCGCCAGCAGCGGCTCATACAGCCGCTCCAGTTCCACCATCACCCCAACCATCCCCTCTGGCCGCGACAAACGTCGGGCAATACCGTTGAACACCTGCTCCAGAGTGGCAAAATCGCCATACGCCCCGAGCCAGTCATCCGCTGCCATGAACGGCGCAATCCGCGCCAACCGCCCAGGCAGCTCGGGCTCTGCCAGCAGTACCCGATAAAACGCGCCAGTGAACTGCTCCAGCGGCTGCTCGGCGTAATGGCTCCAATGCCGTGCCAGGCAATGGTCGAAAAACACATCCAGGACGATGCCGGCAAAGCGCCGCCGCTCGCGCGGAAAACGTGCCAGAGCCGCCAGCACCAACGGGTGCTGGTCAGTGTAACTGTCGATATGCCGGTGCAGCCGGATGGCCGCCTCCAGCGCAGGCGGAAAGCGCCCTTCCAACGAGCCTTTGACAAAGTCGCCGTAAAGGCTGCCAAGCAATTGTTGCGGCGCCGGGCCGCCCAGGTGCAAGTGTGCGAGGTAGTTCATGAGCGCAGTCTAGCACCGCCGCCCGACATATCGTTATAACGCGATATATCGATTCGTGCTCAGCTCAGAACGCCTTCGTATTTGTATATCGAAATACAGCGAATTATATTTCGTCCTATCGCGATATACCGCTACAGCGAACCTCAAACCATGCCACTCGATCTCGACGAAATCATAAAAGCACTGGCCCACCCGGTCAGGCGAGAAATTCTCAGCTGGCTGAAAGACCCGGCAACCCAGTTCCCAGACCAGTACCACAGCACCGAAAACGGTGTGTGTGCCGGGCAAATCGACCAACGCTGCGGCCTGTCGCAGTCGACCGTCTCTGCCCACCTGGCCACGTTGCAGCGCGCCGGGCTTATCAGCAGCCAGAAGATCGGCCAATGGCACTTCTTCAAACGCGACGAAGCCACCATCCAGGCGTTTCTCGAACAACTGCGCCAAGCACTTTGACAAGGCAGGTAACCGCTATGACCACGCTTTTCGATCCGATCAAACTGGGCGACCTGCAACTGCCCAACCGTATCATCATGGCCCCGCTGACCCGCTGCCGCGCCGATGAAGGCCGCGTGCCCAATGCGCTGATGGCCGAATACTACGTACAACGTGCCAGCGCCGGGCTGATCCTCAGCGAGGCGACTTCGGTCAGCCCCATGGGCGTCGGCTACCCAGATACCCCCGGCATCTGGAACGATGAACAGGTACGTGGCTGGAACAACGTGACAAAGGCCGTGCATGCCGCGGGCGGTCGCATCTTCCTGCAACTGTGGCACGTGGGTCGTATCTCCCACCCCAGCTATCTGAATGGCGAACTGCCTGTGGCCCCCAGCGCGATCCAGCCCAAGGGCCATGTGAGCCTGGTGCGCCCACTGAGTGACTACCCTACCCCGCGGGCGCTGGAAACCGAAGAAATCAACGACATCGTCGAGGCCTACCGCAGTGGTGCCGAAAATGCCAAGGCTGCCGGTTTCGATGGTGTGGAGATCCATGGCGCCAACGGTTACCTGCTCGACCAGTTCCTGCAAAGCAGCACCAACCAGCGCACCGACCGTTACGGTGGCTCGCTGGAAAACCGCGCGCGCCTGTTGCTGGAGGTGACCGATGCGGCCATTGAAGTGTGGGGCGCGCAGCGCGTAGGTGTGCACCTGGCACCGCGTACCGACGCCCACGACATGGGCGACGCCGACCGCGCCGAGACCTTCACCTATGTGGCCCGAGAGCTGGGCAAACGCGGCATCGCCTTCATCTGCTCACGGGAGCGGGAAGCCGACGACAGCATCGGGCCGCTGATCAAAGAGGCATTCGGAGGCCCGTACATCGTCAACGAGCGGTTCGACAAGGCCAGTGCCAATGCGGCCTTGGCCAGTGGCAAAGCGGATGCCGTGGCGTTTGGAGTGCCATTCATCGCCAACCCCGACCTGCCGGCACGGCTGGCAGCGGATGCACCGTTGAACGAGGCACACCCCGAAACCTTCTATGGCAAGGGGCCGGTGGGTTACATCGATTATCCGCGGTTGTGATCGAGGGCCATTCGCGGGCACGCCCGCTCCCACCGGTACAGCGAAAAGCTTGAAAGCTGTTCTTGATCCTGTGGGAGCGATCGTGCCCGCGAACAAGGCTCAGCTGATGTCACGGACGGGCGTTGATCTGTTGCTGCAGGTTCTGAATCTGGCTCTGCAGCGTATTCAGGTTACGCGTCATCTGCGCACGGAAGGCATCGAACTCCTTCACCGAAGCACCACTGGAGGACGCCGCAGCCGGGCGGTTGTCGATCTGGCTCTTGAGCACGACCATGTCCTGCTCCAGGCTCTGGATAGCCGCACTCGGGTTGCCCTGCTTCTTCAACGCTGCCACCTCGCCACCCAAACTCTTGAGCTGGCCGTCCAGCTTGCCGCCATCCACCTGCGCAGCCTTCAGCGCGGCAACCTGCTCGTTCAGGCTCTTCAACTGGGCATCAAGCTTGCCACCATCGACCTGGCCCGAACGCAGCGCCGCCAGCTCACCATTCACCAGCTTCAACTGCGCCTGCAACTGGCTTTGCAGCTCGGTCACGGCCTTCTGCTGTTCTCGGGTATCGGCCAGCACCTGCTCCAGACGCTTGCCCAGGTCGCCGGTCTGTCCGGCAACACCCTTCTGCAACTGGCGCAGCTGCAGCTTCAATGCCTCAGTGCTGGTAGTGGCGCCTGACTCGCTGGCCGCCACTTTGCCACTGATCGCCTGAAGGCGCCCAGCCGCCTCCTCACTGATGCGGGCAAAGCTTTCCTGGGTCGCCACCAGTTGCTGCTCCATCAGCGAGATCTGCTGGAAGCTCCACCAGCCCAGGCCCGCCAACGCGATGAACGAGGCACCGATCAAAGCCCACAACGGCGCCGTGCTGGCCCCGCGGGTGGCTTTCTGGCGGCTGCGCATCACATGCGCCGGTATCAGTTCGTCATCATCAACGGTGCCCGCACGCAAGGCAGGCACGTCATCGAAGTCATCGTGAGCATGGTTACGCATGTAGAGATTCAACCGCGGTAGTCACAAAGAGGCACGAGTATAAACCGCCAGCGCGGCGCATTGATGACCATTATCAGCCGGGCGGCAAATGCTTCCACCAACCACAGAATTCATCCACCGCCGTCCACAGGCTGACCTTGGGCTCATAGCCCAGGTATTGCCGGGCACGGCTGATATCCAGGGTGAAATCACAGCTCATCACCTGCATCCCCAGGCGCGACAAGGTCGGTTGCGGGCGCCCTGGCCATAACATGCACGCCGCCTCATTCAGCGCGGCCAGGCTGTAGGCAAGGCCATAGGAACGGTAGCGGGTCACTTGGGGAAGCTGCATCTGGCGCATCACGTAGTTGACCACGTCCCACAGCGGCAGTGGCTGGCCGTTGCTTATGTTGTAGGCCTGGCCCAGCGCCCGATCATCAGCGAACAATGCACTCAGCAGCGCCTCGTTGAGGTTGTGGACACTGGTGAAATCGACCTTGTTCAGGCCATTACCGATGATCGCCACACGCCCTTTGCGCTGCATCTGCATCAGCCGCGGGAAGATACTGGCATCGCCAGCGCCGGTAACGAAGCGCGGACGCAGCGCCAGCACTTCCAGGCCGAACTCCTGGGCACCGAACACTTTCTGCTCGGCCAGGTACTTGGTTTGCCCATAGTGATCGTGGAAGCGACGCGGCACCTGGTCTTCACGGATGTCCAGACGCGAACGGCCATTGAAATAGATCGACGGCGAAGACAGATGCACCAGGCGCCGCACATGCTCCTTCAGGCAGCCCTCGACCACGTTCTCGGTCACCACCACGTTGCCCTGATAGAAATCCTGATAGCGCCCCCAGTTCCCCACCGCGCCAGCGCAGTGCACCACGGCTTCGACACCCTGGCACAAACGCCGGGCCAGCTCGGCGTCACCCAGATCGCCCGGGATGAACTGTGCGCCACGCTTGACCAGGTGCTCGACCCCTTCGGCACGGCGGCCGCTGACGCGCACGTCCAGGCCTTGCTCCAGGGCGAAACGCGCAAAGCGCCCGCCAATGAAGCCACTCGCGCCGGTGACCAGAATTCGCATGTAACACTCCGTCTTGCCAGATTTCAGATGCAACTGACGCCAGCCATGGCTACAAGGGCACCAGCCAATGTTGTGCGGTGTGCCGCAGGTGGTCGGTCAATTGCGCGAGCAATTGCCCGCCATTGCGCCAATGATGCCAGTACAGCGGTACATCGATGGGGGTATCGCGACAGATTTCCACCAATTGCCCACTGGCCAGTTGCTCCCGGGCCTGCAGTTCGGGCACCAGGCCCCACCCCAACCCAGCCTCGGTCATGCGCAGGAAGCCTTCGGATGAAGGGCACAGGTGGTGCAGGAAACCACCCTCTATGCCCAGCGATGCCAGGTAGCGATGCTGCAGAAAATCGTCCGGGCCGTACACGATCGCCGGGGTACGGGCCAAGCGGCTGGCGACAAAACCTTGGGGGAAGTGCCGCGCCATGAACACGGGACTGGCCAGCGCCCGGTAGCGCATGGCCCCCAGGGGCAAACTGCGTGCGCCGGCTACCGGCCGCTCACTCCCACACAGGCAGGCTGCCACTTCGCCGGCACGCATGCGTTTAAGGCCCACTTCCTGGTCCTCAACCACCAGGTCGGTCAGCACGTTCTGTTGTGCGCAGAAGTTGCCCACCGCGCCGGCCCACCAGGTGGCCAGGCTATCGGCGTTGAGGGCGATGCGCAGGCGCTCCGGCATGCCCTCTTCGTCCAGCGCCGGTACCTGGCGCTGCAGGTCGCGCTCGAGCAGGCGCACCTGCTGCACATGGTTGAGTAGCTGGCGGCCGACTTCGGTCGTGCCGGGCGGCGTGGCACGCACCAGTACCGGCTGGCCGACCCGCGCCTCAAGCAACTTGATGCGCTGGGAAATGGCCGACTGCGACAAGCCCAGTACCTGCGCTGCACGCTCGAAACCGCCTTGTTCGATCACTGCCGCAAGGGCAGCCAGCAGCTTGTAGTCGAACATCGATTTTCCTAATGGGTGATCAGCTTTATTTGTTTTTCTTATACAGCGCCGAACATCACAATGGCCAGCATCTTCCGTGACCCTTTTTGGAGAGCCCTGCCATGTGGCAAAGCTATCTCAATGGCATGCTGGTGGCCTTCGGCCTGATCATGGCCATCGGCGCCCAGAACGCCTTCGTCCTCGCCCAGAGCCTGCGTCGTGAGCATCATCTGCCGGTGGCAGCACTGTGCATCGTCTGTGATGCCATCCTCGTGGCCGCCGGGGTATTCGGCCTGGCCACCGTGCTGGCACATAATCCGACCTTGCTGGCGATTGCCCGCTGGGGCGGCGCGGTGTTCCTGATCTGGTACGGCGCCAAGGCGCTGCGTAGCGCCTGCTCCAAGCAGAGCCTGCAGCACCAGCAAGGCCAGGGCGTTCGCTCACGTCGCGCCGTGCTGCTCAGCGCCCTGGCGGTGACCCTGCTGAACCCGCACGTGTACCTCGACACGGTGTTGCTGATCGGCTCGCTGGGCGCCCAACAGTCCGCCCCTGGCGCCTACGTGGCCGGGGCGGCCAGCGCTTCGCTGCTGTGGTTCTCGACCCTGGCCATTGGCGCGGCGTGGCTGGCACCGTGGCTGGCGCGGCCGGCGACCTGGCGCATGCTCGACCTGATGGTGGCAGTGATGATGTTTGCGGTGGCTGCGCAACTGATCTTCAACTGACCTCGGGGCTTGGCGCGGCATATTCATCGACTGCAAGATCGAGCGACACTCGGTCTCACAGGCAACACCCGCGCAACGGCGAGCCGCCGGTCGGCTCAGCCCAACCCCTCCGGAACCTCTATTCCCTATGTTTGTTGCGTGGTTATGCGCCGGGCCCGGTGCTATGATCCAGCGCTTGCGTCGCAAAGAGTACAGACTCGCCGACGCTTATCGGGCCGCCCGTGATCGGCCTTGCGCAAACCGCAAACAGACCTGAATCAGGAGATCCACCATGGCTTTTGAATTGCCGCCGCTGCCGTACGCCCATGATGCCCTGCAGCCGCACATCTCCAAGGAAACCCTGGAGTATCACCACGACAAGCACCACAACACCTATGTCGTGAACCTGAACAACCTGGTCCCAGGCACCGAATTCGAAGGCAAGACCCTGGAAGAGATCGTCAAGAGCTCTTCGGGCGGCATCTTCAACAACGCCGCTCAAGTCTGGAACCACACCTTCTACTGGAACTGCCTGTCGCCAAACGGCGGCGGCCAGCCGACCGGTGCCCTGGCTGACGCCATCAACGCCGCTTTCGGTTCCTTCGACAAGTTCAAGGAAGAGTTCACCAAGACTTCGGTTGGCACCTTCGGTTCCGGCTGGGGCTGGCTGGTGAAGAAAGCTGACGGTTCCCTGGCCCTGGCCAGCACCATCGGCGCCGGCTGCCCACTGACCAGCGGCGACACCCCGCTGCTGACCTGCGACGTCTGGGAACACGCCTACTACATCGACTACCGCAACCTGCGTCCGAAGTACGTCGAGGCGTTCTGGAACCTGGTCAACTGGGCCTTCGTTGCCGAGCAGTTCGAAGGCAAGACCTTCAAGGCCTGAGTCCCTCAGCCTGAGCAAGAAACCCGGCCACGTGCCGTAATGCTGTCAGTCCAGCATTGCCGCCCACGCCGGGCTTCCTCAAAAAACCGATGCCAGTCTTCTGGCATCGGTTTTTTTTCAAGGGATCTGGAACGGGCCAGCGCACAGGGCTTTCATGAAGCGTACTGACCAAGCCAGCCAAGGCTATCTGCGGTAGCGCCCTTAGGCCGGTACTCACACCCGACCCACCCCGCATACCCGCGCTGCTCCAGCGTCGCAAACAACCCTGCAATGTCCATCTGCCCCGTCCCCGGCTGATGCCGCCCAGGACAGTCGGCCACTTGCACATGCACCGTACGCTCAAAGAACTGTGCCAGCACATCGGCCGCATTTCCGGTCAACAACTGTGCATGGTAAAGATCAAGGATCAGCCCGAGACTCGCATGCGCCTCCAGCACCTGCTGTGCCTTGCTGAAGTCGGACATGTAATACCCTGGCATTTCCTGCGTGCAGATCACTTCGATCAATGGCCGCAGCCCCTGGTCCTCGAAAAATTTCACGGCATAGTCCAGGTTGCTCGCGTACACCTTGCCGGCGCCATCCTCGTGGGTTATCCCGGACATCAGGTGCACATCCGTACATGCCAGTGTGCGGGCATAGCTGGCTGCCTGGCGCAGCCCGTCACGAAACTCGGGCTCCTTGCCCGCCACCGCAGCAATGCCCTTGGAAACGCCAGCCGGTGCGGCAAACTGGATCAATGGCAACGCATACTTCGCCAGTTGATCAGCCAACAAACTCGCATCCAACTCATAGGGCGAGGGGAATTCCACCGCGCGAAATCCGGCGGCAGCAGCGGCTTCGATACGCTGCAGAAAAGGCAGTTCGTTGAACTGGAAGCCAAGGTGAGCATTGAATTTGAGCATGTGTAACGATCCATCCCGGGAAGAAAACATTCGTCGTTCCAAAGCCTGAGCCGCGGCTCCGGCGCTGCGCTGGCGGCAACTGCGCCAGCTCGCTGCGTGCAGATACTCAGGACCTTCGTGTGTGGTATTTTCCTGCCCCAGTCCGACCCAAATCTGCCGGATCGACTGAAGTCAATCATTCGGAATACAGCCTGTGATCAAGAAAGATCTCGCCCTGCAATTGGCCCCTCGCGTCATCGAGATGATCCGCGCCCGGTCGATGAAGGCCGGCGAGCCATTGCGCGAGCAGACCTTCGCCCAAGCCTTCGATGTCTCCCGCTCCCCCATCCGCAGGGTATTCGCCCTGCTCGCCGAGTGGAACATCGCGGTGCAGGAGCCCAATCGCGGCTATTTTCTGAAACAGGACGCCGGGCAGATCCAGGAAGCCACCGTACCGCCCGCCTGCGACCCCTTCGAAGACTTCTACCTGCGTGTGGTGGACGACATCCTCAACGGGGAAATCCCTGCCGAATTCTTTGAAGCCCAGCTACTGCGACGCTACTCTGTGCCTCGCGGGCAACTGCTCAAGGTCCTCAACCGGCTGGCAAGCGAAGCCATGGTGGAGCGCAAGCCCGGGCAAGGCTGGAGCCTCAACGAATTCGTGCACAACGCCCAGACCCACATCCAGAGCTACCGCTTCCGCATGGCCATCGAGCCGGCCGCACTGCGTGAGCCGGGCTACAACGTGAACCAGGCCGCCTTTGCCAAAGCCAGGGCGCAACAGCAGGCCATGCTCGACGGCGAGATTCACACGCTGTCACGTGCCCAACTGTTTGAAATCGGCGCCCAGTTTCACGAAATGATCGTGCAATGCTCGGGCAACCTCTTCTTCATCGATGCCATACGCCGGCAAAACCAGCTCAGACGCTTCATGAGCTACAAAGCCAACGTCGACCGCAGTCGCCTGATGACGCAATGCCTGGAGCACCTGCACCTGCTCGACCTGATAGAGTCCGGTCGGCGTGAAGAGGCCGCACGGTTTCTCTGGAAACATCTGGACGAAGTCGGCCGCCTCAAAACCGGCCAGGATGCCTTGCAGGAAAGCCAGCAGGCATAACCCTTCTCCTACCTTCCTCCAATCCCGCGCGTGAATCAGGCGTGGCAGCTTAGCCATTGCCTCCTTTTCATACAAGATACAAAATAGCCTGAAAAATCGGCGCCCCGAGTAAATCTTTCGCCGCTTATTGTATTTCGTTGCAATGATGAGCAATATTTACACCGCTCGGACGCACTGTGGCACCGAATCACACAGGAATGGATGCAATGGAACAAGGAACGTTGGCTAAAGGGACGGGGGTCTCGAGCCTTCTGTTCGGGGTGTACACGATTCTGCTGGCCCTGCTTGGCCTGACACTGGCCTATCAGGGAGGCGCGCTGGTCAATGCCGGTGGCTCGCCTTACTACGCGATGATGGGCACCGCATTGTTGCTGGCCGCCGCACTCATGGGCCTGAAGAAGGCGGTCGGAATCTACCTCTATGGCGCAACATCCCTGGCCACCTACGGTTGGGCGATCTGGGAGTCGGGGTACAACGGCTGGGCCTATATTCCACGCCTCGCCTGGCTGGTACTGCTCAGTGTGATCTTTCTGGCTTTCTGGCCACTGGTCCGCCGCGACTTCACCAAAATCAACAAGGCACTGTATTTCAGCATCATGGGCGTGCTGCCGCTGCTGATGGCGGCCACCATCCTGGCACCGCTGTTTTTCCCGAACACCGTTCATCTGGCCGACTCGCCGGCTATCACCGCGCATTCACAGCAACCGTTCAGCCGCAGCACGGTGGCATCACCAGACGCCAACGTCGCCGCGTCTCACGACAAGACCAACTGGACCGCCTATGCTGGCTCGAACCTCGGCAACCACTATTCCGCTGCAGCGCAGATTACTCCAGCTAACGTTTCCGGCCTGGTCAAGGCATGGGGTGGTCATCACAGGTGGCCGGGTGCTGGACTCGGATGTGCGCCCGGCACCGTCAGGCGTGTTTCGCGCTTACGATGCAGTCAGCGGCCAACAAAAGTGGGCCTGGGATCTTGGCCGTCCCGATAGCACTGCCCCAGTCGGACATATTCCTGACCGAGCCTTCCGAACCTGAACAATGGCCGGTCAGCAACGCTCATTGCAAATAACCTTCCCCCTGCCTGCAACGGCCCGCTAGCGCGTCCATTCACAGTGTCTGCCTGATGGCGGATGCTGTGCTCGTCTGCTGGCGTAAACCGGTGGTTGCTTACCCTCACAGGAACCCATCCACTTCTTCGGCCGCGTGCACATCCAGGTCCGCTCCACAGGCCCTCTGTTCGAGGAATGTGCCATGCCTGTGGGGGCGGGCTATCCGCGAAGCAGCCAGCACGTTTTCACCTGCGCCCCACCCGCAAAACGCTTGCTCAGGCCGCATAGCACGCTAACATCAAACCTCTGGAAGATTGACACAGCGCATTCAAGTTGCGGGGTCAGGCAACCGATACACTGCTAATGGTCGGCGGTAGTGTATCGTCATCGTTGATGGCAAAATGATGCCATGCGCATGGATTAAGGAAACCCCATTGAAGCTGGAATTGCGGAACAGCTTGTCGGTCAAGTTGCTCAGGGTCGTGCTGCTGTCGGCGTTGGCGGTTGGCGTCGTGCTCAGCTGTGCGCAAATCATCTACGACACCTACAAGACCCGCCAAGCCGTGAACAATGATGCCCAGCGCATCCTCGACATGTTCCGTGACCCTTCGACCCAGGCGGTGTACAGCCTCGACCGTGAAATGGGCATGCAGGTCATCGAAGGCCTGTTCCAGGACGAGTCGGTGCGCATGGCCTCCATTGGCCATCCCAACGAAACCATGCTGGCAGAAAAGTCCCGCCCGCTGCAGGACATGTCCATGCGCTGGCTCACCGACCTCATCCTCGGCCAGGAACGCACCTACACCACGCAACTGGTCGGCCGTGGCCCTTACAGCGAATACTACGGCGACCTCAGCATTACCCTCGATACCTCGTCCTACGGTAAAGATTTCCTGATCAACGCGGTGATCATCTTCATTTCCGGGGTGCTGCGGGCCATGGCCATGGGCCTGGTGCTGTACCTGGTCTACCACTGGCTGCTGACCAAACCGCTGTCGAAGATCATCGAGCATCTCACCCAGATCAACCCTGACCGCCCCAGCCAGCACCAGATACCGCTGCTCAAGGGGCACGAGAAAAACGAACTGGGGCTGTGGGTGAACACCGCCAACCAGTTGCTGGCCTCGATCGAACGCAACACCCATCTGCGCCACGAGGCGGAAAACAGCCTGCAGCGCATGGCCCAGTACGACTTCCTCACCGGCCTGCCCAACCGTCAGCAACTGCAGCAGCAACTGGACAAGATCCTCGTCGACGGCGGCCGCCTGCAGCACCGCGTGGCAGTGCTGTGCTTAGGCCTGGACGACTTCAAGGGCATCAACGAACAATTCAGCTACCAGGTCGGTGACCAGTTGCTGCTGGCGCTGGCCGACCGACTACGCGCCCACAGTGGCCGCCTCGGCGCCCTGGCGCGGCTGGGCGGTGACCAGTTCGCCCTGGTACAGGCCAATATCGAGCAGCCTTACGAGGCTGCCGAACTGGCGCAGAGCATCCTCGACGACCTGGAAGTGGCGTTCGACCTCGATCACGAGCAAATCCGCCTGCGCGCGACCATCGGCATCACCCTGTTCCCGGAAGACGGCGACAGCACCGAGAAACTGCTGCAGAAAGCCGAACAGACCATGACCCTGGCCAAGGTCCGTTCGCGCAACCGCTACCAGTTCTATATCGCCAGCGTCGACAGCGAGATGCGTCGCCGTCGCGAACTGGAAAAGGACCTGCGTGAAGCCCTGCCGCGCAACCAGTTGTACCTGGTGTACCAGCCACAGATCAGTTACCGCGACCACCGAGTAGTCGGCGTAGAGGCCCTGCTGCGCTGGCAGCACCCGGAGCTGGGCATGGTGCCACCCGACCAGTTCATCCCCTTGGCCGAGCAGAACGGCAGCATCATCAGCATCGGCGAATGGGTGCTTGACCAGGCCTGCCGACAACTGCGCGAATGGCACGACCAGGGCTTCAGCGACCTGCGCATGGCGGTCAACCTGTCTACCGTGCAACTGCACCACAGCGAGCTGCCTCGGGTGGTCAACAACCTGCTGCAAGCCTATCGCTTACCACCGCGCAGCCTGGAACTGGAAGTCACCGAAACCGGCCTGATGGAAGACATCAGCACCGCCGCCCAGCACCTGTTGAGCCTGCGCCGCTCCGGGGCGCTGATAGCCATCGACGACTTCGGCACCGGCTACTCGTCACTCAGCTATCTGAAGTCGCTGCCCCTGGACAAGATCAAGATCGACAAGAGTTTCGTTCAGGACCTGCTCGACGACGATGACGACGCCACCATCGTTCGCGCCATCATCCAGCTGGGCAAGAGCCTGGGTATGCAGGTAATCGCCGAGGGCGTGGAAACGGCCGAGCAGGAAACCTACATCGTGGCCCAGGGTTGCCACGAGGGCCAGGGCTACCACTACAGCAAACCCCTTTCGGCCCGTGAACTGACCCACTTCCTCAAACAAGCGCAACGCAACCGGGTTTCGGTGTCCTGAGGCCACCTGCCCGGTTACAGGCTGTGCCCCGGATTTACATGAATTGCGCGCAGCCCCTTTACAGCAAATGCAAATCTTTCGCATGATGTTGTAGTTTCGCGTGCCACGGCGCACGGTCCACCCCTTTGGTCCAACCACACGATGCAGGAAAACCAACAATGATTCGAATGCCTCTGGCCTCCGCCAGTCTGCTGGCCATTGCCATCGCCCTCGCCGGTTGCGGTGAAGGCAAGGACGAAAAAGCCGCCGCGGCGCAAGCCCAGGCACCTGCTGCTGCTGCCACCGCTGCTGCGCCAGGCGCTGTCGACGAAGCAGCCGGCAAAGCCGTGGTCAAGCATTACACCGACATGGTATACGCCGTGTACAGCGACTCGCTGAGCACTGCCAAGACGCTGCAGACCGCTGTCGACGCGTTCCTCGCCAAGCCCAACGACGAAACCCTGAAAGCCGCCAAGGAAGCCTGGTTCGCCGCCCGCGTACCGTACCTGCAGAGCGAAACCTTCCGCTTTGGCAACACCATCATCGACGACTGGGAAGGCCAGGTGAACGCCTGGCCCCTGGACGAAGGCCTGATCGACTACGTCGACAAGAGCTACGAGCACGCCTTGGGCAACCCGGCGGCCAGCGCCAACATCGTCGCCAACACCGAGATCCAGGTGGGTGAAGAGAAGGTCGACGTCAAGGACATCACCCCCGAAAAACTGGCTGGCCTGAACGAGCTGGCTGGCTCCGAAGCCAACGTTGCCACAGGCTATCACGCCATCGAATTCCTGCTCTGGGGCCAGGACCTGAACGGCACCGGCCCAGGCGCAGGCAACCGCCCGGCATCCGACTACCTGGAAGGCCAGGGCGCTACCGGCGGCCACAACGACCGCCGCCGCGCCTACCTGAAAGCGGTTACCGACCTGCTGGTCACCGACCTCGAAGAGATGGTCGGCAACTGGGCACCGAACGTCGTCGACAATTACCGCGCCAAGCTGGAAGCCGAGCCTGTCAACGACGGCCTGCGCAAGATGCTGTTCGGCATGGGCAGCCTGTCGCTGGGCGAACTGGCGGGCGAGCGCATGAAAGTTTCGCTGGAGGCCAACTCGCCGGAAGACGAGCAGGACTGCTTCAGCGACAACACCCACTACTCGCACTTCTACGACGCCAAGGGCATCCGCAACGTCTACCTGGGCGAGTACACCCGTGCGGACGGCACCAAGCTGACCGGCCCTAGCCTGTCGTCGCTGGTCGCCAAGGTTGACCCAGCCGCCGATGCAACCCTCAAGGCCGATCTGGAAGCCACCGAGGCCAAACTCCAGGTGATCGTCGACCACGCCCTCAAAGGCGAGCACTACGACCAGCTGATCGCCGCCGACAATGCTGCAGGTAACCAGGTCGTGCGTGACGCCATCGCCGCACTGGTCAAGCAGACCGGGGCAATCGAGCAGGCCGCGGGCAAGCTGGGCATTGCCAACCTGAACCCGGACACTGCGGATCACGAGTTCTGATCCCGCGGTAGTGCTCCATCGCAAACGCCCGGCCTTGTGCCGGGCGTTTTCGTTTGCTGCCGGGTAAAACGCTTCCCGCTGCCTGGCGCGCGCGCAGATGCTCATCCTGTAGGCCTTCGATCAAACCTAACAGGAGGCACAGTGCTGCAGATTCTCGATGTCTGGGGCGAAGGCCGAATCGTCCAGCGCATGAATGGGGGAGACCTCATTACCGGATTCAACGATGCCTACAACCTGAACAAGGCTGGCCAGCTCATCTCCAACGGGCCGTTGGCAGGCGGGCACATTCCCAACCTCATTGTCGTATACGAATACGATGCTCCGGACTTTCCCCTCGACGACCATGCAGTCCCTCACGTGACACTGATGGGCGCCCCGATCACCCGCCATGTGGCCGAGGAAATGTGCCGGGTAGTTGCTCGCCCCGGCAAGATCTACCTGTACGACCCCAACGAAACCGACCGCCGGATGTTCGAAGCGGTCGCCATTGACCAAGGCCTGCAGCTGCTTGGTCGCTTTCATCCCGCCGAGCTCGACCCCCCGTTCAACGAAATCACCTTGCTCGCGGCCTATGTCTATCGCGCCCCGACTAGCCCGTTACCCCGCCCGAAAACTGAACATTAAAAGGAAACAAAACATGGCCAACGTCACCTACTTGCGCTCCATCGCCAATAACACCCCTTATACCTTGACCCTGATCGACGGTGAAAACCGTAGCAACAGCCTGGCAGTCGGTGCCCAGCACGTCTGGAATGGCTCGCTGGCCATCCCGTGGATCGGCAGATCGACTGAGAACCACAAGGCCTTGCGCCTGATCCTCGGCCCGTCTGCCGACACCAGCATCTGGATATTCCAGGATTACTGGCAACCTGCGCACATGGACGCAGTCAAGTGCATTACCGCCTCCTCCATGGAATACACCAGCGAAGAAGTCATCGAGGTCACCGGCGATAATCGCGGTGGCGGCAACAAGAACCTGATCGTCAACCTGGTCAACCGACACTTCATGCTCTATATGGCCTGAGCAGGAGCGCTCGCAGCGATTTCATCAAGCAAACGCAAATTGCTCTTATTCAATGATCCTGGGCCTGCTAAGCTGCACGCCGGTTTTTTCGCTCACGCCCAGGATTCTCGATGTCCTTGTCGCTGTCCCGACTCCCCCCCCTGCTGCTGGCCTGTGCCCTGGCCGCCTGTGACGACGCCCCGCGTTTTACCCACGCCGAGCCCGGCGAAGCGTTGTCGGGTGGCAAAGCGACCGTGCAGCGCAGCGACCGCAATGCCTATTCCCTGCCCTCGGCCAACCTCTCGCCAGAGCTGCGCCTGGACTTCGCCGTTGGCAACAGCTTCTTTCGCAACCCTTGGGTGATCGCCCCGTCCACCACCACCGCGCGTGATGGTCTGGGCCCGCTGTTCAATACCAACGCCTGTCAGAACTGCCACGTGCGCGATGGCCGTGGCCACCCGCCAGAGCCGGGCGACAGCAACGCGGTAGGTATGCTGGTGCGCCTGTCGATCCCCGACCAACCCTACCTGGCCAAAGTGATCGAGCGCCTCGGCGTGGTGCCAGAGCCGGTCTACGGCACCCAGTTGCAGGACATGGCCATCCCCGGCGTGGCGCCGGAAGGCAAGGTGCGGGTCAGCTACTCCAGCGAAACCGTGTCATTCAAGGACGGCCACCAGGTCGAGCTGCGCAAGCCGGCCCTGCAAATCACCCAGCTCGGCTATGGTGTGATGCACCCCGACACGCGCTTTTCCGCGCGGGTGGCACCACCGATGATCGGCCTGGGCCTGCTTGAGGCTATCCCCGAAACCGATCTGCTGGCCAACGAAGACCCGGACGACCGTAACCGCGATGGCATCCGCGGGCGGGCCAACCGTGTATGGGACGACGCCCAGGGCAAAACAGTGATCGGCCGGTTCGGTTGGAAAGCCGGGCAGCCCAACGTCAACCAGCAGAACGTGCACGCCTTTGCCGGCGACATGGGGCTGACCAGCACCCTGCAGCCCAACGACGATTGCACCCCGGCACAAACCGGCTGCCTGGCTGCGCCCAACGGCGACGGTGCCGATGGCGAAAAAGAAGTCAGCGACAACATCCTGCGCCTGGTCACGTTCTACACCCGCAACCTGGCTGTGCCGGCCCGCCGCGACGTCGGCTCGCCACAGGTACTGGCGGGCAAGAACCTGTTCTACCAGGCGGGTTGCCAAGGTTGCCACACACCGCAGTTCACCACCGCCGCCGACGCCGCCGAACCAGAGTTGGCCAACCAGGTCATCCGCCCCTACAGCGACCTGCTGCTGCATGACATGGGCCCGGGGCTGGCCGACGAGCGCACCGAATTCGCCGCCAACGGCCAGGACTGGCGCACCGCGCCACTGTGGGGCATCGGTCTGAGCGAAACGGTCAGTGGCCACAGCCAGTTTCTGCATGACGGCCGCGCCCGCAACCTGCTTGAAGCCGTGTTGTGGCACGGTGGCGAAGCCGAGGCGGCACGCAACTTCGTACTCACTTTCAATGCCGAGCAGCGCGCCGCGTTGCTGGCGTTCCTGAACTCACTTTAAACGCGCAAAGGAGCCGGGCATGTTCCGACCCAAACTGTTGTTCACAAGCCTCGCCGCACTCGCCCTCGGTGCCTGCTCGCCACAGGACCCGCAAGCAGTGACCTCCGCCGCCATCGCCAACCAGGTGATCCTGCCTACCTACAGCCGCTGGGTCGAAGCCGACCGTACGCTGGCTGCCAGCGCCCTGGCCTACTGCGAAGGCAAGGAAAGCCTGGACAAAGCCCGCGCCGACTTCCTCAACGCACAAAAAGCCTGGGCTGAGCTGCAGCCGCTGCTGGTCGGCCCGTTGGCCGAAGGCAACCGTGCCTGGCAGGTACAGTTCTGGCCCGACAAGAAAAACCTGGTCGGCCGTCAGGTCGAGCAACTGGTCAACGGCGACAAGCCGGTTGATGCTGAGGTCTTGGGCAAGTCCAGCGTGGTGGTGCGTGGCCTGTCGGCCTATGAGTACATCCTGTTCGACAGCAAGCCGGACATCGCCACTGCCGAACAGAAAGCCCGCTACTGCCCGCTGCTGGTGGCCATCGGCGCGCACCAGAAGGCCTTGGCAGAGGAAATTCTCAAAGGCTGGAACAGCACCGACGGCATGCTCTCGCAGATGACCAAGTTCCCCAACCAGCGCTACGCCGACTCCCACGAGGCTATCGCCGACCTGCTGCGCGCTCAGGTTACCGCCCTGGACACCCTGAAGAAAAAGCTCGGCGCACCGATGGGCCGTCAGAGCAAGGGCATTCCGCAGCCGCTGCAGGCCGAGGCCTGGCGCAGCCACAACTCGATGAACAGCCTGCAGGCCAGCCTCAAGGCCGCCGAAGCCGTCTGGGTCGGGGTAGACAACCAGGGCCTGCGCGGCCTGTTGCCCAGCGATCAGAAAGCGCTGGCGGACAAGATCGACGCCGCCTACGCTACCTCGCTCAAGTTACTGGCCGATAACCAGAAAACGCTCGGTGAACTGCTGGCCGACGACGCCGGTCAGCAAACCCTCAACCAGATCTACGACAGCCTAAACGTCGTCCACCGCCTGCACGAAGGCGATCTGGCCAAGGCGCTGAACATCCAGCTGGGCTTCAATGCCAACGACGGTGACTGATCATGCTGCGACGCCAGGCACTCAAACTCGGTAGCGTATTGCTCAGCGCCCTCACCTTGGGCGGCTGGAGCCTGTTCCGCAACAAAGGCAGCGAACCCTTGCTGCTCTCGGCGCGTGACAACGGCGACGGCCAGCACTATGCCGTAGGTTTTCGCCTGGACGGCACACAGGTGTTCAGCACGCAGGTCGCTCAGCGTTGCCATGCCATCATCCACCACCCCGAGCAGCCAATCGCCCTGTTTGTCGCCCGCCGCCCTGGTACTGAAAGTTACCTGATCGACCTCCGTGACGGGCGCCTGCTGCAAACGGTAGCCTCGCAGCCGAACCGGCACTTTTATGGCCACGCCGTCGTGCACAAAGGCGGCGAATGGCTGTATGCCACCGAGAACGACACCACCGACCCGGGGCGCGGCGTGCTTGGCGTGTACCGTTTCGAAGGCGAGCGCCTGGTACACACTGGCGAGATCCCGACCCACGGTATCGGCCCGCACGAGGTTGCCTGGCTACCCGACGGCGAAACGCTGGTCGTGGCCAACGGCGGTATCCGTACCGAAGCCGAAAGCCGTGTCGAGATGAACCTCGACGCCATGCAACCGAGCCTGGTGCTGATGCAGCGCGACGGCACCCTGCTGAGCAAGGAAACCCTGGCCCAGCAGATGAACAGCGTGCGACACCTGGCAGTGGCCAGCGATGGCACCATCGCCGCCTGCCAGCAGTTCATGGGCGATGCCGATGAAACTGCCGAGCTGCTGGCGATCAAGCGCCCGGGCGAGCCATTCAAGGCCTTCCCGGTGCCGGAGCGGCAACTGCAAGCCATGGCCCAATACACTGCAAGCGTTGCCATCCACAGCGAGCTGCGGCTGGTGGCGCTGACTGCGCCGCGGGCCAACCGCCTGTTCGTCTGGGACCTGGACAGCGGCGCGGTGCGGCTGGATGCCCCGATGCCCGACTGCGCAGGCGTTGGCGCGGTGAAGGACGGTTTTGTCGTCACCTCCGGGCAGGGCCGCTGCCGGTTCTACGATTGCCGCAAGGCCGAACTGGTCGGGCAACCGATGAACCTGCCGTCCGGCTTCTGGGACAACCACCTGCATCTCGTCTGATTGTTCTGTTGCACTCACTGGCCTTCTCGCCGCTAAAGCCGATCCCACAAGGTTCTACACAGTCCCTGTAGGAGCGGCTTTAGCCGCGAAAAGGCCGGCACAGGCATTTCACGCCCCTCCTCCCGAAAAACAGTCAATACTTCCCCCATCCACACGTGGGCAGGATCGCCCGTTGTCGTGTTGAAGCGAATAACAACTGCATCCAAGGAACCGGACCTATGCTGCGCCGCCGCATGCTCATCATGTTGGCCGTGGTTCTGCTGATCGTGCTGGCCCTGGGGGGGTACAAAGCCTTCTCGATCTACCAGCAGATCCAGATGTTCACTGCCCCCAAGCCACCCATCACCGTGGCGGCTGCCATGGCCGAACAGCGCCAGTGGCAGGAGCGCCTGCCCGCTGTCGGCAGCCTCAAGGCACTGCAGGGCGTGGACCTGAGCCTGGAGGTGGAAGGCATCGTCAAATCCCTGCACTTCGACTCAGGCCAGCGGGTCAAGGCCGGGCAACTGCTATTGCAGCTCAACGATGATCAGGAAACAGCCCTGCTCGGCACCGCCCAGGCCGACCTGGGCCTGGCCAAGGTCGATTTCGGCCGAGGCAGCCAGCTGGTTGGCGATTCGGCCATCTCCCGCGGCGAGTTCGATCGCCTTTCCTCCCAGTACCGGCGCAACCAGGCAGTGGTCGAGCAGCTCAAGGCGCAGAAAATCAAGAAGAGACTCAATGCGCCTTTCAGCGGCACCATCGGCATCCGCCAAGTGGACATTGGCCAATACCTGGCCGCCGGCACGGTGATCGCCACCCTGCAAGACACGTCCAGCCTGTACGTGGACTTCAACGTGCCGGAACAGGCCCTGCCAGACCTGAGCCTGGGCCAGCAGGTGCTGGTGCATGTGGCCGCCTACCCGGGCCAGCGCTTTCCCGCCAGCCTCAGCGCCATCAACCCCAAGGTCGAGGAGACCACGCGCAACCTGCTGGTACGCGCCACCATGGCCAACCCCGACGGCAAACTGCTGCCAGGCATGTTCGCCAGCCTGTTGATCCTGATGCCCAACCCGCAGCCGCAAGTGGTGGTGCCGGAGAGCGCCATTACCTACACCCTGTACGGCAACTCGGTGTATGTCGCCTCACCGAAAAAAGACGAGAACGGCAAGCCGGAATACGACGACAAGGGCCGACCCCAGCGGGTCGCCGAACAGCGTACGGTGAAGACTGGCGAGCGTCGAGACGGCGTAGTTGTGGTCAGCGAAGGCCTGCAGGCTGGGGAACAGGTGGTCACCGCCGGGCAGCTGAAACTCACCCCCGGTGCCGCGATACGCATTGGCCAGGACAACGCCCTCAAGCCCGAACCGGGCGCAGCGGCCAAGGACTGACAGGAGGCTGGCATGGCGTTCACCGACCCGTTCATCCGCCGCCCGGTGCTGGCCAGCGTGGTCAGCCTGCTGATTCTGCTGCTCGGCTTCCAGGCCTGGAACAAGCTGCAGATCCGCCAGTACCCACAAATGGAAAACGCCCTGATCACGGTCACCACCGCCTACCCCGGGGCCAACGCCGAAACCATTCAGGGCTACATCACCCAGCCATTGCAGCAAAGCCTGGCCAGCGCAGAAGGCATCGACTACATGACGTCGGTGAGCCGGCAGAACTTCTCGATCATTTCCATTTACGCGCGCATTGGCGCCGACAGCGACCGGCTGTTCACCGAGCTGCTGGCCAAGGCCAATGAGGTGCGCAACAAGCTACCCCAGGACTCAGAAGACCCGGTACTGAGCAAGGAAGCTGCCGACGCCTCGGCGCTGATGTACGTCAGTTTCTACAGCAAGGAAATGAGCAACCCGCAGATCACCGACTACCTGTCACGGGTAATTCAGCCCAAGCTGGCCACTTTGCCGGGCATGGCCGAGGCGGAGATCCTCGGCAACCAGGTGTTCGCCATGCGCCTATGGCTGGACCCGGTAAAACTGGCCGGTTTCGGCCTTTCGGCTACCGACGTGACCAATGCCGTGCGCCGCTACAACTTCCTTTCTGCCGCTGGCGAGGTGAAGGGTGAATACGTGGTCACCAGCGTCAACGCCAGTACCGAGCTGAAGTCGGCCGAGGCGTTCGCCGCCCTGCCGCTCAAGACCAGCGGTGACAGCCGCGTGCTGCTGGGCGATGTGGCGCGGGTCGAGATGGGCGCAGAAAACTACGACACGGTCAGCTCGTTCGACGGTACCCCATCGGTCTATATCGGCATCAAGGCCACCCCGGCCGCCAACCCGCTGGATGTCATCAAGGAAGTGCGGCGCATCATGCCAGAGCTGGAAAGCCAGCTGCCCTCGGCACTGAAAGTGTCGATTGCCTACGACGCCACGCGGTTCATCCAGGCCTCGATCGACGAAGTAATCAAGACCTTGGGCGAAGCGGTGCTGATCGTCATCGTCGTGGTGTTCCTGTTCCTCGGTGCCCTGCGCTCGGTACTGATTCCGGTAGTGACCATACCGCTGTCGATGATCGGTGTACTGTTCTTCATGCAGATGATGGGCTATTCGCTCAACCTGCTGACCCTGCTCGCCATGGTGCTGGCCATCGGCCTGGTGGTGGACGATGCCATCGTGGTGGTGGAAAACATCCACCGGCACATGGAAGAAGGCAAGTCGCCGTTCGACGCCGCCCTGGAAGGCGCGCGCGAGATCGCTATGCCTGTGGTGTCGATGACCATCACCCTTGCCGCCGTGTATGCACCGATCGGCTTCCTCACCGGGCTCACTGGCGCGCTGTTCAAGGAGTTTGCCCTGACGCTGGCCGGGGCGGTGATCATTTCAGGTGTCGTTGCCCTTACCCTGTCACCGATGATGTGCGCCCTGCTGCTGCGCCGGGAGCAGAACCCGAGAGGCTTGGCCCACCGCCTCGACCAACTGTTCGAACGCCTGAAGGAGCGCTACCAGCGCGTGCTGCACGCCACCCTCGACAGCCGGCCGGTGGTGCTGGTGTTTGCCGTGATCATCCTGTGCCTGATTCCGGTGCTGCTCACATTCACCCAGAACGAACTGGCGCCCAACGAGGACCAGGGGGTGATATTCATGATGAGCAGCTCGCCACAGCCGACCAACCTCGACTACCTAAACGCCTACACCGACCAGTTCACACCACTGTTCAAGGCCTTCCCCGAGTATTATTCGTCGTTTCAGATCAACGGCTTCAATGGCGTACAGACCGGCATTGGTGGTTTTTTGCTCAAGCCTTGGGACGAGCGCGAACGCACACAGATGGAGCTACTGCCGCTGGTGCAGGCCAAACTCGAGGAAATCAGCGGACTGCAGATCTTCGGCTTCAACCTGCCGTCGTTGCCCGGCACTGGCGAGGGCTTGCCATTCCAGTTCGTGATCAATACCGCTGGCGACTACCCGGCACTGCTGGAAGTGGCCCAACGCATCAAGACGCGCGCTCAGGAGTCGGGCAAGTTCGCCTTCCTCGATATCGATCTTGCCTTCGACAAGCCCGAAGTGGTTGTGGACATCGACCGGGCAAAGGCGGCGCAGATGGGGGTGTCGATGGACACCATAGGCGGCACTCTGGCGACCCTGCTGGGCGAGGCGGAAATCAACCGTTTCACCCTTGAGGGCCGCAGTTACAAGGTGATCGCTCAGGTTGAGCGGCCGTACCGCGACAACCCCGGCTGGCTGAACAATTACTACGTGAAGAACGACCAGGGCCAGTTGCTGCCGCTGTCGACCCTGATCACCCTCACCGATCGCGCTCGCCCACGCCAGCTCAACCAGTTCCAGCAACTGAACGCTGCGATCATCCAGGGCGTCCCCATGGTCAGCCTGGGCGAGGCGCTGAAGACCGTGGAAGACATCGCTCGCGAAGAGGCACCGGAAGGCTTTTCCTTCGACTACGCCGGCGTGGCCCGTCAGTACGTTCAGGAAGGTAGCGCATTGTGGGTCACCTTCGGCCTGGCGCTGGCGATCATTTTCCTCGTGCTGGCTGCGCAGTTCGAAAGCTTCCGCGACCCGTTGGTGATTCTGGTGACAGTGCCGATGTCGATCTGTGGCGCGCTTTTGCCGCTGTTCCTGGGTGTGTCGAGCATGAACATCTACACCCAGGTCGGGCTGGTGACTTTGATCGGGCTGATCAGCAAGCACGGTATCCTGATCGTCGAGTTCGCCAACCAACTACGCGAGGAGCGTGGCCTGAGTGTGCGCGACGCGATCGAGGAAGCAGCGGCCATTCGCCTGCGGCCGGTGCTGATGACCACGGCGGCGATGGTGTTCGGCATGGTGCCGCTGATTCTGGCGACCGGGGCGGGCGCGGTCAGCCGGTTTGACATCGGTATGGTGATTGCCACCGGGATGTCGATTGGCACGCTGTTTACCTTGTTTGTGTTGCCATGCATCTACACCCTGCTGGCGCACAAGGCGAGCGCCAAGGAACCTGCAATCGCTTGAGCCGACCTGTGGGAGCGGGCATGCCCGCGAAGAGGCCGGCAACGCAGCCGCAAAAAGCCAGAGGCCCCGCAATCGCGAGGCCTCTGGCTTTTCACGCTAACGCAGGGTTCAACCGAATGGTCGCAACCCTTGACGCAAGCCAAACAGGAACAGCAAAAGGTCATGGTCCGGCTCAGTCCGGGCCTGCTGCGGTTTTGCATCCCGCGGCAACGCGCACTGGTCTGCCATCTCTGCCTTGCTGAACACCGTCGGTCTCGGCTCTTCCCAGGCAGCCACCGCCACGGTGGTCACCGCCAGGCCAGCTACCAGGAACAAAGCTCGAGCAATTTCTAGTTTCATTACTCTAACCCTTTGACAGCGCTGCCAAACGCCATCTTGTAAAAGTAGAGCAGCGTCCGCCATTCCGCGTCATTGAGCGACGAATGGCGGCGTAGCTGACGCAAGTCATTGCCGGCCGCCCGCTGGCAACTGATACGCCGCCTGCACTTTTCCAGGTCCAGCAGCGCCACTTCGACGCGGGCCTGCTCGCCCTCGCCGATCACCTTGATAAAAACGTGCTTGCCGTACAGGCAGCCGTGCTGCCAGTGCCCCAGGTGCATCCGCGCCAGGTTGTCCGCCAGGTCCTTGAGCATGCGCTCATGCACCACCTGCGGGTAACGCTCGCGGGCACCTTCGGCATGCCAGGTGTCGAGTTCGACGAAACCGTCCAGCGCTTCGCTGACCAGCAGCGCGCGCCACTGGTGCTCGGCATCGCGCTGCGCGCCACAGAAGACGATGCGCGGTACACGCACGCCCAGTTGCTCGAAACTGTTCAGCGCATCGAGTTCACGCAATACCGTCGGCCGACCGAACGGGTGCAACAGGCTGCGGTAGATATGCCCAACCTGGCGCTTGGCATACAACAACTTGCCATTGGCATCGTTGAGGCGTTGCACGCCACTCTCGCCGCCGCGGCGCTGGTTAGGCTCCTCGACCCACTCGCCTTGCTGGCGCCAGTAAAAATCGAACTGCGATTCCCCTTTATGGGCTACAGCCATCAAACACTACCCCTTACGCAATACATAGACCCGCCACATGGCATAGAACGGCAGGAAGTCGAGGCGTTCCTGGATTCTGAAGCCGGCGGCCCTGAATTCTTCTTCGACCGTTTCGGCAGGTAACACGAAACGGTTCTGGTACTTATCCTGTTCGGCCTTGGTGCTACGGCGCTGCTCCAGCTTTTTCCGCCGCCAGGCCTTGAAGTTGCCATCCACCCACAGGGAAAGGATCACACTATCACGGCTAACCCGTTGAAATTCCGAAAGAATGGTCTTTCTGTGCGCCGACTCGCCAATGTGATGGAACAGGCGCATGCAGAAAATGCTGTCCACGGCGTTATCTGGCAGGTCGATGGCAAATGCCGAAGTCTGCAAAGGCCGTACCCGTGCCACCACTTCTGGCGGTTGCGCCGCACAGGCTGTCTCGATCATGGCCTCGGAGTTGTCGGCACCGATGATTACCCGATTGGGCTTTTCCGCCAACAGCGGCCAGAAACGGCCCGCGCCGCATGGCAGGTCGAGTACCAGGCCAGGCTCGCCCGCCAATGCCAAGGCGCGGCGCGCCAACTGCTCATCTCGCTTGTGGGAAAGGCGTCGCGCCAGGCCGTCCTGGTGCTTGAGAAAGTACTCGCGCGCATGGTCTTTGTCGTACTTCTCGGAAAATTCAAGCTTGATGGGGCTACGCATTGGGCATCTCCTGACTCCATTGCGCCCACATTAGGTAGGCAAGCGTTGGAATCAGGTCATGCCAATGTGAAAAAAACGTTGAGCACTATTTGACCTGATACAGGAAATTACTCGACCAAGGCGTCCATGTCGCCTTTGACCGTGGTGTTGCTCAGGTCTACCTGGAAGCGGCAGCCATGCGGCAAGGTGGATGTCAGGGTGACACGCCAACCTTGGTCGTCACAGATCCGCTGCACCAGCGAAAGCCCCAGCCCCAGGCCCTCGCCGCGTCGCTCATCGCCCCGCACGAACGGCCTGAACATGGCCTCGCGCTGCTCTTCGGGGATACCCACACCGCTGTCCTCCACGCTGAACCCGTTGGCTTCCAGGCTCAGGCGGATATACCCACTGTCGGTGTAGTGCGCAGCATTGCGCAGCAGGTTGCCCATCACCGACTGCAGGAAGGTGGCGTTGTACAGCACAGGGCTAGCGCTCACGCGGCCATCGAAATACAGGGTGAGGCCTTTCTGTTCGATGGTGTCGCGCCACACCCCGATGAGCTCATCGGCCACTTCGCGCAGGGTCGCCCGTGACGCCACTGCACCCTCATCACGCTGCGCCCGGGCCAACATGAGGAAGGTCTTGACCAGCTCGCGCATTTCTTCGGTGGCCCGCGCCACGCGCTCCACCTGGCTACGCGCGCGGGCATCGAGACCAGGGTTTTCCATCAGAAGCTCACACGAGGTAGCCAACACCATCAACGGCGTGCGCAGCTCGTGGCTGACGTCGCTGGTGAACAGCCGCTCTCGGGTCAGCGCATCGCGCAGGCGCCCAAGGGTGTCGTCGAAAGCCACTGCAAGCTGGCCGACTTCGTCTGCCGCATAATCCGGAGCCAGCGGCGGGGCCAGGCCCAGTAGTTGATCGCGGTGGCGCACCTGACGCGCCAGGCGGATGACCGGTGCCATTACCCGACGTGCAACCAGCCAGCCAAGGATGACCGCCAACACCAGACTGAGCACGAAGCCCACTACAACCACGGCAAACAGTACGCGCTCGCGCTCCTCGAAGTCGCTCTGGTCCTGCAGCAGTACATAGCGGCGACCATCGACGATCTCGACCATGGCGTGGTAGGACAGCTGGTCTCGGAACACCTCGTGGAAACCGCGGTCGAGGTGACGCAGGTCCTTGGGCAGCTCGAAGTCGTCACGCCCGCCACTGAAGTAGAACAGCTGGTCTGGGCGAGGCCGATGACTCCAGTCACTGACGCTGTCCATACGCAGCAGGCGCTGCAGGTCACCACCCAGTACCGAGGAAATCAGTCGCTCCTCGACCAGGTGCACCGTGCCGACGATACCGAATGCGAAGGCCCCGGCCACCAGCGCGCTCATCAGGGCAAAGGCGATGATGATGCGCTGGGCAAGGCTTTGCTTAAACTCCATCGCGGCCCTCGGCGAGGCGATAGCCGACGCCATGGACGGTATGCAGCAACGGTTTCTCAAACGGTTTGTCGATCACCTGGCGCAGTTGATGCACATGGCTGCGCAGGCTGTCGCTATCGGGGCAGTCATCGCCCCACAAGGCTTCTTCCAGCACCTCGCGGCGCAGTACGTGCGGGCTTTTCTGCATCAGTACCGCCAGCAGCTTGAGGCCGACCGGGTTGAGCTTCAGCAGGCGACCCTGGCGGGTAACCTCCAGGGTATCGAGGTCGTAGCTGAGGTCAGCCACCTGCAGGGTACGGCGCCCACCGCCCTGGGCACGGCGCAGCACCGCCTCGATGCGCGCCGCCAGCTCCGACAGGGCAAATGGCTTGAGCAGGTAATCGTCTGCACCCGAGCGGAAGCCTTGCAGGCGGTCGTCCAGCTGGTCACGGGCAGTGAGCATGATCACCGGCGTGTCACGGCGGGCATCTTCGCGCAGGCGCTTGCACAGGGTGTAACCATCAATGCCGGGCAGCATGATGTCGAGTACGATCAGGTCGTAGTGCTCGGTGGCAGCCAGATGCAGCCCGGACAGGCCATCCTGGGCACAGTCGACGGTGTAGCCTTTCATGCCCAGGTAATCGGCCAGGTTGGCCAGGATATCGCGGTTGTCTTCAACCAAAAGAATGCGCATCGGTTTCTCCTGTGCGGCGCTTCTCGCTGTGGTGCGCGGCAGGCGCAGCTTAAGGCCAATGCCTGCACGGTGCCAGCCCTTGGGAAAATTCACCCCACTTGACAGTTTTTTCACTGATCCTTCACGGACACAGGATAGCGGGCGGCCGAAAATACCCGCTCTTTTTCGCGCCCTGGAGCCGTCATGCAGCAACGCACCCGCCCTCGCCCGATCAACGTCTGGCTGTACCTGGGGATTCCCCTGGCGACTGCGCTGGCCCTGATCCTGCTGGAACTGACTTCAGTCGACATGGATGTCGCCAACCTGTTCTTCGACCCCGCTGCCGGGCAGTTCATTGGCCGCCACAGTTACCTGTTGGAAAACATCCTGCATGACCGGGTCAAGCAAGTGGTGATTCTGTTGGGGGTGATATCGCTGCTGACCTTTGCCGCGAGCCTGTTCTGGAAGCGCCTGTTTGGCTGGCGCCGTGAACTGGGCTGCCTGGCGCTGGCGCTGGGCTTGTCCACAGCGTTTGTCACGCCGCTGAAAAAAGTCACCCAGGTGCAGTGCCCTTGGAGCCTGACCCAGTTTGGCGGCACCGAAACCTACAGCAAGCTGCTGGAACCACGGCCGCCTACCGACAAGCCTGGGCTGTGCTGGCCGGGCGGGCATGCAGCGACCGGGTTCTGCCTGTTCGCCTTGTTCTTCATGCTGCGTGATCGCAAGCCGCGCCTGGCGCGGGTGGCCTTTGTAGTGGCCTTGACAGCAGG
Organism: Pseudomonas sp. FYR_5; assembly: GCF_043106315.1. Lineage (NCBI taxonomy): Bacteria > Pseudomonadati > Pseudomonadota > Gammaproteobacteria > Pseudomonadales > Pseudomonadaceae > Pseudomonas > Pseudomonas sp. FYR_5. Next base: position 22,774 of record NZ_JBICMK010000087.1, on the reverse strand, counting down.
GTCGGTACTGTCGGTGGGCAGGATGATGCAGGGGGCGCACTTCCTGTCGCACAATGTGTGGACGGCAGTGTTCTGCTGGTTGATCGGGTTGGGGTCGTATTACCTGATTCTCTATCGGCAGGGGCAGGCCGAGGTGCCCGTCGCCGAGCACAGCGCCGCATGAAAGAGGGGCCGCTTTGCGGCCCTTCGCACTTCAAGTGCTACCCTCAGGCATGCTCGACGAACACATCAGCAAACACCTGTCCCCGCGGTACCCCTGCCATGAACATGCGCCGGGCAAACCGTTCGACACTCCCCGGCGCCCCACACAGCAGCGCCACCGTCTGCCGCGACAATAACCGCATCCTGGCCAACGCTTCATCCAGCTGCTCCGCCAGCACCAGCTCGACACTCACCCCTGGCAGCTTCAGCAGCGGCTCCGCCAGGTAGTGCCCAGCCTGATCGCGCGCCACATGCACCACCCGGATTTCGCCCCGATGTCCCCGGCGCAACGCTTCGCGCAAGATACCCCAGAGCGGCGCCAGCCCGGTTCCCGCAGCCAGCAACCACAGCGGCCGCTCCTGCCAATCAGGGTCGTAATGAAGGGCTCCGCCTCTGAACTCCCCCAAACGCATCTCATCGCCGACCCGCAGACCACGCGCCTTGTCGCAAAAGGCACCAGGCCGCTGGCAATCGATATGAAACTCGAGAAAATCATCCTCGCCCGGCAGGCTGGCCAAGGAATAAGGCCGAGCAACCGCGCCTAGCCACAGCACCACGTGCTGCCCCGCCTGGTAACGCACCACCCGATCGGGCCGCAACCGCAGGCGCAAGACATCGCCAAACCATTCCAAAGCGCAGACATGCGCCGGTACGCCACCCTGCTGGGGGTCGTATAGCGCCACACGCAGGTCCTCGACCACCCGGCACTGGCAAGCCAGACGCCAGCCCTGGGCGTGTTTCTCCAATGCCAAAGCCTCGGGCAAAGCGTCTGCCGGTTGCCCGTCCAGGCAGCGCACCAGGCAGGCGTGGCAACTGCCCGCGCGGCAACTGTAAGGCACATTCAGTCCCGCCTCGTTGAGGGCATCGAGCAGGTTGCTGCCAATGGGCACCAGCCAGCGGCGCTCGCCCACGCAAATTTCGGGCATGTTCGGTACATCTCCTGCTGTCCAAGGCTCACTGTAAGCCAAGCAGAGCACACCAGCAAAATAGATGCCTGCGCGCTGCCGACCATGGTCCAGACCGGCCGCAGGTGTGCCGGGCACGGATGCGCGCTATACTGCCGCGCCTTTTTCCGTCGGCCTGACCTGCCGGCGCCTTGCAAGGCGCTTCGACGTGCTGGTCGGCTATGTCGAGCGTCTTTTTGAATGTTCCCGTCTTTAAGAGGAGCGCGCTGCATGACCGTGATCAAGCAAGACGACCTGATTCAGAGCGTCGCCGACGCCCTGCAATTCATCTCGTACTACCACCCCGTCGATTTCATCCAGGCCATGCACGAGGCCTATCTGCGTGAAGAGTCGCCTGCTGCACGCGATTCCATCGCCCAGATCCTGATCAACTCGCGCATGTGCGCCACCGGCCATCGTCCAATCTGCCAGGACACCGGTATCGTCACCGTGTTCATCCGCGTGGGCATGGACGTGCGCTGGGATGGCGCCACCATGAGCGTCGACGACATGATCAACGAAGGTGTGCGTCGCGCCTACAACCTGCCTGAGAACGTCCTGCGCGCTTCGATCCTGGCCGACCCGGCCGGTGCCCGCAAGAACACCAAGGACAACACTCCGGCAGTGATCCACTACTCCATCGTCCCTGGCGACAAGGTCGAAGTGGATGTCGCAGCCAAGGGCGGCGGCTCGGAAAACAAGTCGAAGATGGCCATGCTCAACCCGTCCGACTCGATCGTCGACTGGGTACTGAAGACCGTGCCGACCATGGGTGCTGGCTGGTGCCCGCCCGGCATGCTCGGCATCGGCATCGGCGGTACCGCCGAGAAGGCCGCGGTCATGGCCAAGGAAGTGTTGATGGAGTCCATCGACATTCACGAACTGAAAGCCCGTGGCCCACAGAACCGCCTGGAAGAAATCCGCCTGGAGCTGTTCGACAAGGTCAACCAGCTGGGCATCGGCGCTCAGGGCCTGGGTGGCCTGACCACCGTGCTCGACGTCAAGATCATGGACTACCCGACCCACGCCGCGTCCTTGCCGGTGTGCATGATCCCCAACTGCGCTGCTACCCGCCATGCCCACTTCGTGCTCGATGGCACCGGCCCGGCAGAACTGGAAGCGCCGTCGCTGGACGCTTACCCGGAAATCGTCTGGGAAGCTGGCCCGAGCGCCCGTCGCGTCAACCTCGACGACATCACCCCGGAAGAAGTGGCCAGCTGGAAGCCGGGTGAAACCATCCTGCTCAACGGCAAGATGCTGACCGGCCGCGATGCCGCGCACAAGCGCATGGTTGAGATGCTCAACCGTGGCGAAGAGTTGCCGGTAGACCTGAAAGGCCGCTTCATCTACTACGTAGGCCCGGTCGATCCGGTGGGTGACGAAGTGGTAGGCCCAGCCGGCCCGACCACTGCTACCCGCATGGACAAGTTCACCCGCCAGATCCTCGAGCAGACTGGCCTGCTGGGCATGATCGGCAAGTCCGAGCGTGGCCCGACCGCCATCGAGGCGATCAAGGACAACAAGGCCGTGTACCTGATGGCCGTTGGCGGCGCTGCCTACCTGGTAGCCCAGGCCATCCGCAAATCGAAGGTACTGGCCTTCGCCGAGCTGGGCATGGAAGCGATCTACGAGTTCGAAGTCAAGGACATGCCGGTGACCGTCGCCGTGGACAGCAACGGCGAGTCGGTACACATCACTGGCCCTGCCCTGTGGCAGAGCAAGATTGCCGAAAGCCTGGCCGTCGAAGTGAAGTAACCTGATGTAACTGCGGTGGCTGCTTCGCGGGCAGGCCTGCTCCCACACGTACAGCGCAAGCCAGAAGGCTACGCGTTGACCTGTAGGAGCGGGCTTGCCCGCGAAGAGGCTGCCACAGTCATCACAGGACTCTCTCGAACTGCTCCGGCCAGTCCCGCCAGGTAAACACCTGCCCTTCCCGCCTCACCCGCCGTACTTCCTCCAGATCCACCTCACACACCAGCCACTGGCTGCAGTCCGGGCTCAACTGCTCACTCAACGCCAGCACCCCATCGCCCGGCATCCCGTGATCCGGCGGCACGAACAGGCCTGCCCGGCCGATATTCTCGTCCAATGCCGGTGACCACGGCGCCACCCCCACCGTAGGGCTCTGCAACACGGCAATCTGGTTCTCCAGGGCGCGCGCCTGGGCGCCAATACGCACCCGGTGGTAACCGGCCTCGGTATCGGTACAACTCGGCGCCAGGATCAGGTCGGCACCACACTCGGCCAGGCGGCGGGCCAGCATCGGGAACTCATTGTCGTAGCAGATCAGGATGCCAAGCCGCCCCAGTTCAGTTTCGAATACCTGCAACCCCTGGCCTGCAGCAATATCCCACTGCTCGCGCTCGAAGCGGGTCATCATCAGTTTGTCCTGATAACCCAGCACACCTTGGGGGCCGAACAGCCAGGCACGGTTGCGGTAGCGCCCATCGCTGTCCAGCACCGGCACACTGCCCGGTTGCAGGTAGATCCCCCAGCGCCGGGCAAGGCTCTCGCACAACGCTTTCCAGGGTTCGATCAGCGGCTGGATGCCGGCAATCGAAGCCTTCAGGTCTTCCCGCTGCCCGGCACTCAGCTGGCCGCTCAGCACCAGCCCGGCGTACTCCGGCAACAGCAGCAAGCGTGCCCCCGCCTCCACCGCTTCGGCGCACAGGCCTTGCAGGTGGTCGGCGTACGCGTCCCATGTTTCATGCAGCTCGATGGCGTACTGGCAGGCCGCCAGGCGGATCATATCGGCAGTGCCTTGAGCCAGAACGACATCAGTTTGTCGGAGCTTTCCTGCTCGTCCAGGTCGCGCCAGGCGTAGGTGGTGCGCAGCGACGGGTCGTGCAGGAAGCCGCGGTTGCGCCAGAAGCCGTGCAGGGGTTTGTACTCTGCTGGCCGTCGCGGGTGTGCACCAGGCCGTTCGACCGCGCAGAACGCGCAATAATCGAACTCGGCCAGTTTGTGTGCGTAGGACTCGCGCTCGATGAAGAAGCGAACCCCCAGGCCCTGACCGCGGTATGCCGGCAACACCAGCGACTCACCGAAGTAGTACACACTGGCCGGGTCGCGCCCCTGGGCCAGGAACGGCTGCTGGAATTCGGGCGCGACGTCCACCAGCGGCAGGCCGGTAGAGGCGCCGACCACTTTGCCGTCGTCCAGCGCCAGCACAACCAGGCTGCGCCCGGAGCGGGCATAGTTGGCCAGGTAGTCGGCCTCGTACTCCGGGGTGCCGTCGTAAAGGTAGGGGAACTCGCGGAACACAGTAAGGCGCAGGCGAGCGAGGTCATCGATGTAAGGCGCGATAGCGGCACCGTGCAACAGGCGTATTTCCATGTTTGGCGGTCGTTTTGTCGATGTGGATGACGCGCTCGGCTAAGCCGGGCTTGAGGGGAAACCCTATCATCCGAGTTAGCGACCCGCCTTTTCCCTACACGACAGGAATTGTTCCATGACCGCAACCGAACTGGTAAATGCTTACTACGCCGCCTTCAACGCGGGTGACATGCCAGGCTTTCTGGCGCTGCTCAGCGAAGACGTGATCCACGACATCAACCAGGGCGAACGTCAGATGGGCAAAGCCAGGTTTGCCGCGTTCATGGAAAAGATGAACCGCTGCTACCGCGAGCGCCTGGCCGACATCGTGGTGATGCAGAACGCCGATGGCAGCCGCGCGGCGGCGGAGTTCACCGTACATGGCCAATACCTGGTCGATGACGAAGGCTTGCCGGCGGCAAACGGGCAGACCTATGTGCTGCCGGCGGGGGCGTTCTTCTATATTCACTGTGGCAAGATTGCCCGGGTGACCAACTACTACAACCTCAATGATTGGGTTGAACAGGTTGCCTGAAGCAACCCGCTGCCAACTCAATCAAGCCTGTCAGACAATACGCGTGCCCAGCACTTGAAGGAACGCCGCCAGCCAGGCCGGGTGCGCTGGCCATGCCGGTGCGGTCACCAGGTTGCCATCCACATGCGCCTGGTCCACCGCGATGTCGATGAACGTGCCACCCGCCAGGCGCACTTCTGGCGCGCATGCCGGGTAAGCGCTGCATTCACGCCCATCCAGCACCCCAGCTGCCGCCAGCAACTGGGCACCATGGCATACCGCCGCAATCGGCTTGCCGGCCTGGTCGAACGCCCGCACCAGCTCCAACACCTTTTCATCCAGGCGCAGGTATTCCGGCGCGCGACCACCCGGAATCAGCAGCGCGTCATAACTCTCGGGCCGCACCCGCACGAAGTCATAGTTCAGGGCAAAATTGTGCCCGGGCTTTTCGCTGTAGGTCTGTTCACCCTCGAAGTCATGAATCGCGGTACGCACAGTCTGCCCCGCCAGCTTTTCCGGGCACACCGCATGCACCGTGTGGCCTACCATGCTCAGGGCCTGGAACGGCACCATCGCTTCGTAATCCTCGACGTAGTCGCCCACCAGCATGAGAATTTTCTTCGCCGTCATCTTGCCCACTCCTTCGGTTAACCGTGAATAGTCACTGCACGATAGCCGCTGTCAGTCACGGCGGTCGAGGAAGTTGACCACCAAACGATCCAGCCAGCCCCAGATCCGTTGCTTGACCCTGCGCCACAAAGGGCGCGCATGCCAGTGAGCGAGATCGACTTCTTCGCTCAGGGCGAAGTCGCGCTCGAAGCTGGCCACCACCGCCGCTGTCAACGGCGGGTCCAGCGCCTCGATGTTGGCTTCAAGGTTGAAGCGCAAGTTCCAGTGGTCGAAGTTGCACGAACCGACGCTGACCCAGTCGTCCACCACAGCCATCTTCAGGTGCAGGAAGCACGGCTGGTACTCGAAAATCCGTACGCCCGCGCGTAACAGCCGCGGGTAGTAACGATGCCCGGCGTAGCGTACCGAGGGGTGATCGGTGCGCGGACCGGTCAACAACAGCCGCACGTCCAGGCCCTTGCTGGCGGCCCGACGCAACGAGCGGCGCACGCTCCAGGTCGGCAAGAAGTACGGCGTGGCCAGCCATACCCGTTTCTTGCCGCTGTTCAGTGCCCGTACCAGCGCGTGCAGGATGTCCTGGTGCTGGCGGGCGTCGGCATAAGCGACCCGGCCCATGCCCTGTCCCTGCGCAGGCACCCTGGGCAGACGCGGCAGGCCAAAGCCTTCAGCAGGGCGCCAGGCGGTGCGGCGAGTGTTGGCGTGCCACTGACGGTCGAACAGCAACTGCCAGTCGCTCACCACCGGCCCCTGCATCTGCACCATCACTTCGTGCCATTCGCTGGTCGCCTCACCCGGCTTCCAGAACTCGTCGGTAACGCCCGTCCCCCCCACCACGGCCCAACGTTCGTCCACCAGTAGCAATTTGCGATGATCACGGTACAGGTTACGCAGGCCACGCTTCCAGCGCAGGCGGTTATACCAGCGCAAGTACACGCCAGCGTCCAGCAGGCGCTGACGCAACGCACTGTTGAAGGCCAATGCACCGTAGTCATCGAACAGGCAGCGCACCCGCACGCCACGCCGGGCGGCCTGCTCCAGCGCGTCGACCACCGCCTCGGCACAGGCGCCGGCCTCGACCAGGTACAGTTCCAGGTCAACCTGGAAGTCGGCACGCATGATCGCCAGGAGCATGCGCGGAAAGAACGCGGGGCCGTCGATAAGCAGTTCGAACTGGTTGCCATCCCGCCAGGGGAAGACCGGCCCCGCCATGTCAGCGAGCAGTGAAGATCAGCACCGCGCTAACCGGCACCGACGGGTTGATGGACTTCAACCTGGCAAACTTGCGCAGGCTTTCCAGGCCCGGCATCAAGCCAAAATCTTCGGCGCGCAGCACCAGAGGCTCTAGGGTAACCACCTGGAAGCGCCGCGCATCCAGGCGGGTGGCCAGCAACAAAACATTGTAGCGGTGCGACTGGCCATGCAGGGTGACCGTCAGCGGCAGGCGCAACTCGATCTGTGCACCATCGGCCAGGTCATTGATCGGCTGCAGGTCGATCTGCGTCTTCACTGTGGCCTCGGCGAAGCGCGCGACCTCGAACAGGTTGTCGCGCATTTGCTCGTCACGCAGTGGAATACCGCTGCTCACCGAGTCCATCTCGATCCTCAAACCGGCCACACCCTTGCGGTCGACCGTACCATGCAGCACCAGAAAGCGATGCACTTCGGCGGTATTGCCATTCTTGCCGGTGATGAACGACAGCCGTGAAGATTCGCCATCCAGGTGCCAATTGGCATGAGCGGGTAGGCACAAAGCAAGTAATAAGGCAGGCAGCAGGCGGGGCAACTTGAACATGACAGATCTCGTGAAACCAGGCCGCCAACCTTACCCGCCTGCATTCATGGCAGCAAGCGGCAGCCCTCACGGGCGCCTTGCCAGGCCGCCTGGCTACGCCGCCCCAGGCCTTCAGCGGTGACTTGCCGCTGCTGGCTGTTTTCCTCCAGCAGGCTCAGTGGCAGCCATTGTTTCACATACCCCAGGCAGTACGCCTCGTCGAAGCCCATGACAAAGCGGCAGGAACAGTATTCCTTGGCCGAGTAGGCCGGGAGGATGCCGGGGAAGTCCGCCAGCGCCTGGCGTTCCTGCCAGGCCCAGTACAGGAGCCCTGCCAGTACCAGCAGCCATAACCGCTTCATGCCCCCTCCCCGGCCAGTGCCGCCAGCACCCGTTTGAGCAGTTCGTCGTGTCGATAGCTGCTGTCGCGGTCATCGGCATAGCGCACGATCACCAGCTTTTGCTCAGGCAGCACATATAACGCCTGCCCCCAGTGGCCAAGGGCGGCGAAGGTGTCTGTCGGTGCACTGGGCCAAGGCCGTTCGGCGCCAGCCAGCGGTTGGTTGAGCCACCAGTGGCCACCAGGGTTGGCCTCGCCAGGCAGCGGCTGGGCCTGGGCAAACGGGGTGCGGTTGAAGGCTACCCAGGCTTTAGGCAGCAATTGTCGGCCCTGCCAGCGCCCGTCGCGCTGCATCAGCAGGCCTATACGGGCCAAATCGCGGGCACTGAGGTACAGATAGGAAGAGCCTACGTAGGTGCCTGCCCGGTCACGCTCCCACACCGCACTGCCGATACCCAACGGGGTGAACAGAGCGTGCCAGGGGTAGTCGGGGTACTGCCCGGCATCGAGCATGCCGCGCAGCGCTGCGGCGAGCAGGTTACTGTCGCCGCTGGAGTAGAGGAATCGCTGACCGGGGCTGGCAGCGATACCCCGCGCTGCCGTATAGGCAGCCATGTCTGCGCGGCCACGGGTATACAGCATGGCCACCACAGAGGATTTCAGCGGTGCATATTCATAGTCTTCCTGCCAGTCGAGGCCACTGGCCCAGTGCAGCAGGTCGGCCACGCGCACGCCGGGGTGGGCGCGCATAGGTGGATAGAAGCGGCTGACCGGGTCTTGCAGCTGGAAGCGGCCTTCGCCCTGGGCCACGCCCATTATCGTGGCCAGTACGCTCTTGCTTACCGACCAGGTCAGGTGCGCGGTGTCGGCACGGGTGGGCGCTGTGTAGCGCTCGTGGAGGATACGACCGTCGCGGATGACCAGCAGAGCGTCGGTGCGGATGCCGTTGCGCTCCGAGGGAGAGCGTGCGGGAAAGGCGTAAGCGTCGACGGCCCGCCAGTCAAGGGAGGCAGGGTCGTTCTGCCACTGCGGGTCAGGCCAGTCCTCAGCCTTGACGCTACCTGCAATCATCGCAAGGAGGACCAACAGTACCTTCATCGTGCTCGCCCTGATTGGGGCTGCCTTGCAGCCCTTCGCGGGCAAGCCCGCTCTCACAGTTGCAGGAGCGGATGCCCCCGCGAACAGGCCAACATCATCAATAGAGCATCAGCGCCGAACCGGCCGCTTCTGCAACTTGCGCTGCAGCGTCCGCCGGTGCATGCCCAGCGCCCGTGCGGTCGCCGAGATGTTGCCTTCATGCTCGTTCAGCACGCGCTGGATGTGCTCCCACTGCAGGCGATCGACCGACATCGGGTTTTCCGGCACCAGGGTATCCAGGTCGGTGTGCTCCGACAGCAGCGCTGCCAACACGTCATCGGCGTCAGCCGGCTTGCACAGGTAGTTGCAGGCACCGCGCTTGACTGCCTCTACTGCGGTGGCAATGCTCGAGTAACCGGTCAGGATCACCACGCGCATTTCCGGGTCCAGTTCCAGCAACTTGGGCAGCAGCACCAGGCCGGAGTCGCCATCCATCTTCAGGTCCAGCGTGGCGTAGTCCGGCAGGTCCTGCTGGGCCAGGATCAAGCCTTCTTCGGCAGAACTGGCAGTGCTCACACGGAAACCGCGACGGCTCATGGCCCGGGCCATGACCCGGGTGAAGGTGGCATCATCATCCACCAGCAGCAGGTGCGGCAGCTCTTCGCTTTCGACCTGGTTTTCTTCGCTCATCATTCATCTCCTCGCTTGCCATAGGGCAGGCGCAGTTCGGTCAGGGTGCCACCCTGTTCATGACTATAGAGTTTCACCGAGCCGCCCGCACGGGTCACGCTGGCCTTGCTCAAGAACAGGCCCAGGCCGAAGCCTTTGCCCTTGGTGGTAATAAAAGGTTTGCCAATGGCTTCGGCAATGGCCGGCGGTACACCAGGGCCATGGTCGTGGATACTGATGACAATGTCCTGGGCGTCCCAGTCCAGGCGAACCTCCAGATCATCGGGGCAGGCATCTGCGGCATTGTTCAACAGGTTCAGTAGCGCCTGGGTCAGGTCTGGCGGCGGTGCCAGGCGCGGCACTTTGCCGTCGCGCAGGCGCTGGAAGCGGTAGCTGGCTTCCGGGCGCATCAGGTGCCAGCGGTTGAGCGCCTCGTCCAGCCACGCAGTCACATCCTGCTCCACGATGGCCAGGCGTCGGTTGGCTTCGGCTGCGCGTACCAACTGTTGCAAGGTCTCTTTGCACAGCTTTACCTGGTCCTGGAGGATCTGCAGGTCCTCCTGCAACAGCGGATCGGTGTGGTCCTGGCGCATTTCGTTGATCAGCACACTCATGGTCGCCAGCGGTGTGCCCAGCTCATGGGCGGCACCGGCGGCCTGGGTAGCCACAGCCAGCAGTTGCTCGTCGCGCAGGCTTTCTTCACGCCGTTCTGAACGCAGTTGCTCCTGGCGGCGCAGCTCTTCGGCCATGCGCGCAGCAAAGAAGGTGATCACTGCGGCAGCCAAGGCAATGCTCAGCCACATGCCGTAGACCTGCATCTTGTCCCGCGCCATTGGCAGCCCTTCGAGCGGGTAGAACTGCACCAGCAGCAGGCTGTAGGCCGTCAGCGCAATACCCGACAGGATCAGCGAATACAGCCACGGCAAGGTCACCGCAGCGATCGCCAGCGGCACCAGGTAATACGACACGAACGGGTTGGTCGAGCCGCCGGAGTAATACAGCAAGGCGCTGTGGATCAGCAGGTCACAGGCCAGCTGCAGGGCGTATTCCATTTCGGTGACGGGCAGCGACAGGCGCAGGCGCAGGGCCGTGAAGGCACACAGCAGCGAAGACAGGGCCAAGGTGCCGGCCAGCGACAGCCAGGGCAACGGCAGCAGTTCGGTCCAGTAGGCAACGCCCACCGAGCCGGCCTGGGCAGCCAGGACCAGGACCCGAATAAGGGTGAGGCGCCAGAGGTTCTGGCGGGTAGCGGACAACGGTTGTACGGCGGCGAGCATGAGCTCTCCTGATGAGTGCTCCAGAAAAATCGGCTGGAGTATACCGAAGCCGGGCGCCTCGCTGCAGCGATGCGGCAAAGCGCCACACTTTGTCACAGGTTCATGATGGCACTTTTGAACCCACTACACTGTTGCCGGTCCGATGGGCCATGCGTGGAATGGAAGTCCAGCCCCCACGCCTTTCAATGCCAAGGAGTATCACATGCAAATCCCACGTCGCGGCGCCGCCCTGATCATGTCTTGCGGCCTGCTCGCCAGCCTGCCGGCACTGGCCGCCGATGAACCACGTTTCAACCAGGTATCGCTGCGGGCCGAAGTCAGCAAGGAAGTGGCGCGCGACCTGATGGTCGTGACCCTGTACAGCGAAGCGCAGAACAGCGACCCGGGCAAGCTCGCCAAGCAGATCACCGAAACCATGAACAAGGCCGTGCAGCAGTCGCGCCAGGTCAAGGACGTGAAGATCAGCCAGGGCAGCCGCAACAGCTACCCGGTGTACGACAGCAAGGGCCAGAAGATCACCGGCTGGCGCGAACGCGCCGAGCTGCGCCTGGAAAGCGCCAACTTCCCGGCCTTGTCCCAGCTTACCGCCGATCTGTTGCAAGAGCTGAAAATGGGCGGCATGGACTTCTCCATCGCCCCGGCCACGCGCAAGGCCAGCGAGGATGCACTGCTCAAGGATGCGGTCGATGCCTTCAAGGCACGCGCGCAACTGGCCACCGAAGCGCTGGGCGGCAAAGGCTACAAAGTGGTCAGCCTGAACCTCAACAGCAGCGGCTACCCGCGTCCGTACTTGCGTAGCGCGCCGATGGCGATGAAGGCCATGGGGGCTGATGAAGCAGCACCGGCGCCAGATATCGAGGCGGGCACCAGTGAAGTGAGCATGAATGCCGATGGCCTGATCGAAGTGCAGATGCCATAAGGCGTCCACGCATCATCTGTGGGAGCGGGCGGGCTCGCGAACAAGACACTGCGGTGGATGGCACGGGCTTCGCCTGTGTTCGCGGGTAAACCCGCTCCTACAGGTGACCGCATCAATTTCACGATTTTCGGAAGTTTCCTACGCACCACATAGGTGCCTTCCTACATTCCTGCCCGTCCGAAACATCGCGCAAAACGCCATCATTCTGCCTACGCAAACGTTTAACTTCGCCAAAAGTTATATCGATGCGACATCCATGTACGGACGTTCCACTTTTCTGGCGCCAACTATCCTCCTACCTGTTGCATTGGGAACAGCCCCTGCATAAGTATCCGCAGGTCGGCTCACGAGGCCACCTCATCCAAAAAATGACAACAATGAGGCCACCATGCTCAAACACGCAGTCATTCCGTTCCTGCTGGGTGCAGGCTTGCTCAGCGGCGCACCGTCGGCCGTTGCCGCATCCAACCTGGTGTTCTGCTCCGAAGGCAGCCCGGCCGGCTTCGATCCGGGGCAGTACACCACCGGGACCGACTTCGACGCCTCGGCAGAGACCGTGTTCAACCGCCTGACCCAGTTCGAGCGCGGCGGCACTGCGGTCATCCCGGGCCTGGCGACCCAATGGGAAGTGTCCGACGACGGCAAGACCTATACCTTCCACCTGCGCGAAGGGGTCAAGTTCCACACCACCGACTACTTCAAGCCCAGCCGCCCGTTCAACGCCGACGACGTGCTGTTCACCTTCAACCGCATGCTCGACAAGGACAACCCGTTCCGCAAGGCGTACCCCACCGAGTTTCCATACTTCACCGACATGGGCATGGACAAGAACATTGCCAAGGTGGAGAAACTTGACGAGCACACGGTGAGGTTCACCCTCAACGAGGTTGACGCCGCGTTCATCCAGAACCTGGCCATGAGCTTTGCCTCGATCCAGTCCGCCGAATACGCTGACCAGCTGCTCAAGAACGGCAAGGCCGCCGACATCAACCAGAAGCCGATCGGCACCGGCCCGTTCGTGTTCAGCAAGTACCAAAAGGACGCGCAGATCCGCTTCAAGGGCAACAAGGACTACTGGAAGCCCGAGGACGTGAAGATCGACAACCTGATCTTTGCCATCACCACCGACGCCTCGGTGCGCATGCAGAAGCTTAAAAAGAACGAGTGCCAGGTCACCCTGTTCCCACGCCCGGCCGACATCGAGCCGCTAAAAGCCGACAAGAACCTGCAAATGCCGCAGCAGGCCGGTTTCAACCTCGGTTATATCGCCTACAACGTGATGGACAAGATCAAGGGCAGCAACGAGGCCAACCCCATGGCCCAGCTGAAAGTCCGGCAGGCGCTGGACATGGCCGTGGACAAGAAAAAGATCATCGAGTCGGTGTACCAGGGCGCCGGCCAGTTGGCGGTCAACGCCATGCCGCCCACGCAGTGGTCCTATGACGACAGCATCAAGGACGCCACCTTCGACCCCGAGAAAGCCAAGCAACTGCTCAAGGAAGCCGGCATCAAGGAAGGCACCGAAATCACCCTGTGGGCCATGCCCGTGCAACGCCCGTACAACCCCAATGCCAAACTGATGGCCGAAATGCTCCAGTCCGACTGGGCCAAGATCGGTATCAAGGCGAAGATCGTCAGTTATGAATGGGGCGAGTACATCAAGCGCTCCAAAGGTGGCGAACAGGGTGCCATGCTGATTGGCTGGAGCGGTGACAATGGTGACCCGGACAACTGGCTGGGTACCCTCTACGGTTGCGATGCCGTCGATGGCAACAACTTCTCCAAGTGGTGCTACAAGCCCTACGACGACCTGATCAAGCAGGCCAAGGCCACGTCCGACCAGGCCAAGCGCACCGAGCTGTACCAGAAGGCGCAGCATATCCTCAAGGAGCAGGTACCGATCACCCCGATCGCCCACTCCACTGTCTACCAACCCATGAGCGCCAAGGTGAAGGACTTCAAGATCAGCCCATTTTCGCTGAACGCCTTTTACGGCGTCAGCGTGGACAAGTAGGCTGACTGAGGCACCCGCTGAATCGCGGGTGCCCTTCACCCCCGTCACCTCTTCATGTCGTCCTGCGGCCATACGCTACGGGGTCGGCGAACTGTTGCCGTCATTCGTACCCGGAGGCGGCGCGAACAGATGTAAAAGGATTTGCCATGCGCCACGTTACCTGCCTTTCCGCGCTGCTGGCCCTGGGTCTGGTCAGCCAATCCCCGGTCCTGCTCGCCAACAACCTGGTGTTCTGCTCTGAAGGTAGCCCCGCCGGTTTCGACACCGCCCAGTACACCAGCGCCACCGACAACGACGCCGCCGAACCCATCTACAACCGCCTGGTCGAGTTCGAACGTGGCGGTACCGCCGTGCACCCGGCCCTGGCGACCCGCTGGGAGGTGTCCGACGACGGCCTGCGCTACACCTTCCACCTGCGTGAAGGGGTCAAGTTCCACAGCAACAAGGCCTTCAGCCCGAGCCGCGCGTTCAACGCCGACGATGTGCTGTTCACATTCAACCGCATGCTCGACAAGGGTCATCGGTTCCGTCAGGCCTACCCTACCGAGTTCCCCTATTTCATCGGCATGGGCCTGGACAAGAACATCGCCCGTGTCGAGAAGATCGACCCGATGACCGTGGTGTTCACCCTGAACACGGTCGATGCCGCGTTCATCCAGAACCTGGCCATGAGCTTCGCCTCCATTCTCTCCGCTGAATACGCCGAGCAGTTACTGGCCAGTGGACGCCCCGGCGACATCAATCAGCAACCTATCGGTACCGGGCCGTTCGTGTTCCAGCGCTACCAGAAGGATTCGCAGATCCGCTACAAGGGCAACAAGGACTATTGGGCAGCGAACGAAGTGAAGATCGACAACCTGGTGTTCTCGATCAATACCGATCCCTCGGTGCGCATCCAGAAGCTACGCCGCAACGAATGCCAGGTCACCCTGCACCCGCGCCCGGCCGACCTGCCGGCGCTCAAGGCCGACAGCACGCTGCAGGTGCTCCAGCAACCAGGCTTCAACCTCGGCTACATCGCCTACAACACCCAGCACCCACCATTCGACCGCCTGGAGGTGCGCCAGGCAATGGACATGGCGGTTAACAAGAAAGCCATCATCCAGGCGGTTTATCAGGACGCCGGCCAACTGGCGGTCAACGCCATGCCGCCGACCCAGTGGTCCTATGACGACAACATCAAGGACGCCCCGTACGCGCCGGAAAAGGCCAGACAGCTGCTGCAACAGGCGGGTGTCGAACCTGGCACCGAGATCACCCTGTGGGCCATGCCGGTGCAACGCCCGTACAACCCCAATGCCAAGCTGATGGCCGAAATGCTCCAGGCCGACTGGAGCAAACTCGGTTTCAAGGTGCGCATCGTCAGCTACGAATGGGGCGAATACCTCAAACGCATGAAAAACGGTGAGCACGACGTCGCCCTGATCGGCTGGACCGGAGACAACGGCGACCCGGACAACTGGCTGGGCACCCTATACAGCTGCGATGCCATCGGCAGCAACAACTACTCGCAGTGGTGCGACCCGCAGTACGACAGCCTGGTCAAGCAGGCCAAGCAGGTGACCGACCGTACCCAGCGCACCGCCCTCTACCAGCAGGCCCAGCAGCGGCTCAAGCAGCAGGTACCGATTACCCCGGTGGCGCACTCCACAGTGAACCAGCCGCTTAGCGTCAAGGTTTCCCAGTTCAAGGTCAGCCCGTTTGGGCGCAATGATTTTTCCGGTGTGAGTGTTGATTAAGCGTTAGCCAGTACCGGCCTCTTCGCGGGCAAGCCCGCTCCCACAGGATCTCAACAGGTTCGGACACTGCGCCCTACCTGTGGGAGCGGGCTTGCCCGCGAAGAGGCCAGTACGGCCAACACAACACCCCGATTCTGCCCGGTGATCCCGCGGCAACCCTGGCAACACAGCAGCAATCACCCGGCCCACAAGGCCGGCCATAACTAGAAAAGAAAGGGAGCTTTAACCTTGAAAGTATTCACCTTGACCGCACTGGCGTTATCCATCAGTGCCTTTTCCACTGTGGCCCAGGCAGATCCGCAGAGCCAGGACTACCTCCCGCTCACCCTCAAAAGCACCAGCGAGCAAGCGCAAGCCAGCGGCTTCATCGACGGCCAAAGCCTGTCCGGCAGCACCCGCAACTGGTATGCCCGTGAACGCGCCGCACGCGCGCCGCTATGGAAGTACTACAAGAACGACGGCACCCGCCACGACACCCACAGCCGTGAAAACTGGGTCCAGGGCACCATCCTCAACTACAGCTCCGGCTTCACCCAGGGCACCGTGGGCTTCGCCGTCGAGGCCGCCGGCTACAACGCCATCGCCCTGCAGCAGAGCCGCGAAGCCATTGCCGGCCCCAACAACCGCACCCTCACCCACAGCGATGGCGACCCCATCGGCCAGTGGAGCAAACTGGGCCTGGGCAATATCAAGGCGCGTGTGTCCAACACCACCCTTACCCTCGGCCGCCAGTCGGTAGACACGCCGATGATCGCCTACATCGGCAACCGCGCCCTGCCCTCGAGCTTCCAGGGCGCATTCCTGCACAGCGCCGAATTCGACAACCTCAGCATCGACCTGGGTACTTTCGACCGCGTCTCGCCACGTACCGAACAGAGCCTCAGCAAGTTCCGCAGCGAGTACAGCGCCACCGGCGTGGAAACCGACCGTGCCAGCACCGCCGGCATCAACTACCAGCCGTTCAAGAGCCTGAGTACCAGCCTGTACGCCACCAAGGTCGACGACTTCTGGAACCAGTACTACTTCGGCGCCAACCATGTGCTCGGCGACAGCGCAGTGCTCAGCCTGAGCACCGGCCTGAACTACTACAAGACCGTCGACGCCGGCAGCCAGAAAATGGGCAAGATCGACAACGACACCTACAGCCTGTCACTGGGCCTGACCCATCAGGCCCACACCCTCAGCGCCTCCTGGCAGCAGGTCAACGGCAACGAGTACTTTGACTACCTGCACGAAACCAACGGCATCTTCCTGGCCAACTCGCTGCTGTCGGATTTCAACGGCCCCAACGAGAAATCGCTGCAGATTTCCTATGTGCTGAACATGGCGCCCTATGGCGTGCCTGGCCTGAAGTTCAACCTGTACAACGCCCGCGGCTGGGGTATCGACGGCACCCACTACCGCGGCACTGCCTACGACGTGAATGGCCTGGATGGCGAAACCCACTATGAGTGGGGTATTGGCACCAGCTACGCGTTGCAGAGCGGGCCGCTGAAAGACACCAGCATCCGCGCCACCTACACCACCCATCGCGCCAGCAAGGCACAGGGCGACGGCAGCCTGGATGAGTTCCGCGTGGTCACCACCATTCCATTCAACATTCTCTGACCGTCGGCGCCCTGGCCCGTTTCGCTGCGGGCCGGGGCGGCTACGCTGGAACCAATGCAAGCAGGGAGTTTTCAACACATGCACAGAGCTTTCATGAAATCGCGGCCGTTGCGCCTAGCCCTGGTCGCGCTGCTTCTGGGCGGCGCCACGCAACTGGCGGCCAAACCGCTGGTGGTGTGTACAGAAGCCAGCCCGGAAGGGTTCGACATCGTCCAGTACACCACCGCAGTCACCGCCGATGCCTCGGCCGAGACAGTGTTCAACCGCCTGGTCGACTTCAAACCCGGCACAACCGAGATCCAGCCAGCCCTGGCCGAGCGCTGGGACATTTCAGCCGACGGCCTGACCTACACCTTCCATCTGCGTCAGGGGGTGAAGTTCCACACCACCGACTACTTCAAGCCAACTCGTGACTTCAACGCCGATGACGTGCTGTGGAGCCTCAATCGCCAGCTCGACCCGAACCACCCCTGGCATGACAAGACCAGCGTCGGCTACCCGTACTTCGAGAGCATGGGGTTCAAGGAACTGCTCAAGTCGGTCAGCAAGGCTGACGAGCACACCGTGGTGATTACCCTCAGCCGACCGGAAGCGCCGTTCCTGCGCGACATGGCCATGGGCTTTACCTCGATCTACTCCGCCGAATACGGCGACCAGTTGCTCAAGTCTGGCAAGACCGCCGAGCTGAACAGCAAGCCGATCGGCACCGGCCCTTTCATTTTCCAGCGTTACAACAAGGACGCCCAGGTCCGCTTCAAGCCCAACCCGGACTATTTCCGTGGCAAGCCGCCGGCCGATGCGCTGGTGTTCGCCATCGCCATCGACAGCAACGTGCGCCTGCAAAAACTGCGCGCCAACGAGTGCCAGGTGGCGCTCTATCCCAAGCCCGATGACGTACCGTCGATCAAGCAAGACCCGAAACTCAAGGTTGAAGAAATCGAGGCCTTGGTCACCGGCTACATCGCCATGAATACCCAGCACAAATACCTCAACGACGTGCGCGTGCGTAAAGCCATCAACATGGCCTTCGACCGCCAGACCCATGTCGACCAACTGTTTGGCAAAGGCAACGCGCTGGTAGGTGTAAACCCTTACCCCCCCACCATGATCGGCTACAACACCCACAACCAGAACCCACCGCGCGACCTCGATAAAGCCCGCGCACTGCTCAGTCAGGCCGGTGTACCCGAGGGCACGGTAATCACCCTGTTCACCCGCAACGGCGGCGGCCCGACCAACCCCAACCCGCGCCTGTCCGCCGAGATGCTGCAAGCCGACCTCAAACAGATCGGCCTCAAGCTGGATATCCGCGTCATGGAATGGGCCGAGATGCTGCGCCGGGCGAAGAACGGCGAAGCCGACCTGGTGTCCACCGGCTGGGCCGGCGACAACGGCGACCCGGACAACTTCCTCAGCCCGCTGCTCAGTTGCGATGCCGTGAAAAGTGGCGAGAACTATGCGCGCTGGTGCAACCCCAAGTTCCAGGAACTGATCAGCCGCGCCCGCGAAGTGATCGACAACGACGAGCGTGCAAGGCTCTATAACGAGGCATTGAAAGTGTACGATGACGACCAACCCTGGATCAGCATGGCTCATCCAAAGATGTTCACCGCCATGCGTGACAACGTGGAGGGCTACGTGATCAGCCCTCTGACCAACAATAACTTCGCCACGACCAAGGTGAAGTAGAACAACAACGACCGCCGGCACCCCACACGGGGACCGGCGGCACTGCCGTAGCGGGCTGATCGCCCCACGGCCTGATGAGGTAACCCCGACAATGTTGAGTTTTATTGCCCGGCGCCTTGGCCTGCTGATACCGACCTTTTTCGGCATCACCTTGCTGACCTTCGCGCTCATACGCCTGATCCCCGGCGACCCGGTGGAAGTGATGATGGGCGAGCGCAGGGTCGACCCCGAAATGCATGCCCAGGCCATGGAACGCCTGGGCCTGAACAAGCCACTGCCGGTCCAGTACCTGGACTACGTCGGCAAACTTGCCCAGGGTGACCTTGGCGAATCGCTGCGCACCCGCGAAAGCGTGTGGCGCGAGTTCCTCACCCTGTTCCCGGCCACCTTGGAACTGGCCTTCGCCGCCCTGCTGTTCGCCGGCGTCGTCGGCCTGCTGGCCGGTGTAATCGCCGCACTCAAGCGCGGTTCGCTGTTCGACCACGGGGTCATGGGCATATCACTGGCCGGCTACTCGATGCCGATTTTCTGGTGGGGCCTGATCCTGATCATGTTCTTCTCGGTAAGCCTGGGCTGGACCCCGGTATCCGGGCGCATCAACCTGCTCTACGACATCGAGCCGAAAACCGGCTTCATGCTCATCGATACCCTGCTCAGCGATGAAGAAGGCGCGTTCAAGGACGCTGTGATGCACCTGATCCTGCCGGCCATCGTGCTCGGTACCATCCCGCTGGCAGTGATCGCCCGCATGACCCGCTCGTCGATGCTCGAAGTGCTGCGTGAGGACTACATCCGCACCGCCCGCGCCAAAGGCCTGTCGCCGGCCCGTGTGGTATTCGTGCACGGCCTGCGCAATGCGCTGATCCCGGTGCTGACCGTGTTCGGCCTGCAGGTCGGCACGCTGCTGGCCGGTGCGGTGCTGACCGAAACCATCTTTTCCTGGCCGGGCATCGGCAAATGGCTGATCGAAGCCATCGGTGCCCGTGACTACCCCGTGGTCCAGAACGGCATCCTGTTGATCGCCTGCCTGGTGATTCTGGTCAACTTCGTCGTGGACATCCTCTACGGCCTGGCCAACCCACGCATCCGTCATCAGCGCTGAGGCCTTTGCCATGACTAGCCCGATTCCAAAATCCGTGTCGCCGGCCAGCCCGGTGGACCAGAGCCTGCTTTACCCCTCCCCGTACAAAGAATTCTGGCAAGCCTTCGCGCGCAACAAGGGCGCGGTAATGGGCCTGGCCTTCATGTGCCTGGTGGTGTTCTGCGCGCTGTTCGCGCCTTGGGTCGCCCCGCATGACCCGAGCGAGCAGTACCGCGACTTCCTGCTGACCCCGCCGGTGTGGCTGGAAGGCGGCACCTGGCAGTTCATTCTGGGCACCGACGAACTGGGCCGTGATCTGCTTTCGCGGCTGATTCAAGGTGCACGGCTGTCGCTGCTGATCGGCCTGTCGTCAGTGGTGATGTCACTGATCCCGGGCATTCTCCTTGGGCTGCTGGCCGGCTTTTTTCCGCAGTTGCTCGGCCCGTCGATCATGCGCCTGATGGACGTGATGCTGGCCTTGCCGTCGCTGTTGCTGGCCGTGGCCATCGTCGCCATCCTCGGCCCTGGCCTGATCAACACCGTGATCGCCATCGCCATCGTCTCGCTGCCCTCTTATGTGCGCCTGACCCGCGCCGCGGTGATGGGTGAACTCAACCGCGACTACGTCACCGCCGCACGCCTGGCCGGTGCCGGCCTGCCACGTCTGATGTTCGTCACCGTGCTGCCCAACTGCATGGCCCCGCTGATCGTGCAGGCCACCCTCAGCTTCTCCTCGGCCATCCTCGACGCCGCCGCACTGGGTTTCCTTGGCCTCGGCGTACAGCCGCCAACCCCCGAGTGGGGCACCATGCTGGCTTCGGCCCGAGACTACATCGAGCGCGCCTGGTGGGTAGTGAGCCTGCCTGGCCTGACCATTCTGCTCAGTGTGCTGGCAATCAACCTGATGGGCGACGGCCTGCGCGATGCGCTGGACCCGAAACTCAAGAACGCCGCCTGAGGAGAACGCCATGTCACTGTTGCAGATCAACAACCTGAACGTGCGCTTCGGCGACGCCAATGCAGTACCGGTGGTAGACGGCCTGGACCTGAAAGTGGACGCTGGCGAGATCCTGGCCATCGTCGGCGAGTCCGGCTCGGGCAAGTCGGTCACCATGATGGCCCTGATGGGCCTGATCGACGCTCCCGGGCGCATCACCGCCGACTCACTGACCTTCGACGGCACTGATATGCTCAAGCTCAGCGGCCGTCAGCGGCGCAAGGTGGTGGGCAAGGACATCGCCATGGTCTTCCAGGACCCGATGACCGCGCTCAACCCCAGCTACACCGTGGGCTTCCAGATCGAGGAAGTGCTGCGCCAGCACTTGGGCCTTAAGGGCAAGGCTGCCCGCCAGCGTGCTCTGGAGCTCTTGAAGAAGGTCGAGATCCCGGCCGCAGAAAGCCGCCTGGACGCTTACCCGCACCAGCTGTCAGGCGGCATGAGCCAACGTGTGGCGATCGCCATGGCCATTGCCGGCGAGCCCAAGCTGCTGATCGCCGACGAACCGACCACGGCCCTCGACGTGACCATCCAGGCTCAGATCATGGAACTGCTGGTCAACCTGCAGAAGGAGCGCAACATGGCGCTCATCCTGATCACCCACGACCTCGCCGTGGTCGCCGAAACCGCCAGGCGGGTGTGCGTGATGTACGCCGGCCAAGCCGTGGAAGTGGGCCAGGTGCCAGAACTGTTCGATGTGCCCGCCCACCCTTACAGCGAAGCCCTGCTCGCCGCGATTCCCGAGCACAGCATTGGCGCCGAGCGCCTGGCCACACTGCCTGGCATCGTCCCCGGCCGCTACGACCGCCCGGTCGGCTGCCTGCTGTCACCACGCTGCCCCTATGTACAGGACAATTGCCAGCGCCAGCGCCCGCCCCTCGACCCACAGGCCCACAGCCTGGTGCGTTGCTTCTACCCGCTGAATCAGGAGGTGGCGTGATGGCCGTCGTACTTACCGCACGGGAGCTGACCCGGCATTACGAAGTGTCCCGCGGGCTGTTCAAGGGCCACGCGCTGGTGCGCGCGCTCAATGGCGTGTCGTTCGAACTGGAGGCCGGCAAGACCCTGGCCGTGGTCGGTGAGTCCGGCTGTGGCAAGTCGACCCTGGCCCGCGCCCTGACCCTGATCGAAGAGCCTTCGTCCGGCTCGCTGCAAATTGCCGGCACCGAGGTGAAGGGCGCCAGCAAGGCAGAGCGCAAACAACTGCGCCGCGATGTGCAGATGGTGTTCCAGAGCCCCTACGCCTCGCTCAACCCACGGCAGAAGATCGGCGACCAACTGGCCGAACCGCTGCTGATCAACACCTCGCTGAGCAAGGCCGAGCGCCGCGACAAGGTGCAGAAGATGATGGAGCAGGTCGGCCTGCGCCCCGAGCACTATCAGCGCTACCCGCACATGTTTTCCGGCGGTCAGCGCCAGCGCATTGCCCTGGCACGGGCGATGATGCTGCAGCCGAAAGTGCTGGTGGCGGACGAGCCAACCTCGGCGCTGGACGTGTCGATTCAGGCGCAGGTGCTGAACTTGTTCATGGATCTGCAGAAGGAGTTCAATACCGCCTACGTGTTCATCTCGCACAACCTGGCGGTGGTACGGCATGTGGCGGATCAGGTACTGGTGATGTACCTGGGGCGGCCGGCGGAGATGGGGCCGAAGGAGGACATCTACGCGAAGCCGCTGCACCCGTATACCCAGGCGTTGCTGTCGGCGACACCGGCGATTCATCCAGACCCGTTGAAGCCGAAGATTCGCATCGCCGGGGAGCTGCCCAACCCGCTGAGCCCGCCGGATGGGTGTGCATTCCACAAACGCTGCCCGCATGCGACCGAGCGGTGTGCCAAGGAGGTGCCGGCGCTGAGGCAGGTGAGTACGCGGCAGGTGGCTTGTCACTATGCCGAGCAGTTTCTCTAATCTTGTGAGGTGATACGCGAAGGGGACGAGAAAGCCGATGAGGCTGCCGGGGTAGTGTGAACTGCTCCAGGCTTCGGGCCC
>NZ_JBICMK010000086.1:0-7080 GCF_043106315.1 Pseudomonas sp. FYR_5 | reverse complement strand
GCCCGCGAAGGGCCGCAACGCGGCCCCGGCTTTATTTATTTTCCTGGCTGGCAGCCGGCGCCGGCGGCGGCCGCAGCCCCACCTCGGCGATCAGTTTCAACGGCTGCCCGTTGCGCATCACCTCAATGGTGATCTTCTCGTTGGGCTTGATCCGCGCTACCTGGTTCATCGACTTGCGCCCGTCGCCGGCCGGCTCGCCATTGATGCTCAGGATCACGTCACCCAGTTGCAGCCCGGCCTTGGCGGCTGGCCCTTCGCGGAAGATGCCCGCCACCACGATGCCTGGGCGGTCCTTCATGCCGAACGACTCTGCCAGCTCCTGGCTCAGTGGCTGTACTTCGATGCCCAGCCAGCCACGTATCACCTGGCCATGTTCGACGATCGACTTCATCACCTCCAGTGCCAGCTTTACCGGGATGGCGAAGCCGATGCCCTGCGAGCCGCCGGACTTGGAGAAGATCGCGGTATTGATGCCGATCAGGTTGCCATTGGCATCCACCAGCGCACCACCGGAGTTGCCTGGGTTGATCGCCGCGTCGGTCTGGATGAAGTCTTCGTAGTTGTTAAGCCCCAGCTGATTGCGGCCAGTGGCGCTGATGATGCCCATGGTCACAGTCTGGCCGACGCCGAACGGGTTGCCGATGGCCAGCGACACGTCGCCGATGCGAATGTTGTCGGAACGGCCGATGGTGATTGCCGGCAGGTTCTTCAAGTCGATCTTCAGCACCGCAAGGTCGGTTTCCGGGTCGCTGCCGATCACGCGGGCCAAAGTCTCGCGGCCATCCTTCAGGGCGACGACGATCTGATCGGCGCCGCTGGTGACATGGTTGTTGGTCAGCAGGTAGCCCTCAGGGCTCATGATTACCGCCGAGCCCAGGCTTGATTCCCAGCGGCGCTGTTTGGGCAGGTTGTCACCGAAGAAGCGGCGGAACTGCGGGTCCTCGAACAGCGGGTGGGCGCTTTTGTTCACCACCTTGGTGGTGTACAGGTTGGCCACCGCCGGGGCGGCCAGGGTCACGGCGTCGGCGTACGACACCGGACCTTGCATGATCCGCGTGGTCTGTGGCGCTTGCTGCAGGTTGACGTCCTGGCTGGGCAGCCCGACCCATTGCGGAAAACGCTGGATGATCAGCATGGCGATCAGTATGCCGGTAAGCAGGGGCCAGCCGAAGTAACGCAAAGCCTTGAACATGAACGAATCCTGGAAAGAGCAGGGGCCAGCGGCCTGGCAGTGGGGCATGAGCGCGCGCGATCATACACCGGTTCCCCCAGTGACGGCGACGGCCCATAATGGCCGGCATTATACGGGCGTTCGTCAGGCGTTGCGCCCGAGAAAAGCGCAGTTTTCGAGGAGATTTTCATGGCCGTTGCTCTAAGTACCCTGGTCGAGGAAGCCGAGCGTTATCTGGGCAGTGCGAAGATCCAGGATTATTGCCCAAATGGCCTGCAGGTCGAAGGCCGGCCGCAGGTCAGCCGTATTGTCAGTGGTGTTACCGCCAGCCAGGCATTGCTGGATGCCGCGGTCGAGGCCGAGGCTGATCTGGTGCTGGTACACCATGGTTATTTCTGGAAGGGCGAGAACCCGTGCATCACCGGCATTCGCCAGCGTCGCCTGAAGACCTTGCTGAATAACGATATCAGTCTGCTGGCGTTTCACCTGCCCTTGGACGTGCACCCGGAAGTCGGCAACAACGTGCAACTGGCGCGGCAACTGGAGATCACTGTCGAAGGGCCACTTGACCCGGAAAACCCCAAAGTGGTCGGGCTGATCGGTTCGCTGGCCGAATCCATGACCGCGCGCGATTTTGCCCGTCGGGTTCAAGGCGTGCTGGGGCGTGAGCCGTTGCTGGTCGAAGGCAACGACATGATCCGCCGGGTGGGCTGGTGCACCGGCGGCGGGCAGGGCTATATCGACACGGCGATTGCCGCCGGGGTGGACCTGTACCTGACCGGTGAGGCGTCCGAGCAGACCTACCACAGTGCGCGCGAGAATGGCGTCAGCTTCATTGCTGCCGGGCACCATGCCACCGAGCGCTATGGGGTGCAGGCGCTGGGCGATTACCTGGCACGACGGTTTGCCGTGGAGCACCTGTTCATCGATTGCCCTAATCCCATCTGATAACGATGTCGCCCCCTTCACGGGTGAACCCGCTCCTACACGGGCCTTTAGGAGCGGGTTCACCCGCGAAGAGGCCGGCCCTGCCAGCCCAAACCCCCAGTCATATCGTTAGATTTTTTCGATCTAGCCAGCCTCCTAAATAGAAGCAGCCGCTGTGATAAAGTGGCTCGCTCGAACACGGCCCGCAGGCCGTCCATAAGATCGTTTTTCGTGAGTAGCCATGGTCGACAAACTGACGCACTTGAAACAGCTGGAGGCGGAGAGCATCCACATCATCCGCGAGGTGGCCGCCGAGTTCGACAACCCGGTGATGCTGTACTCGATCGGCAAGGACTCCGCCGTGATGCTGCACCTGGCGCGCAAGGCCTTCTTCCCGGGCAAGCTGCCGTTCCCGGTGATGCACGTCGACACCCAGTGGAAATTCCAGGAGATGTACAGCTTCCGCGACAAAATGGTCGAGGAAATGGGCCTGGAGCTGATCACCCACGTCAACCCCGAGGGTGTGGCGCAGGGTATCAACCCGTTTACCCATGGCAGCTCCAAGCACACCGATATCATGAAGACCCAGGGCCTGAAGCAGGCGCTGGACAAGCATGGTTTCGACGCTGCCTTCGGTGGTGCGCGCCGCGACGAAGAGAAGTCGCGGGCCAAGGAGCGTGTGTATTCGTTCCGTGACAGCAAGCACCGCTGGGACCCGAAGAACCAGCGCCCCGAGCTGTGGAACGTTTACAACGGCAAGGTCAACAAGGGTGAGTCGATCCGCGTCTTCCCGTTGTCGAACTGGACCGAACTGGACATCTGGCAGTACATCTACCTTGAAGGCATCCCGATCGTGCCGCTGTACTTCGCCGCCGAGCGTGAAGTCATCGAGAAGAACGGCACCCTGATCATGATCGACGACGAGCGCATCCTCGAGCACCTCTCCGAGGAAGAAAAAGCCCGCATCGTCAAGAAGAAGGTGCGTTTCCGTACCCTCGGCTGCTACCCGCTGACGGGCGCTGTCGAATCGGAAGCCGAGACCCTGACGGACATCATTCAGGAAATGCTCCTGACCCGTACGTCCGAACGCCAGGGCCGTGTCATCGATCACGATGGCGCCGGTTCCATGGAAGACAAGAAACGCCAAGGCTACTTCTAATTTCAGGGTTACTCCATGTCGCACCAATCTGATCTGATCAGCGAGGACATCCTCGCCTACCTGGCCCAGCATGAGCGCAAGGAACTGCTGCGCTTCCTGACTTGCGGCAACGTTGACGACGGCAAGAGCACCCTGATCGGGCGCCTGCTGCACGATTCGAAGATGATCTACGAGGACCACCTCGAGGCCATCACCCGTGATTCGAAGAAAGTCGGCACCACCGGCGAAGAAGTCGACCTGGCGTTGCTGGTAGATGGCCTGCAGGCCGAGCGCGAGCAGGGCATCACCATCGATGTCGCCTACCGCTACTTCTCCACCGCCAAGCGCAAGTTCATCATCGCCGACACTCCGGGCCACGAGCAGTACACCCGCAACATGGCCACCGGTGCGTCCACCTGCGACCTGGCGATCATCCTGGTCGATGCCCGCTACGGCGTGCAGACCCAGACCCGTCGCCACAGCTACATCGCGTCGTTGCTGGGCATCAAGCACATCGTGGTCGCGGTCAACAAGATGGACCTGAAGGGCTTCGATGAAGGCGTCTTCGAGTCGATCAAGGCCGACTACCTGAAGTTTGCCGAAGCCATCAACCTGACCCCGAGCAGCCTGCACTTCGTGCCGATGTCGGCGCTCAAGGGTGACAACGTGGTCAACCACAGCGAGCAATCGCCGTGGTACGCCGGCCCGACGCTGATGGAAATCCTCGAAACCGTCGAGGTTTCGGCTGACCGCAACTTCACCGACCTGCGTTTCCCGGTGCAGTACGTCAACCGTCCCAACCTGAACTTCCGCGGCTTTGCTGGCACCATCGCCAGCGGCGTGGTGCACAAAGGTGACGAGATTGTCGTGCTTCCTTCGGGCAAGAGCAGCCGGGTCAAGTCCATCGTCACCTACGAAGGTGAACTGGAAAACGCCGGCCCAGGCCAGGCCGTGACCCTGACCATGGAAGACGAGATCGACATCTCCCGTGGCGACCTGCTGGTACATGCCGACAACGTCCCGCCGGTAACTGACCACTTCGACGCCATGCTGGTGTGGATGGCCGAGGAGCCGATGCTCCCGGGCAAGAAATACGACATCAAGCGTGCCACCAGCTACGTGCCAGGCTCGATTGCCAGCATCACCCACAAGGTCGATGTGAACACCCTGGAGCAGGGCGCTGCCAGCGCACTGCAACTGAACGAAATCGGCCGCGTCAAGGTTGCCCTGGACACCTCGATTGCCCTCGACGGTTACGACAGCAATCGCACCACCGGTGCGTTCATCGTCATCGACCGCCTGACCAACGGTACCGTTGGCGCCGGCATGATCATCGCCCCGCCCGTGTTGCCACACGGCAGCACCGGTCATCATGGCAAGCAGGCTCACGTGTCCACCGAAGAGCGCGCCCTGCGCTTCGGCCAGCAGCCAGCCACCGTGCTGTTCAGCGGCCTGTCCGGTGCTGGCAAGAGCACCTTGGCTTATGCCGTGGAGCGCAAGCTGTTCGACATGGGGCGCGCGGTGTACGTGCTCGACGGCCAGAACCTGCGTCACGACCTGAACAAGGGCCTGCCACAG
Source organism: Pseudomonas sp. FYR_5 (assembly GCF_043106315.1). NCBI lineage: Bacteria > Pseudomonadati > Pseudomonadota > Gammaproteobacteria > Pseudomonadales > Pseudomonadaceae > Pseudomonas > Pseudomonas sp. FYR_5. Next base: position 2,266 of record NZ_JBICMK010000086.1, on the reverse strand, counting down.
GACCGCGCCGGCCGCACCGAGAACTGGCGCCGCGCCGCCCACGTGGCGCGCCAGTTCAACGAAGCCGGCATGCTGACCCTGGCTGCGTTCGTGGCCCCGGATGCCGAAGGCCGCGAACAGGCCAAGGCGCTGATCGGCAAGGAGCGCCTGGTGACCGTTTACGTCCAGGCCTCGCCGCTGGTCTGCCGCGAGCGTGACCCGCAAGGCCTGTACGCTGCCGGTGGCGACAACATCCCGGGCGAGAGCTTCCCGTTCGATGTGCCGCTGGATGCTGATCTTGTGATCGACACCCAGGCCACCAGCGTGGACGAAGGCGTGAAACAGGTGCTGGACGTGCTGCGTCAGCGTGGCGCGATCTAAGCGCTAGCCTGCAAGGAGAACCCCGCTTCGGCGGGGTTTTTTGTCTCGCGTTCAGGATCCTTCCCACTGTTCGGAAAGATCTGTCCTAGATATGTTTCTCCGACACCGGTATCACCCGCCTTTCCTTGACTGCTTTGTACGAAAAACTCGAATAGATCTCCTTCACCCCCGGCAACCGCTGCAGCACCTCCCGGGTAAATTCCCCAAACGACTCCAGGTCCCGTGCCAGTATCTCCAGCAGAAAGTCATAGCGCCCGGAGATGTTGTGGCAGGCGACGATTTCGGGAATTTCCATCAGCCGCTGTTCGAACGCCAGCGCCATGTCCTTGGTGTGCGAGTCCATCATGATGCTGACGAACGCGGTCACGCCAAACCCCAGCGACTTGGGCGAGAGGATGGCCTGGTAGCCGGTGATGTAGCCGTTTTCTTCCAGCAGCTTCACCCGTCGCCAGCAGGGCGAGGTGGTCAGTGCCACCTGGTCGGCGAGTTCGGCAACGGTGAGGCGGGCGTTGTCCTGCAAGGCGGCGAGCAGGGCGCGGTCGGTGCGGTCGAGGCTTGAAGGCATTTTTTGCCCTCCTGGTCCGTTGATTATTGTTTTTGTTCCAGAAAGCACGCCTATGTGTAGGCTATTTTGGAAAAAATTGGGCAGCTCGGTGGCATAAGCTTACAACAAACCACAAGAGGCCGTTGCCATGCGCGACTCCCACGACAACACCGGTTTTTCCACGCGGGCCATTCACCATGGCTACGACCCGCTGTCCCACGGTGGCGCCTTGGTGCCGCCGGTGTACCAGACGGCCACCTATGCCTTTCCCACTGTTGAGTACGGCGCTGCCTGCTTCGCCGGAGAGGAGGCGGGGCACTTCTACAGTCGCATCTCCAACCCCACGCTGGCCTTGCTGGAGCAGCGCATGGCTTCGCTGGAGGGTGGTGAGGCGGGGTTGGCGTTGGCATCAGGGATGGGTGCGATTACCTCAACCATCTGGACCCTGCTACGGCCTGGCGATGAGCTGATTGTGGGGCGCACCTTGTATGGCTGCACCTTCGCTTTTCTGCACCACGGTATTGGTGAGTTCGGCGTCAAAGTTCGCCATGTCGATCTCAACGATTCCATGGCCCTGAAGGCGGCGATCAACAGCAAAACACGGATGATCTACTTCGAAACACCGGCCAACCCCAATATGCAGCTTGTGGATATTGAGGCGGTTGTCGAGGCGGTGCGGGGGCATGATGTGCATGTGGTGGTCGATAACACCTACTGTACACCGTACCTGCAGCGGCCACTGGAGCTGGGGGCGGACCTGGTGGTGCACTCGGCAACCAAGTACCTCAGTGGCCACGGTGATATCACTGCGGGGCTGGTGGTGGGGCGCAAGGCGTTGGTCGATCGCATTCGCCTGGAAGGGCTGAAGGATATGACCGGGGCAGTGCTGTCACCGCATGACGCGGCGCTGCTGATGCGCGGGATCAAGACCCTGGCCCTGCGAATGGACCGGCATTGCGCCAATGCTCAGAAGGTGGCCGAGTTTCTGGCTCGGCAGCCGCAGGTGGAATTGATTCATTACCCGGGGCTACCGTCTTTTGCCCAGTACGCGTTGGCCCAGCGACAGATGCGTTTGCCTGGGGGGATGATTGCGTTTGAGCTCAAGGGTGGCATTGAGGCGGGGCGGCGCTTCATGAATGCGCTGCAGCTCTTTGCGCGGGCGGTGAGCCTGGGAGATGCCGAGTCGCTGGCGCAGCACCCGGCGAGCATGACCCATTCCAGCTATACGCCGCAGGAGCGAGTGCATCACGGGATATCGGAGGGGTTGGTGCGTCTGTCGGTGGGGCTGGAGGATGTGGAGGACCTGCTGGCAGATGTCGAACAGGCATTGCAGGCCTGCTGTTAGGTTGCCTGCACTGGCCC
>NZ_JBICMK010000085.1:0-107650 GCF_043106315.1 Pseudomonas sp. FYR_5 | reverse complement strand
AACGCTTGGCGGGATTTGATGCGATCTTCGTAGATCACCCGACCAGTAGCGTCTTCGCCTGCCAACTGGAAAACCTGTTTGGCCAGGTCTACGCAGATGGTTGTGCAAAGCTCCACATCAGTGGAAGACAGGGAATCTTGTTTCGAACTATGCTTTTTCATGGTCTCGCCCTCGCTGCCGTTGGCTTCTTCGAACACCACCGTGGCACTGTGATGCCTCGGCGGGGGCGAGTCCATCGATTACACGACGGCCTCTGCCGAACCACCGTTGCGTGTCCCGCCCGCGATAGGGCCATCGAGGTCAAACCATCAACCCGCCCTGGGCAAATCCGCCAGCACCGCTTCGATCTCGCCCAGCACTGCCGGATCATCCAGGGTCGAAGGCGGCACATAATCCTGCCCATCGGCAATCTTGCGCAGCACCGCCCGCAGAATCTTGCCGGAACGGGTCTTGGGCAGGCGCTTCACCAGCCGTACCCGGTTGAAACAGGCCAGCGGGCCGATTTCCTCGCGCACGCTGCCCACCAGCTCCACCAGCAACTGCGCTTCGGCAATGCCCTCGCCATCCTTGAGTACCACCAGCGCCAGCGGTACCTGGCCCTTGATCTCGTCATGTACGCCGATCACCGCGCACTCCGCGACCGCCGGGTGGCGGGCGACCAGGTCTTCCATTTCGCCGGTGGACAAGCGATGACCGGAAACGTTGATCACATCATCGGTGCGCCCCATGATGTAGACGAAACCATCATCATCCAGATAGCCGCCATCGCCCGTGTGGTAGTACCCCGGATACGTGCGCAGATAGGCCTGCAGGTACCGCTCGTGATCCCCCCACAGCGTCTGACTGCAACCGGGTGGCAATGGCAGGGCAATCACGATCGAGCCCTGATGGTTGGCCCCGAGCAAGTGGCCTTCGTCATCCAGCACGCGAACGTTGTAGCCAGGCACCGCCCGGTTGCTCGACCCTGGTTTCGCCGCGCTGCCCTCCAGCCCGACGCAAGGCGCGGTGACCGGCCAGCCGGTCTCGGTCTGCCACCAGTGGTCGTGCACCGGCTTGCCACTCACCCGCTCCAGCCATTCATGGGTGCTGGAATCCAGCTTTTCCCCCGCCAGGAACAGTTGCCGCAGCGAGCTGAGGTCATGCTTGCGGATCAGTTCGCCCTCCGGGTCTTCCTTGCGGATGGCGCGCATGGCCGTCGGTGCACAGAACAGCGCGTTGACCTGATACTGCTCCACCACCCGCCAATAGGCCGAAGCATCCGGGGTGCGGATCGGCTTGCCTTCATAGAACACCGTGGTACAGCCGCTCATCAACGGCCCATACACGATCAGTGAATGGCCGACCACCCAGCCGACGTCGGAAATGCCCCACCACACATCGCCGGCCTGCATGCCATAGATATGGCGCATGGCGTAACACAGCGCCACGGCATTGCCGCCGTTTTCCCGGACGATACCCTTGGGTTTCCCGGTGGTGCCCGACGTGTACATGATGTACAGCGGGTCGCCGGCATCCAGCTCGACGGGCGCCACCGGCTCGGCGCCGGCCAAGGCCGCCTGCCAATCCAGATCACGGCCTGGCAGCAGTTCAGCGTGCGCTTGCGGCCGCTGCAGCACCAACACGTTGCGCGGCTGGTGCCGGGCCAGTTGCAGGGCGCGGTCAACCAGCGGCTTGTATGCAATGACCCGGTCGAACTCCAGCCCACACGATGCCGTCAGCAACAAGGTGGGGCGGGCGTCATCGATGCGCAGGGCCAACTCGTTGGCGGCAAAGCCACCGAACACGACCGAATGCACCGCGCCGATCCGCGCGCAGGCCAGCATCGCCATGGCCGCTTGCGGCACCATGGGCATGTAGATGATCACCCCATCGCCCTTGTTCACCCCCAACTGGCGCAGCAAACCGGCCAGGCGCGCGACCTCATCACGCAACTGGTTATAGGTGTAAGTCTGCTGCACGCCGGTCACTGGCGAATCGTAGATCAACGCCAACTGCTCGCCCCGGCCCTGCTCGATCTGGTGATCGAGGGCCAGGTAACAGCTGTTGAGACGGCCATCAGCGAACCAGCGGTGGGTCCCGTCAGCGTTGTCTTGCAGGGTCAGGGCAGGCTTGCGGTGCCAGGCCAGGTGTGCGGCCTGTTCCGCCCAGAAAGCGGCAGGGTCGGAAATGGAATGGGCGTAGCTGTGCTGGTAGCTCATATCGTCAGAAACCCGGTACTTGTTGTTATTGAAGGGCGAAACTTGAGTATGGACCGCTACACCCACCCTGCCATGGGACTAAAGTCACAACCGACCTGCAAATTTGCAGACAACGCAATAACGCCCCATAACGGTGCAAAGCCTCTAGAATAGGCCCCCCACAAACACCGAGCAGCCCATGGACATCGATCAGGCCCGTACCTTCCTGGAAATTGTGCGTTGCGGCAGCCTGGTCGCCGCAGCCGAACGCCTGTTCGTGTCACAAACCGCGATCACCGCGCGCGTGCAGCGCCTGGAGCAGCAACTGGGTTGCCAGCTGTTCGTGCGTAGCCGCAGCGGCGCCAGCCTGACCAGCAATGGTGAAGCGTTCGTCAGTTATGCCAACCAGCTGGTGCAAACCTGGGAAGCCGCGCGCCGCGACCTGCCGCTGCCTGAAGGTTGCCAGCAGGTGCTGCATGTGGGCGGTGAGGTGAGCCTGGGCAATCCGATGATGCTCGACTGGGTAAGTGCCCTGCACCGTGAACTGCCCAGCCATGCCATCCGCAGCGAGGTCAGCGATGGTGAGTCGCTGCTGCGCAAAGTCGAGATGGGCCTGCTGGACGCCGCGCTGGTCTACCAGCCGGCCTACGGCCCAGGCCTGCAGGTGGAACAGTTGATGGAGGAGAAGCTGATTCGCGTGCGCCGGGTCGAGCGGCCCGAGCCATACATTTACATCGACTGGGGCGAGGCCTTCCGCCGCCAGCATGATGCGGCCCTGCCCGACTGTGCGCGCCCGGCGCTAAGCTTCAACCTTGGCCCGTTGGCCCTGCAGTTCATACTCGACCAAGGTGGCAGTGGCTACTTCCGCACGCGGGTGGTGCAAGCCTATCTGGACAGCGGCGTGTTCGAGCGGGTGCCACAGGCACCGGAGTTCACCTACCCGACCTTCCTGGTGTACCCACGCAAACGCGACAGCGAAGCCCTGCAACAGGCCTTCGCCATCCTGCGCCGGCTGGTAGCTACCGGCGCCAGCGACTGGTCACAACGCTGGGACCCGGTTATCTGAAGTCTCAGTCTTGCTGAGCAACTGACGCTTGAGGCCGGCGATCAGGTCGGTCTGGGTGATCACCCCCACCAGCTTGTCAGCATCAAGCACCGGCAAGCAGTGCAGGCCTTGTTCGCACAACAAGGGCAGCAGGCGTTCCAGCGGGTGCTGGCTGCTGACACTGACAACCCGCGTACTCATCACTTGCGCCATGCGCACCGCCTTGCGGCCGAACAGGCCGCGCCAGCTGAAACGCCCACGCTGCATCGCCGGGCCAATCAGGTCGCCGAGGCTGACGATGCCCACAAGCTTGCCGTGCTGCAGGACAGGCAGGGTCTTCAGGTGATGGCTGGCGAGCATTTTCCAGGCCTGCTCCAGCGTGGTATCAGGCGTGGCGAACTGCACATCGCGGGACATCACCGAGGCCGCGGTGATACCACCAAGGCTTCGCTGCAGGGCGTGCTGCTCGGTGGCGAGGATGATGCGCTCCAGCTCGTCACGGGTGACGTCGACGAACTCGCCCAGCTCTTCCAGGGCCTGGTCCAGGTCTTCACTGCGGATGCCGACCCGCTCGCCGGGCAGCGGGTCATGGGTGTGGTGCAGGTCTTTGCGTGGCACCGCGCCTTTCGGGTAGCGCACACCCGTCAAACGGTTGTAGGCGATTGCCACGGTCACCAGGATCAGCGCATTGAGCAGCACCGGCTCCAGCAGGTGATCGCCCATGGCGGTCAACCCCGGGTCGGCCAGCACCGCGCTCACTGCCACACCACCACCCGGCGGGTGCAGGCAGCGCAACAGGCACATGACCAGGATCGAGATGCCGAGCGCCGCAGCAGCCACCCACAGCTCGGGGCCGAAGCCTTCGCGCATGGCCAGCCCCACTGCACCCGCCAGGGCGTAGCTGCCCAACACCGGCCAAGGTTGGGCCAAGGGGCCGGAATGCACCGCAAACACCAGTACTGCCGAGGCAGCCAGCGGGCCGAGCAAGTGCAGGGCGATGCTGGGGCCATAGGCCAGGCTGGTCAGCCAGCCCGCGAGGAACAGGCCAAGCAGCGCACCGATACCGGCACGCAACCATTCTTTTGGGGGGATGTTGAGGGGGGCCGGCAACAGCCGCTGCAGACGACTTTCGGAACGCGAGGCAGACATTTGGGCAATCGGGATCTTTGGTTTTTCTGTTCAAAAAGAAAGCCCAGCCGAGTTGGCCTGGGCCTCGTATTGCGCATGCAATATCACAAGGGGCTCCGTCCGTGGAGAGATGGAAACCGCAGGGTTTCGTGGGGAGGATTTTGCCGGGTGGGGGGAATTTGGGCTAATTCAAAAAACTGCGGCTGTACTGCAATTTTTTTGTAGTACTGATAGGGCCAAAGGGGATTGCGTAGACCTGTGGGAGCGGCCTTGTGTTGCGATGCGGCCCCGGCATTAACGAGCCTTGCGCGGCAGGTCGATGCTCACCCGCAGGCCGCCCAGCGGGCTTTCCAGCAAGGTCAGGCGCCCTTCCCAGGCATCAACGATATCGCGCACGATACCCAACCCCAGCCCATGCCCAGTCACCTGCTCGTCCAGCCGTGAACCTCGCTCCAGCACCTGCTGCCGCTGGTCTTGCGCAATACCCGGGCCATCGTCATCGACCCACAGCCGGTAGCCCTCGGCGTTCGAGGCGATACCCACGCGCACCTCGCTGTCAGCCCACTTGCAGGCGTTGTCCAGCAGATTACCCAACAGTTCCAGAACGTCCTCGCGGTCCCATGGCAACAACAGCCCGGGCGGCACATCACTTGCCAACAGCACGCCCTCGCCATGAATCATGCCCAAGGTCCCGAGCAACCCCGGCAGTTCGGCATCACAATCGAACTGCGCGCCCGGCAGAGCATCTCCTGCCAGGCGTGCACGGTTCAGTTCGCGCGCCAGGCGCTCCTGAATCTGCTGCAACTGCTCGCGCATTTGCGCGCGTACCTCCGGCAGCCCCTGCAGACGTTCACTGGAAGCCAGGCTCAGCAGCACCGCCAGCGGCGTCTTCAGCGCATGGCCGAGGTTACCAAGGGCGTTGCGTGAGCGGCGCAGGCTGTCTTCGGTATGGCTAAGCAAGTGGTTGATCTGCCCCACCAGCGGCACCAACTCGCTGGGCACCTCGGCATCCAGCTGCGAGCGCTGCCCCTGCTGCAGTTGGGCGATCTGCTGGCGTGCCCGCTCCAGCGGCCGCAACGAGCGGGTAACTGTGATGCGCTGCAGCACCAGAATCAGGATCAGCGCCACCAGGCCCATGCCCAGGCCGATCTGCTGCAAGCGTCGGAAACCCTCGCGCACCGGTGAATAGTCCTGAGCCACACTGATCGAAATGTCCTGGCCCAGGCGCCGGTAGTCGGCACGCAGAGCCAGCAGTTGCTGGCCTTCCGGGCCGAGTTCATGGCTATCGGAAAGCCCGGGCGCTGCGGGCTTGGGCATGTCCAGGTCCCACAGCGAACGAGACCTCCAGGTACCCTGGTCGAAATCGATGCGGAAATAGTAACCGGAGAACGGCCGCTGATAGGCAGCCGAGATGCGCCGCTCATCCAGCTGCAGGCCGGAAGGCCCACGCACCAATGCCACCAGAAGGTTCTCGCTTTCCTTGCGCAGGCCGTTTTCCAGATAACGTTGCAGGCCGGCCTCGAACAGCCACAGCGTCAGTTGCGCCAGCACCACGCCGACTACCACCAGTACCGCCACCAGGCCCAGGCTCAGGCGCGCCTGGATCGACTTCACTCGCCACTCCCGGCATAGATGTAGCCTTGCCCGCGACGGGTTTCGATCACACTGCGGCCCAGCTTGCGGCGCAAATGGTTGACGTGGACCTCCAGCACGTTCGAGTCGCGCTCGGTTTCACCGTCGTAGAGGTGCTCGGCCAGGTGGCTTTTGGACAGGATCTGCTGCGGGTGCAGCATGAAGTAGCGCAGCAGGCGGAACTCGGCGGCGGTCAGTTGCACATCCACCCCGTCGCGGCTCACGCACTGACGGCTTTCGTCAAGGTGCAGGCCGGCCGCTTCCAGCTTAGGCTGGTTGGCCAGGCCACGGGCGCGGCGCAACAAGGCCTGGATGCGCAGTTGCAGCTCTTCGGGGTGGAAGGGCTTGCTCAGATAATCGTCAGCCCCGGCCTTCAGCCCTTCGATGCGCTCGGCCCAGGAGCCGCGGGCGGTGAGGATCAATACCGGTGTGGCCAGCCCAGCGGCGCGCCACTGGGCCAGCACGTCCAGGCCGGGCAAGCCGGGCAGGCCGAGGTCCAGGATGATCAGGTCGTACGGCTCGCTTTGCCCCTGGTAAACCGCGTCTCGGCCGTCAGCCAGCCAGTCCACGGCATAGCCCTGGCGCTGCAGGCCGGCGGTCAGTTCATCGGCCAACGGTACGTTGTCCTCGACAAGCAACAGGCGCATTCAGTCATCTTCCTCGTCTTTGAGCAGGGCGCCGGTGCTGGCATCGAGCTTGATCTCGCGCACCACACCTTCAGTCGTCAGCAACTCGACTTCATATTCGTAGCGATCATCGTCTTCTTCCAGCTCGGCTTCCAGCAGACGCGCCCCGGGGTGACGCCCCAGGGCGGTCTCGAGCAGCTGTTCGAGCGGCAGAATGACGCCCTTCTGACGGAGCTTCAGGGCTTCATCCTGATCGAGGTCGCGGGCAGCGGCCAGAGAGCACACCGCCAGCAGCGCCAGCGCGAAGTAGCGCGCTGGCCGCGGCAAGAGGTTCATCAGCTGTCCTGCTCGTCCTTCAGCACTTCACCGGTCTTGGCGTCCAGCGCCACCTCCCATTCGACGTTCTGCGTATCACGCAGCTCGACCTTGTAGATGTAGCGGCCGTACTCGTCTTCAAGTTCCGAGTCAGTGACGGTGGCGCCCGGGTGCTTGGCCATGGCGGTGGTCTTGAGCTGGTCCAGCGACTTGATGGTCTTGGCGTTGACCAGTTTCACCACTTCGTCAGGCTGAACGTCCTTGGCGAAGGCGACATTGGCGCCCAGGGCAAGGGCTGCGGCGGTGATCAGGGCAGTCAAGGTTTTCATCGTTCTTCTCTCCTGAGAACTGTACAAGTTGTCTACGGGGTTAAGATTAACCACCGGTCCTTAATTCAACCTGAAAACAGCTGGCGGCATGATAGCGCAGTTACGACGCTAGCCAGGCTCGGCAACCTGCAACGAGCGGCCTTGTGCTGCGAAAGGGCCAATACAGGCACATACAGTTATGTTATCTGTAACGGCCCCTCGCAGCACAAGGCTGCTCCTATGCCCAAGAGACACGCCATGAGCGCCATCCACATTAAATACCCCGCCCTCACCTTCAAGGCCGGCCAGCGTGCCTTGCGACACATCCGCGAGCGCGGCCTGCAGGCGGCCGATGTCGGGGTATTGCCGGGCGCGGCGGGTGGGCCGAAGCCGCTGGGCATCCAGGGCCTGGACCTGGCGCTGTTCGGCGAGTGGCTACCCTCGGCACCCCGTCAGCGTGCCCTGATCGGCGCATCGATCGGTGCCTGGCGCTTCGCCAGCGCCTGCCTCGAGGACCCGGTCGCAGGCATCCGCCGTCTTGGCGAGCTGTACACCGAGCAGGATTTCGCCAAGGGCGTCACTCCGGCCGAAATCAGCCGCAGTTGCCAACGCATGCTCGATGACCTGCTGGAGGGCCGCGACGGCCAGCTGCTGGCCAACCCGCACTACCGCCTGAACATTCTGGTGGTGAAAAGCCATGGCCAGCTCGCTCACGACCATCGCGGCCGCCTGGGGCTGGGCCTGGGCTCGGTGGTTGCCAGTAACCTCCTGGGCCGTTCGCGCCTGGCCCGCCACTTCGAGCGCATCATTCTGCACGATGGGCGCGCCGCGCCTCCGCTCGACACGCTGACCGACTTCCCCTCACGCTACCTGCCGCTGGACCTGGCCAACCTGCGCCATGCCCTGCTCGCTTCCGGGTCGATACCGATGGTCATGCAGGGCGTGAAAGACATCCCCGGTGCCGGCGCCGGCACCTACCGCGACGGCGGCCTGCTCGACTACCACCTCGACCTGCCCTACCGCGGTGACGACCTGGTGCTGTACCCACACTTCACCGACAAGGTGGTCCCTGGCTGGTTCGACAAGGCCCTGCCCTGGCGCAAGGGCGATGCCACCCGCCTGCAAAACGTGCTGCTGATGACGCCTTCGCCGCAATACCTGGCCGCCCTGCCCTACGGCAAACTGCCCGACCGCAACGATTTCAAGCGCTTCATGGGCGATGCGCCAGGGCGCAAGCGCTATTGGTACAAGGCCATCGCCGAAAGCCAGCGCCTGGGTGATGAACTTCTGGAACTGACCGCCACCGGGCGGCTGCATGAACGCCTGCAAGCCTTGTAGCGGCCATGCTGGTAGACTGCGCGCATTATTGATTCACACAGAGTTATGACAGCGTGGAAATTTTCAAGGAATTCACATTCGAATCGGCCCACCGCCTGCCCCACGTCCCTGAAGGGCACAAATGCGGCCGTTTGCATGGCCACTCGTTCACGGTAGGCCTGCACCTGACCGGCCCGCTCGACCCGCACACGGGCTGGATCCGCGACTTCGCCGAGGTCAAGGCGATCTTCAAGCCGATCTATGATCAGCTGGACCACAACTACCTGAACGACATCCCCGGCCTGGAAAACCCCACCAGCGAAGTGATCGCCAAGTGGATATGGGACCAAGTCAAGCCACTGATGCCGGAGCTGTCCAAGGTTCGTATCCACGAAACCTGCACCAGCGGTTGCGAATACACCGGCGACTGATTCGCCCGGCTTACTGGCCCTGCGCGCTGCCCATGGCATCGCGCAGGAAGCCAGGGGCAATGTAGCGCTGGTAGTGCGCCTCTGAAAGCAGGAAGAACTCGCGATCGATCGCATCGCGCAATTGGGGCAGTTCCCAGTCACGGAACTCCGGCAGCAACGCCATGCCATAGGCCTCCAGGTCACGGATCATCCGCGCCCCGCGGGCAATCAGCTGGTAAGCCCAGCAATATTCCGACTGCTGCTCGACAAAGCGGATGGAGCGCTGCTCCAGTTGCTGGCGCAGCAGGCCTTTGTCGAACACCTCAAGCTTGGCCATCATCACCTGCACCAGCAGCTGCTCAAGGCGCAACCACACGGCGCGCTTTTGCGAGTCGTCGTAACCGTTCCAGTTGATCACTTCGTGGTGAAAACGCTTGCAACCACGGCACACCGTGTCCCCGTACACCGTGGAGCACAGGCCGACGCAAGGGGTTTTGATGGACTTGTTGGACATGAAAAACAACAGCTTGGCGATGGAATACAGGCCCATGTTAGCCCTTTGTCTAACCGGGGTCACTCGTTAAAGTCATGTACACCGCCTTACCTTCGGGCTTTTTTTACCGTAGAATCACCCGGCCTTTTCAAAGGCAACAATGTCCGTTGGAAGCTGTTTTCAAAGCGTCACGAGCACAGTTGATCCGGTAGAACGGCGTTGGCCCGGGCCATGCATCCCTCGCATGCCCGCGCCAGCCCTCATCAGCCCCCGTTCTGCAGGCGTAAAACTTTGAAAGCAGCTTCTGTAAGGATTCTTTGCGACCCTGGCTGGGCGGCCCACAAAGCCGCGGCAGCGCATGGGTGCATTGAATGCTGGATAAGCGTCCCGGACCCCCTTTAGGGACCACTGATGAGGGAAATAACTGTGCTTGAAGCCTACCGCAAACACATCGAAGAGCGCGCCGCCCTGGGTATCGTTCCCCAGCCGCTGAACGCCGAACAAACTGCAGGCCTGGTCGAGCTGCTGAAAAACCCGCCGGCCGGCGAAGAAGCCTTCCTCGTAGACCTGATCACCAACCGCGTACCGCCAGGGGTCGACGAAGCTGCCTACGTCAAGGCCGCTTTCCTCTCCGCTGTCGCCAAGGGCGAAGCCACGTCGCCACTGATCGACCGCAAGCACGCCACCGAACTGCTGGGCACCATGCAGGGCGGCTACAACATCGAAACGCTGGTCGCACTGCTGGATGACGCCGAACTGGGCGCCGTCGCGGCCGAACAGCTCAAGCACACCCTGCTGATGTTCGATGCTTTCCACGACGTGGCCGAAAAAGCCAAGGCCGGTAACGCTCACGCCAAAGCCGTCCTGGAATCCTGGGCTGCCGGCGAGTGGTTCACCTCGCGTCCGGCCATCGCCGACAAGTACACCCTGACCGTGTTCAAGGTGCCTGGCGAAACCAACACCGACGACCTGTCGCCTGCCCCGGACGCCTGGTCGCGCCCTGACATTCCGCTGCACGCCCTGGCCATGCTGAAAATGGCCCGCGACGGCATCGAACCGCAGCAGCCTGGTTCGGTCGGCCCGCTGGCCCAGATCGAAGCCGTCAAGGCCAAGGGCTTCCCGGTTGCCTATGTCGGCGACGTGGTCGGTACCGGTTCCTCGCGTAAGTCAGCTACCAACTCGGTACTGTGGTTCTTCGGCGACGACATCCCGTACGTGCCGAACAAGCGCGCCGGTGGCTTCTGCTTCGGCACCAAGATCGCCCCGATCTTCTACAACACCATGGAAGACGCCGGCGCCCTGCCGATCGAATTCGACTGCACCAACCTGGGCATGGGCGACGTCATCGACGTTTACCCATACAAAGGTGAAGTACGTCGTCACGACAGCGACGAACTGGTCACCACCTTCGAGCTGAAAACCGAAGTGCTGCTGGATGAAGTCCGCGCTGGCGGCCGTATCCCGCTGATCGTCGGCCGTGGCCTGACCGAAAAAGCCCGCGCCGAGCTGGGCCTGGGTGCTTCCGACCTGTTCAAGAAACCAGAGCAGCCTGCCGATTCCGGCAAGGGCTTCACCCTGGCGCAGAAAATGGTCGGCCGTGCCTGTGGCCTGCCAGAAGGCCAGGGCGTGCGCCCAGGCGCTTACTGCGAGCCCAAAATGACCACCGTCGGCTCCCAGGACACCACTGGCCCGATGACGCGCGACGAGCTGAAGGACCTGGCATGCCTGGGCTTCTCTGCTGACCTGGTCATGCAGTCGTTCTGCCACACCGCGGCCTATCCGAAGCCGATCGACGTCACCACCCACCACACCCTGCCAGACTTCATCCGCACCCGTGGCGGCGTGTCGCTGCGCCCGGGCGACGGCATCATCCACAGCTGGCTGAACCGCATGCTGATGCCTGACACCGTAGGTACCGGTGGCGACTCGCACACCCGCTTCCCGATCGGCATCTCGTTCCCGGCCGGTTCCGGCCTGGTGGCCTTCGCTGCCGCCACCGGCGTCATGCCGCTGGACATGCCAGAATCGATCCTGGTGCGCTTCAAGGGCAAACTGCAGCCAGGCATCACCCTGCGTGACCTGGTTCATGCCATCCCTTACTACGCCATCCAGCAAGGCCTGCTGACCGTTGAGAAGAAAGGCAAGAAAAACGCCTTCTCCGGCCGCATCCTGGAAATCGAAGGCCTGGACGAACTGACCGTCGAGCAAGCCTTCGAGCTGTCCGACGCCTCGGCCGAGCGTTCCGCTGCCGGTTGCACCATCAAGCTGCCGGAAAAGGCCATCGCCGAGTACCTGCAGTCCAACATCACCCTGCTGCGCTGGATGATCGGCGAAGGCTACGGCGATGCCCGCACCCTGGAGCGCCGCGCCCAGGCCATGGAAGCCTGGCTGGCCAAGCCTGAGCTGCTGTCGGCCGACGCCGATGCCGAATACGCCGAAATCATCGAAATCGACCTGGCCGACGTCAAAGAGCCTGTGCTCTGCGCGCCGAACGACCCGGACGATGCCCGCCTGCTGTCCTCGGTACAAGGCGAGAAGATCGACGAAGTGTTCATCGGTTCGTGCATGACCAACATCGGTCACTTCCGCGCTGCCGGCAAGCTGCTGGAGAAGGTCAAGGGTGGCATTCCGACCCGTCTGTGGCTGGCTCCGCCAACCAAGATGGACGCTCACCAGCTGACCGAAGAAGGCTACTACGGCATCTACGGCAAGGCCGGTGCTCGCATGGAAATGCCAGGCTGCTCGCTGTGCATGGGTAACCAGGCACGTGTGCAGACCGGCTCGACCGTGGTCTCCACCTCGACCCGTAACTTCCCGAACCGTCTGGGCGACGCGACCAACGTGTACCTGGCATCGGCCGAGCTGGCCGCTGTCGCTTCGATCATCGGCAAACTGCCGACCGTCGAAGAGTACATGCAGTATGCGAAAGACATCGACAGCATGGCTGCCGACGTTTACCGCTACCTGAGCTTCGACCAGATCGCCGAGTTCCGCGAAGCGGCAGCCAACGCCAAGATCCCGGTGGTCCAGGCGTAAGCTGAGTTACAGGTTGTAAGCAAAGCCCCGGCAGCGATCCGGGGCCTTGTTGTTTTATGCGCAGGCAAGCTCATATCACAAACAAATCCACGAACCTGTGCACCGCCATGCCTTCCAGCTTCTGCTGGTCCTTGCACAGTTCGAAAATCTGCTGACACCGCTGCCGGGCAAAGCGGGTCGCCAGGTTGGCCCTGAACTTGGCCTCCAGCAACGGTATACCTTCCCCGCGCCGCCGACGATGCCCGATCGGGTATTCCACCACCACTTGCTCGGTGCTGCTGCCATCCTTGAAGAACACCTGCAGCGCGTTGGCGATCGAACGCTTGTCCGGCTCCAGGTACTCGCGACTGAAGCGCGGGTCTTCCACCACCTCCATCTTCTCGCGCAGGCGGTCGATACTTGGGTGGTTGGCATGGAAGGCGTCCTCATAATGTTCGGCCACCAGATGGCCAAAGATCAGCGGCACGGCCACCATGTACTGCAGACAGTGGTCACGGTCGGCGGCATTGGCCAGCGGGCCGCTCTTGGAGATGATGCGGATCGCTGATTCCTGGGTGGTGATGACGATGCGGTCGACTTCATGCAGACGGTTACGCACAAGTGGATGCAGGGTTACTGCTGCCTCACAGGCGGTCTGGGCGTGGAACTCGGCAGGAAAACTGACCTTGAACAGCACGTTTTCCATCACATAGCTGCCCAACACCTGGGGCAGACGCAGCTCGTACTGCCCGGCGGGCTTGAGTGCCAGGTCTTTGTTGGTATGGCTGAACGAAACATCGTAGAACCCCCACTGCGAAGCCGTGAGCACGCCCGGCACGCCCATTTCCCCACGCAAGGCGATGTCAGCCAGTTGCACTCCTCGGCTGGAGGCGTCACCCGCGGCCCAGGACTTGCGCGAACCGGCGTTGGGCGCGTGGCGATAGGTACGAAGGGCCTGGCCGTCGACGAAGGCGTGGGACAAGGCCGAGAGCATCTGCTCACGATTGGCCCCCATCAACCTGGCGCACACGGCGGTCGAGGCGACCTTCACCAGAATCACATGATCGAGGCCGACGCGGTTGAAGGCGTTTTCCAGCGCCAGCACCCCCTGGATTTCATGCGCCATGACCATGGCCTCGAGCACATCACGCATCGGCAGTGGCTTTTCACCCGCGGCAAGACGCTTCTGTGACAGGTGATCAGCCACTGCCAGGATGCCGCCAAGGTTGTCCGAGGGATGAGCCCATTCGGCGGCCAGCCAGGTATCGTTGTAGTCCAGCCAGCGCACCGTGCAGCCAATGTCCCAGGCAGCCTTGACCGGATCGAGGCGATAGGAGGTGCCGGGGACGCGAGCACCATTTGGGACCAGCGTGCCTTCCACCTGAGGGCCAAGGAGCTTGGTGCACTCAGGGAAGCGCAAGGCAAGAAGGCCGCAACCGAGGGTGTCCATCAGGCAGTTGCGCGCGGTGTCCAGGGCCTCGAGGGATTCGACCCGATAGCCGAGGGCGTAATCGGCCAGGGTTTGTAGTACCCGGTCGTAGTCCGGGCGGTCGTTGAGGTCTACGTTGGCGCTCATATCCAGCTCCCTTCAGAATTGCCGGGGCTGCCGTGCAGCCCTTCGCGGGCTTGCCCGCTCCCACAGGTTGACCACAGCATTCAGAACCTGTGGTTACCCTGCGGGAGCGGGCAAGCCCGCGAAGGGCCGCCAAGCGGCCCCAACGAACTAAAGCCGAGCGCCGGTGGTGCGTTAGAAGCTGTCGCCAGGCACGCGAACCCAGCCCTCCATCAGCACGCGAGCACTGCGGCTCATGATTGCCTTGGTTACCGTCCACTCACCATTCACCTGGCGCGCCTCGGCCCCGACCCGCAGGGTGCCCGAAGGATGACCGAAACGCACAGCGCTGCGCTCGCCCCCGCCAGCGGCGAGGTTGACCAGCGTGCCCGGAATGGCCGCCGCAGTGCCAATTGCCACCGCAGCCGTACCCATCATGGCATGGTGTAGCTTGCCCATCGACAAGGCCCGCACCAGCAGGTCGATATCACCGGCCTGCACCGCCTTGCCACTGGACGCAGTGTAGGTGCTCGGCGGTGCGACGAACGCCACTTTCGGCGTGTGCTGACGCCCGGCAGCCTGGTCGACGTTGTCGATAAGCCCCATGCGCACGGCGCCATAGGCGCGGATGGTCTCGAAACGCAGCAACGCCTGCGGGTCGCCGTTGATGGCGTCCTGTAGTTCGCTACCGGTGTAGCCGATATCGGCAGCATTGACAAAAATGGTCGGGATACCGGCATTGATCAAGGTTGCCTTGAACGTGCCGACCCCCGGCACTTCCAGGTCATCGACCAGCTTGCCGGTGGGGAACATGGCACCGCCACCGCCGTCTTCATCGGCTGCAGGGTCGAGAAACTCCAGCTGCACCTCGGCCGCCGGGAAGGTGACCCCGTCCAGCTCGAAGTCGCCGGTTTCCTGCACTTCACCTTCAGTGATCGGGACGTGGGCGATGATGGTCTTGCCGATATTCGCCTGCCAGATACGCACCGTGGCGATACCGTTGCGCGGAATACGCGCCGGGTCGACCAGGCCGCTGCTGATGGCAAACGAACCGACCGCAGCGGACAGGTTGCCGCAGTTGCCACTCCAGTCGACGAAGGCCTTGTCGATGCTGACCTGGCCGAACAGGTAGTCGACATCGTGTTCGGGCTTGATGCTTTGCGACAGGATCACGGTCTTGCTGGTGCTCGACGTGGCGCCGCCCATGCCGTCGATCTGCTTGCCGTAAGGGTCGGGGCTACCGATTACCCGCAACAGCAGCGCATCGCGGGCGGGGCCTGGAATTTGCGCCTGCTCGGGCAGGTCTTGCAGGCGGAAGAACACGCCTTTGCTGGTGCCGCCGCGGATGTAGGTGGCGGGGATTTTGATCTGGGGTACATGTGCCATTTTCTTGGGCATCCTGATAGTCCGGTGAAATACCCTGGGGCTGCCTCGCAGCCCTTTCGCGACACAAGGCCGCTCCCACAGGTACTGCGCCGCCCGCTGAGGGAGCGGCCTTGTGTCGCGAAAGGGCCGCAAAGCGGCCCCCGATTCATGCTCAGGCGGTCGCTTCGAGGAAGTCCTGGGCAAAGCGCTGCAGCACCCCGCCCGCTTCGTAAATCGACACTTCCTCGGCGGTGTCCAGACGGCAGGTCACCGGTACTTCCAGGCGCTCGCCATTGGCACGGGTCACCACCAGGGTCAGGGTCGCCCGTGGCGTACGCGCACCCAGCACGTCATAGGTTTCGCTGCCATCCAGGTCCAGGGTCTTGCGGTCGGTGCCCGGCTTGAACTCCAGCGGCAGCACGCCCATGCCTACCAGGTTGGTGCGGTGAATGCGCTCGAAGCCTTCGGCGACAATTGCCTCGACACCCGCCAGACGCACGCCCTTGGCCGCCCAGTCACGGGACGAACCCTGGCCATAGTCGGCACCGGCGACAATGATCAGCGGCTGCTTGCGCTGCATGTAAGTCTCGATCGCCTCCCACATGCGGGTAACCTTGCCTTCCGGCTCGATACGCGCCAGCGAACCCTGCTTCACGCTGCCGTCGTCGTTGCGCACCATTTCGTTGAACAGTTTGGGGTTGGCGAAGGTGGCGCGCTGGGCCGTCAGGTGGTCACCCCGGTGAGTGGCGTAGGAGTTGAAGTCCTCTTCCGGCAGGCCCATTTTCGCGAGGTATTCACCGGCGGCACTGTCGAGCATGATGGCGTTGGACGGCGACAGGTGGTCGGTGGTGATGTTGTCCGGCAGCACCGCCAGCGGGCGCATGCCACGCAACGTACGCTCGCCGGCCAGGGCGCCTTCCCAGTAGGGAGGGCGGCGGATGTAGGTGCTCATCGGGCGCCAATCATACAGCGGCGCCACCTTCGGCCCACGGTCTTCCTCGATGGCGAACATCGGGATGTACACCTTGCGGAACTGCTCCGGCTTGACCGCTGCACGCACCACTGCATCGATCTCTTCATCACTGGGCCAGATATCCTTCAGGCGGATTTCCTTGCCATCGACCACGCCCAGCACATCCTTCTCGATGTCGAAGCGAATGGTACCGGCAATGGCATAGGCTACCACCAGCGGTGGCGAGGCGAGGAAGGCCTGCTTGGCATACGGGTGGATACGCCCGTCGAAGTTGCGGTTACCCGACAGCACGGCGGTGGCATACAGGTCGCGGTCGATGATTTCTTGCTGAATCACCGGGTCCAGGGCACCGGACATACCGTTGCAGGTGGTGCAGGCGAAGGCGACGATGCCGAAACCGAGTTGCTCCAACTCTTTCTCCAGGCCGGCTTCTTCCAGATACAGTTGCACGGCCTTGGAGCCGGGCGCCAGCGACGACTTCACCCACGGCTTGCGGGCCAGGCCCAACCTGTTGGCATTGCGTGCAATCAGGCCTGCAGCAATCACGTTGCGCGGGTTGCTGGTGTTGGTGCAACTGGTGATGGCAGCGATGATCACCGCACCGTCAGGCATTTGCCCCGGCACCTCCTCCCAGTTGCCGGCAATACCCTTGGCGGCCAGGTCGCTGGTGGCGACACGGGCGTGCGGGTTGGACGGGCCGGCCATGTTGCGCACCACGCTCGACAGGTCGAAGCTGAGGGTGCGTTCATAGACGGCAGCGCCCAGGCTGTCGGCCCACAGGCCGGTGGCCTTGGCGTAGGTTTCCACCAGTTTGACCTGCTGCTCTTCACGGCCGGTCAGGCGCAGATAGTCGATGGTCTGCTGGTCGATGGCGAACATCGCCGCAGTGGCGCCGTATTCCGGGGCCATGTTGGAAATGGTGGCGCGGTCGCCCAAGGTCAGGGCACGTGCACCCTCACCATGGAACTCCAGGTAGGCGCCGACCACTTTCTGCTTGCGCAGGAACTCGGTCAGGGCCAAGACCAGGTCGGTGGCAGTGATGTTCGGGGCCAGTTTGCCAGTCAGCTCGACGCCGACGATTTCCGGCAAGCGCATCCAGGAGGCGCGGCCGAGCATCACGTTCTCGGCTTCCAGGCCGCCTACGCCGATGGCGATCACACCCAACGCATCGACATGCGGCGTGTGGCTGTCGGTGCCGACGCAGGTGTCCGGGTAGGCGACGCCGTGGTCGCTGTGGACCACCGGTGACATCTTCTCCAGGTTGATCTGGTGCATGATGCCGTTGCCCGGCTGGATCACGTCGACGTTCTTGAACGCCTTCTTGGTCCAGTTGATGAAGTGGAAGCGGTCTTCGTTGCGGCGGTCTTCGATGGCGCGGTTCTTCTCGAAGGCCTGCGGGTCGTAACCACCGCACTCGACGGCCAGCGAATGGTCGACGATCAGCTGCACCGGCACCACCGGGTTGACCTGGGCCGGGTCGCCGCCTTTGTCGGCAATGGCGTCACGCAGGCCGGCAAGGTCGACCAGCGCAGTCTGGCCGAGGATGTCGTGGCACACCACGCGGGCCGGGAACCACGGGAAGTCGAGATCGCGCTTGCGCTCGATCAGCTGGCTCAGCGAGGCATCGAGCGTAGCAGGGTCGCAGCGGCGCACCAGGTTCTCGGCGAGCACGCGGGACGTGTAAGGCAAGCCGTCGTAGGCGCCGGGCTTGATCGCCTCGACCGCCGCGCGGGCATCGAAATAGTCCAGGTCGGTGCCTGGCAGGTGCTTGCGGTATGCAGTGTTCATCATGGAATCAGGCTCGGTCACAGGGTTCGGAAGGTTTCACCGTACCTGTACGAGCGGGCGTGCCCGCGAATGCGTCAGCAGGTGCACAGCGGTTGCAAGGCCGGGCGCATTCGCGGGCACGCCCGCTCCCACAAGGGAAACGGGCTGCCTCTCTGTAGCTATTCAGCGCTGCTCGATCGGCACGAACTGGCGCTGCTCGACGCCGACATACTCGGCGCTCGGGCGGATGATGCGGTTGTTGGCGCGCTGCTCGAAGACGTGCGCCGCCCAGCCGGTCAGCCGCGAGCAGACGAAGATCGGGGTGAACAGCTTGGTCGGAATGCCCATGAAGTGGTACGCCGAGGCATGGTAGAAGTCGGCATTGGGGAACAGGCGCTTCTGCTCCCACATGGTCTTGTCGATGGCTTCGGAAACCGGGTACAGCACCTTGTCACCCACTTCGTCAGCCAGCTGTTTCGACCAGCCCTTGATCACCTCGTTGCGCGGGTCGGACTCTTTGTAGATGGCATGGCCAAAGCCCATGATCTTGTCTTTGCGCTCGAGCATGCGCAGCAGCTCGGCGGTGGCTTCCTGCGGGCTCTGGAAGCGCTCGATCAGTTCCATCGCTGCCTCGTTGGCACCGCCGTGCAGCGGCCCACGCAGCGAGCCGATGGCTGCGGTAACGCAGGAGTACAAGTCAGACAGGGTCGAGGCACAGACACGGGCAGTGAAGGTCGAGGCGTTGAATTCGTGTTCAGCGTAGAGAATCAACGACACGTTCATGACCTTGACGTGCAGCTCGCTCGGCTTCTTGCCGTGCAGCAGGTGCAGGAAGTGGCCACCCAGGGTGTCTTCATCACTGGTGCAGTCGATGCGTACGCCATGGTGGGTGAAGCGATACCAGTAGCACATCACGGCCGGGAACAGCGCCAGCAGGCGGTCGGTCTTGTCGCGCTGGGCTTCGAAGGTCAGTTCTGGCTCGAGGGTGCCCATTACCGAGCAACCGGTACGCATGACGTCCATCGGGTGGGCATCGCGCGGGATGCGCTCAAGCACTTCCTTCAAGGCTTGCGGCAGGTCACGCAGGCCCTTGAGCTTGTGCTTGTAGTCGGCCAGCTCGGCCTGGGTGGGCAGCTCGCCATATAGCAGCAGGTAGGCGACTTCTTCGAACTCGGCACCGGCAGCCAGGTCACGCACATCATAACCACGGTAGGTCAGCCCGGCACCGGCCTGGCCCACGGTCGACAGTGCAGTCTGGCCGGCCACCTGGCCACGCAGGCCTGCGCCACTGAGTACTTTTGCTTCGGCCATGGTGTTTCTCCTTTCTTGAATTTGTTATGGATGCTTTCCGGCTAATTCGGGAGTTGGCGCTTAGCCCTTCTTCTGGGCAAACAGTGCATCGAGGCTCTGCTCGAAGGCGTGATAACCAATGGCATCGTAGAGCTCCATGCGGGTCTGCATGGTGTCGATCACGTTCTTCTGCGTGCCGTCACGGCGCAGCGCGGTGTACACGTTCTCAGCCGCCTTGTTCATGGCGCGGAACGCCGAAAGCGGGTACAGCACCAACGACACGTCGACCGAGGCCAGCTCTTCGGTTGTATAAAGCGGCGTGGCACCGAACTCGGTGATGTTGGCCAGGATAGGTGCCTTCACCCGATCAGCGAAGGTCTTGTACATCTGCAGCTCGGTGATGGCTTCCGGGAAGATCATGTCGGCGCCAGCTTCGACGCACGCCTCGGCACGGTCCAGGGCGGCGTTCAGGCCTTCGACGGCCAGCGCGTCGGTACGCGCCATGATCACGAAACTGTCATCGCTGCGGGCATCGACGGCAGCCTTGATACGGTCGACCATTTCCTGCTGGCTGACAATTTCCTTGTTGGGACGGTGGCCACAACGCTTGGCGCCAACCTGGTCCTCGATGTGGATGGCGGCAGCGCCGAACTTGCTCATCGAACGCACGGTACGGGCGACGTTGAAGGCCGAAGCGCCGAAGCCGGTGTCGACATCCACCAGCAGCGGCAGGTCGCACACGTCGGTGATACGACGCACGTCGGTGAGCACGTCGTCCAGGCCAGTGATGCCCAGGTCTGGCAGGCCCAGGGAGCCGGCGGCCACGCCGCCACCAGACAGGTAGATGGCCTTGAAGCCGGCACGCTTGGCCAGCAGGGCATGGTTGGCATTGATGGCGCCAACCACCTGCAGCGGATGTTCAGCGGCAACGGCGTCACGGAAACGCTGACCGGGGGTGCTCTTGACTGTCATTTCTCACCTCGTGTGCTGTTGTTGTGGGCGTCCAGGTAGTGACGCTCGATATTGCGCTTGGACGCGCCGATGTGACGACGCATCAGCAGTTCGGCCAGTTCGCCGTCGCGGTCGGCGATTGCATCAAGAATGCGATGGTGCTCGGCAAAGGCCTGGCGTGGCCGGTTGGGCGTGGCAGAGAACTGGATACGGTACATGCGCACCAGTTGGTACAGTTCGCCGCAGAGCATCTTGACCAGGGTCTGGTTGCCGCTACCCTGAATAATCCGGTAATGGAAGTCGTAGTCGCCTTCCTGCTGGTAGTAGCCCAGGCCCGCCTGGAACGCAGCGTCGCGCTCATGGGTGTCGAGCACCCGGCGCAGTTCGTCGATGTCAGCCTGGCTCATGCGTTTAGCGGCAAGGCGGCAGGCCATGCCTTCCAGCGACTCACGGATTTCGTACAGCTCGATCAGCTCGGCGTGATTGAGCGATACCACCCGCGCGCCCACATGCGGCACGCGCACCAGCAGGCGTTGGCCTTCAAGGCGGTGAATAGCCTCGCGTAGCGGCCCACGGCTGATGCCATAGGTGCGCGCCAACTCCGGCTCGGAAATTTTGCTACCGGGGGCGATATCACCCTTGACAATGGCCGCCTGGATGCGCCGGAAGACGTTTTCGGAGAGGGTTTCCGTTTCGTCTGCCAGCACCGGCCCGGGGGTGGAAAGGTCCTGCATATTGTCGACACCTTTTAAAACTACTCGTCAGAAACTAGCTAAATGAGACCGCCAAGTCAAAGACAAAATGAATATTGTCGACAATCGTCTAATCGCGAACTATCACCACTTCTACGCTGTCAGATCGCGCACCGCTGGCGTCAAGACGTCGGCGTGATAGAATGCCGCGCCTCCGATGGGGTATGGATAGCCTGTCTGTCATGCATGCATGCTTGTTGACAGATAAACGAGGAAGCTTGCGCAGTAATTGCCAGTCTTCTTGCCCTGAACCTTGCCTAGAACCTTGCAAAGCACCGCGCCAGGAATATGAGACTTACACCCGTTTTATTGCTGTTATGCCTCACCCTGCTGCCGGCCCTTGGCCAGGCTGCGGGCAAGACCGTGTATGGTCTCAACGAATACGCGCATCTGGGCGACCTGGATCTGGAAGTGGCCGCCAAGCTCGACACCGGCGCCAAGACCGCATCGCTCAGCGCCCGCGACATCAAACGGTTCAAGCGCAATGGCGAAAGCTGGGTACGCTTCTACCTCGCGATCGATGCGGCCCATTCGCACCCGATCGAACGCCCACTGGCACGCGTCAGCAAGATCAAGCGCCGGGCTGGCGACTATGATGCCGAATCGGGCAAGGCCTACACGGCCCGTCCGGTCATCGAACTCGAAATCTGCATGGGCCAGGCCAGACGCACCATCGAAGTCAACCTCACCGACCGCAGCGCCTTCCAGTTCCCGCTGCTGATCGGCTCCGAGGCGCTCAAGCACTTCGACGCACTGGTTGACCCAAGCCTTAAATACGCGGCCGGCAAACCTGCCTGTGCCACCGACGCTCCCAAAGCAGAGTAATCCCGATGCGCTCTCTTACCCTCCATCTGAAAGCCCTGATCACCGTGCTGGTGCTATTGGGCGTGGCGGTCACGGCTTATCAGATCTTCGTGCTCGGCATCCCGGTGACCGAGGATGAAACCGACGACCTGTGGAACATCGACGCCAAGGTCGAGTTCGTGGCCAACAGCAAGGATCCGGTCAAGGTGCAGATGTTCGTGCCACCGCTGAACCGCGACTACGTCAGCCTCAACGAGAGCTTCATCTCCAACAACTACGGGGTCAGCATCAACCGTGCAGACGGCAACCGGAAGGTTACCTGGTCGGCACGTCGCGCCAGTGGCAAACAGACCCTCTACTACCGCCTGGTACTGACCAAGCGCTACAGCAGCGAGAAGACCAAGGTCAAAGGCCCGACCTTCCGTGACAGCCTGGCCGTCGAAGGCCCCGAAAAGATCGCCGCCGAAGCGCTGATGGCGCCTATACGTCAGCACTCGGCTGACGTCGAGACCTTCGTCAGCGAGACCATCAAGCGGGTCAACAACCTAAACGACGACAACGTCAAGCTACTGCTGGCCGGCGACACTTCGGCGATGAAGAAAGCCGAGGTCATCGACCTGCTGCTGTCGATCGCCCACGTGCCAATGGAACGGGTGCACACCATCCGCCTGCTGGCCGACACCCCGCAAACCCCGGAGCTGTGGTTGCGCAGCTTCAACGGTGACGACTGGCTGTACTTCAACCCGGACACCGGTGAGCAAGGCCTGCCGAGCGACCGCCTGCTGTGGTGGACCGGTGACGACAACCTGATCACCGTCGATGGCGGCAAGAAGGCCAACGTCACCTTCAGCATGAACAACAGCGAGATGAACGCCATCCGCCTGGCCAAGCTGACCGACGAGAACACTGACGCCGACTTCCTCGAATACTCGCTGTACGGCCTGCCGCTGCAAACCCAGCAGACCTTCATGATCATGGTCATGATCCCGATCGGCGTGCTGGTGATCCTGGTGCTGCGCAACCTGATCGGTATCCAGACCCTGGGCACATTCACACCGGTGCTGATTGCCCTGGCGTTCCGCGAAACCCAGCTGGGCTTTGGTATTGTGCTGTTCACGGTGATCACTGCCCTGGGCCTGTCGCTGCGCTCGTATCTGGAACACCTCAAGCTGCAGATGCTGCCACGCCTGTCGGTGGTATTGACCTTTGTCGTGGTGCTGATTGCCGCCATCAGTCTGTTCAGCCACAAGCTGGGCCTTGAACGCGGACTGTCGGTAGCACTGTTCCCCATGGTGATCCTGACCATGACCATCGAACGCCTGTCGATCACCTGGGAGGAGCGTGGTGGTGGACATGCCATGAAAGTGGCCGTCGGCACCCTGTTCGCCGCTGCCCTGGCACACCTGCTGATGATGGTGCCGGAACTGGTGTACTTCGTGTTCACCTTCCCGGCGGTGCTGCTGATCCTGGTGGGCTTCATGCTGGCGATGGGCCGTTATCGCGGCTACCGCCTGACCGAGCTCGTGCGCTTCAAGGCTTTCCTGAATAAGGCTGACACCTGATGTTTGGCCTGATCAAGACGTGGAAAGCCCTGGAGGCCCGGGGCATCATGGGGATCAACCGGCGTAACGCGGACTATGTGCTGAAGTACAACAAGCGCAACCTGTACCCGATCGTCGACGACAAGATCATCACCAAGGAACGCGCGCTGGCGGCCGGCATCCATGTGCCGGAAATGTACGGCATCATCGAGACCGAAAAAGAGATCGAGAAGCTCGACCAGATCATTGGCGGGCGCAGCGATTTCGTCATCAAGCCGGCGCAAGGCGCCGGCGGTGATGGCATCCTGGTAATCGCCGACCGCTTCGAGGACCGCTACCGCACGGTGTCGGGCAAGATCATCAGCCATGCGGAAATCGAGCACCAGATTTCCAGCATCCTCACCGGGCTGTACTCTCTCGGCGGGCACCGCGACCGCGCACTGATCGAGTACCGCGTGACCCCGGACCAGATATTCAAGAGCATCAGTTACGAAGGCGTGCCGGACATCCGCATCATCGTGCTGATGGGCTACCCGGTGATGGCCATGCTGCGCCTGCCGACTCGCCAGTCCGGCGGCAAGGCCAACCTGCACCAGGGCGCCATCGGCGTGGGTGTCGACCTGGCCACCGGCGTGACCCTGCGCGGCACCTGGCTGAACAACATCATCAGCAAGCACCCGGACACCACCAACGCGGTGGACGGCGTGCAACTGCCGAACTGGGACGGTTTCATGAAACTGGCCGCTGGCTGCTATGAACTGTGTGGCCTGGGCTATATCGGTGTGGACATGGTGCTTGACCAGGAGAAAGGCCCGCTGATTCTGGAGCTCAACGCCCGCCCGGGGCTGAACATCCAGATTGCCAACGATTGCGGCCTGACTCAACGCACCCATGCCATCGAGGCACACATCGAAGCACTGGCCAAGGAGGGTGTGAGCGAAGACGCCGAGCAGCGGGTACGGGTAGCGCAGGGTTTGTTCGGGCATGTGCCTAACCGCTGAAATACAGGGGCTGCCTTGCAGCCCACTCACAGCACAAGGCTGCCACTGCACGGGGTTCAAGTGCTTCACTCGACCTGCAGGGGCTGCCTTGTGCTGCGCATGGGCCAAACACAGCGTTGAATGTCGTACCCAGCGCTAGGCGCTTTTCCTGCACAGGTCTACAATCGCCCTCCTCGCTTTTACATCGCCGTCCATACTGATGCCGACCTGCACGCTACACCCCCTGCCCTACAAGCCCGACCCTGCCGCCTATTTCGCCCACCTGCGCCAGGCCCCCGGTGCGATCCTGCTCGACAGCGCCCGCCCCGGCGCCGAACGCGGCCGGTTCGACCTGCTCAGCGCATGGCCGCTGCAACAACTGCAGGCGCAGCCCGATGAAGAGGGCCGCGTCTTCCTCCAGCGCCTGCGTGCTGCCCTGGAACAACTGGGCCACGCGGACTTGCCCAACGGTATAGAACTACCCTTCGCCGGCGGCCTGATCGGCTACCTGAGCTACGACTTCGGCCGCCGCCTGGAACACCTGCCAAGTCTGGCCGTGGACGACCTCGGCCTGCCAGACGCACAACTGGGCCTGTATGACTGGGCACTGGTCAGCGATCATCTGCTCGGCACCAGCCAGCTGGTGTTCCACCCGAGCCTGGCAGGCGACAAACGCGAACGCCTGATCAGCCTGTTCCAGGACACCACCGCCACCACCGGCGACTTCCGCCTACTCGCGCCGATGGCCGGTGACCTGGAGCCCGAGCAGTACAAAACAGCTTTCGACCAGGTACAACGCTACATCCAGGCCGGTGACTGCTACCAGATCAACCTCACCCAGCGCTTTCGTGCGCCCTGCCAAGGCGATCCATGGCGGGCCTACCAGGCCCTGCGCCAAGCCTGCCCGACACCCTTCTCCGGCTACCAGCAACTGGCCGACGGCAGTACCCTGCTGAGCTTTTCGCCCGAGCGCTTCATCCGCGTCAGCCAAGGCCAGGTGGAAACCCGGCCGATCAAGGGCACCCGCCCGCGCGCCAGCGACCCGGCTGAAGACAAGCGTAATGCCGAAGAGCTGCTGCACAGCCCAAAGGACCGCTCGGAAAACCTGATGATCGTCGACCTGCTGCGCAACGACCTTGGGCGCACGTGTGAGATCGGTTCAGTGAAGGTCCCGGAACTGTTCAGCTTGGAGAGCTACCCCAACGTGCACCATCTGGTCAGCAGCATCACCGGCCAGCTGGCCAGCGACAAGGATGCGCTGGACCTGATCGGCGACAGCTTCCCAGGCGGCTCGATCACCGGCGCACCGAAAATCCGCGCCATGCAGATCATCGACGAACTGGAACCAGCACGCCGTGCGCTGTACTGCGGCTCGCTGCTGTATGTGGATGTGCGTGGCGAAATGGACAGTTCGATCGCCATTCGCAGCTTGCTGATCAAAGATGGCCAGGTCAGTTGCTGGGGCGGCGGTGCGGTGGTAGCCGATTCGCAGTGGCAGGCCGAATATGAAGAGTCGATAGCCAAAGTGCGGGTGCTGATGCAGACCCTGCAGGGCTTGTAAGCCCTTCTAGACCGCGTTTTTTGTTACCATCACACCACTACGAGCGCACAGCGCCACAGCCAAGATGGAAACCGCCTGATGAGCCAACCCTTCGACGTCGCCGCCCTGGCCGCGACCTATGCCAACAAGTCCCCACAAGACATCCTCAAGCTGGCCTTCGAGCACTTCGGTGATGACCTGTGGATCTCCTTCAGCGGCGCCGAGGATGTGGTGCTGGTCGACATGGCCTGGAAGCTGAACAAGCAGGTAAAGGTATTCAGCCTCGACACTGGGCGCCTGCACCCGGAGACCTACCGGTTCATCGACCAGGTACGCGAACAGTACAACCTGCCGATCGAGATCCTCAGCCCCGACCGCGCCAAGCTCGACCCATTCGTCAAGGAAAAGGGCCTGTTCAGCTTCTACAAGGACGGCCATGGCGAGTGCTGCGGCATTCGCAAGATCGAGCCACTGCGACGCAAGCTGGCCACCGTCAGCGCCTGGGCTACCGGCCAGCGCCGCGACCAAAGCCCCGGCACCCGCAGCCAGGTGGCAGCACTGGAAATCGACAGCGCCTTCTCCACGCCTGAGCGCACGCTGTACAAGTTCAACCCACTGGCGCAGATGAGCAGTGAAGAGGTATGGGGCTATATCCGCATGCTCGAGCTGCCGTACAACAGCCTGCACGAGCGTGGCTTCATCAGCATTGGCTGCGAGCCGTGCACCCGCCCGGTGCTGCCAAACCAGCATGAGCGTGAAGGACGCTGGTGGTGGGAAGAGTCGACACAGAAGGAATGCGGGTTGCATGCGGGCAACCTGATCAGCAAGGCTTGAGCTAGTCCTGGCGCTCTGTAGGAGCGGGTTTACCCGCGAAGAAGACACCGCGGTGGATGGCACGGGCTTCGCCCGTATTCGCGGGCAAGCCCGCTCCCACAAGGATCGCGCCAGCTTTTAGAAATTGAGCTAGACAGTTACTCCCACAGCGGCCCCAGCATTCCCGAATCAGTGCACCGGCAGCTCGACACCTTCGAACAATTCTTCCAGCTCTTGCTTGTTGTGGCACTGAATGGCCTTGGCCATCACTTCACGAGTCAGGTGCGGGGCAAACTTCTCGATGAAGTCGCACATGAAGCCGCGCAGGAAGGTACCACGACGGAAGCCGATCTTGGTGATGCTGGCTTCGAACAGCTCACTGGCATCCAGCGCCACCAAGTCACTGTCGAGCTTGGCGTCCACAGCCATGCCGGCAACGATACCCACGCCCAGCCCCAGGCGTACATAAGTCTTGATCACGTCGGCGTCAGCCGCGGTGAAGACCACTTTTGGCGTGAGGCCGCGGTGATTGAAAGCCTCATCCAGCTTCGAGCGCCCGGTGAAGCCGAACACGTAGGTGACGATCGGGTATTCGGCGACTGCTTCCAGGGTCAATTTCGGCAGCTTGGCCAGCGGGTGACCTTGTGGCACCACGACGCAACGGTTCCACTTGTAGCACGGCATCATGATCAGGTCGCCGAACAGCTCCAGCGCCTCGGTGGCGATGGCGAAGTCGACCGTACCGTCCGCTGCCATCTCGGCAATCTGCATGGGCGAACCTTGGTGCATGTGCAGGGACACTTCCGGATACTGCTTGATGAAGCTGCTGATAACCGGCGGCAACGCATAGCGCGCCTGGGTGTGGGTGGTGGCGATGGACAGCGTGCCCTTCTTCTCGTTGGAGAACTCCTGGGCAATCTGCTTGATGCTCTCGACCTTGCGCAGGATTTCGCCTGCTGTGTTGATGATGCGCTCACCGGCCGGGGTAACGCGGGTCAGATGCTTGCCGCTGCGGGCAAATACTTCAACACCCAATTCGTCTTCGAGCAGGCGGATCTGCTTGCTGATACCTGGCTGGGAGGTATACAGGCTCTGCGCCGTCGCGGAGACATTGAGGTCATGGTGCGCCACTTCCCAGATGTAGCGCAGTTGTTGAAGCTTCATAGGTTTCCCTCGGTTCAGCGATGAGTCCGCGGCAGCAGGCAGCGACGATATATAACTATATTAGTGGTTCTTGAAATAAATCTAGAACTATTTTGTTACATGCCCACGGAGACGGCCTACACCTATCTTCATGCTTTCCTACGCCCCAGATGCTGCGCCAAGGGCACCATGTACACCGGCACCGGCGACAGCTGCAGCAGCCGCACCGCCGTACGCCCCAACGGTACATCCACCCCGGCACCCGCACTGTGGCTACCGAATATCAACAGGTCGACGCTTAGCCGCTGAGCCTGGTCGAGAATCACCTGCGCCGGGTCACCCTGACGCACCCGCACGGCCTTGATCACCGCCAGGTCAGCCTCTTCGCCCAGCTCGTCACGAAAGTTTTCCAGCACACGCTGCTCTATGTTCGCCATCACTGTGTTCACCCCCTGGCGATGCAACTGGTCGAGCGTCTGCTCATCAAGGTAACTTTGCAGGAGGGATTCGGCGAACTGCCCCATCGGCTCTACCGCGTGGATCACATACAGCTCGGCACTGAACGTGCGCGCCAGGGCCAGCGCGTGTTGCATCACGAAAGGGGCGTAGACACCGAGGTCGGTGGCGTACAGCATGGAGCGGATCATTCGACCTCCTCGACTGCCGCAGCGGCAGAGCAAACTTCAGCTTAGCAGCGCGCCGGACGCTCGCTTTGCCGTCCGGCGCGCTGTGGCCGCGGGCTGTAGCGCCCCGCCGAAGCCTCCGCCCCCTTCAGGCAGGCCTGTTGCCGCTGTCGATGAAACTCAGCGCCTGGTACAGCATCTCAATGCGCGGCAGGTTGCAGCCTGCCGCCCGTGCGCGCGCCAGCGGCTCGGCATAGATTGCCCCCAGCTCCAACGGGCGTTTATGGACGTGGTCGTGATACATGCTCGGCCAGTAGTCGGGCATGCGCTCGGTCACCTGGAACAAGTGCTCGGCATAGCCTTCGGGCAGCACATGGCCACAGGCTGCCGCGCCCTGCACCACCTCGGCCATCAAGGCCTGTATCAGCGCGCGGGCATTGCTGTCGGCCATCAGTGGCGAAGTGCTGGCCCCCAGCAGCACCGACAGGCCGTTGTAAGGCACGTTCCACACCAGCTTCTGCCAGCGTGCCAAGGCCAGGTTCGGCATGACCTGCGAGTCGATCCCCGCAGCCTGGAACAACCCGGCGCCTTCATTCACCAGCGCGACACCACAATCGCTGGCCGGCCCGCTGTGATAACCCAGGTTGACCGCACCCAAAGCCTGGTGACGAATGACACCTGGTGCCTGGCGGTTAACGCAGATGAAGCACAGGCCGCCGAGCAGGTGCATGTCGCTCCGCAAGGCCGGACGCAACTGTTCCTCTACACCCAGGCCGTTCTGCAACAGCACCACCTTGGCGCCGGGCGCAGCGGCCTGGACGATCAACGGAGCCAACTGCTCGTTGCTGGTGGCCTTGGCCCCGATCAGGAGCCAGTCACAGGGCGGCATGTCGGTGGCACTGGCATACGCCTGCACCCTCATCTGCAATGCGCCATGCACGGCACTGTCCAGGCTCAGCCCTTGTTCACAAACGGCCTGATACTCACTACGCAACAGAAAATGCACGTCGAAACCGGCCCGGGCCAGCATCAACCCATAAAAGCCACCAATGGCACCGCTGCCGATGATGCCGATGCGAGGGGGGTGAGAATGCATGCCAATCTCCAGGTCTATAGTCAGCGCTCTTTTTACACAGGTTACGCAGCGCTGGGCAGTCCATTCGCACGCAACACCTTCGCTCAGGTAAAAACCCCACAATGACTGGGTCAAGCCCATTGTCGTGCCACCTGTAACGCGCTAAGGTTCGGCTCCCCGCTGCGATTATTCTTGCTGCTGGGCCGCACGGGGTTAGTTGGCGGCCGGCACCCGTGACCTGACGAGTAACACGATGGCTGATTTACCGATCGATGACTTGAACGTTGCCTCCAACGAGACCCTGATCACCCCTGATCAGCTCAAGAAGGAAATCCCCCTCAGCGCCAAGGCCCTGCAGACCGTGACTGCCGGCCGTGAAGTCGTGCGCAATATTCTCGACGGCAAGGACCATCGCCTGTTCGTCGTGGTCGGCCCTTGCTCCATCCACGACATCAAGGCTGCCCACGAATACGCCGAGCGCCTGAAAGTGCTGGCCGAAGAAGTGTCCGATACGCTGTACCTGGTCATGCGCGTGTACTTCGAAAAGCCGCGCACCACCGTCGGCTGGAAAGGGCTGATCAACGACCCGTACCTGGATGACTCGTTCAAGATCCAGGACGGCCTGCACATCGGCCGCAAGTTGCTGCTGGACCTGGCCGAAATGGGCCTGCCGACTGCCACCGAAGCGCTCGACCCGATTTCCCCACAGTACCTGCAAGACCTGATCAGCTGGTCGGCCATCGGGGCCCGCACCACCGAGTCGCAAACACACCGCGAGATGGCCTCGGGCCTGTCCTCGGCGGTGGGCTTCAAGAACGGCACCGACGGCGGCCTGACCGTTGCCATCAATGCCCTGCA
This sequence comes from Pseudomonas sp. FYR_5, assembly GCF_043106315.1. Lineage (NCBI taxonomy): Bacteria > Pseudomonadati > Pseudomonadota > Gammaproteobacteria > Pseudomonadales > Pseudomonadaceae > Pseudomonas > Pseudomonas sp. FYR_5. The sequence continues at coordinate 77,157 of NZ_JBICMK010000085.1, read as the reverse complement.
GTCGGTGTCCAAGCCGCACCGCTTCCTGGGCATCAACCAGGAAGGCGGCGTGTCGATCGTCACCACCAAGGGCAACCCATACGGCCACGTGGTACTGCGCGGCGGCAATGGCAAGCCGAACTACGACTCGGTCAGCGTCGCCCTGTGCGAACAGGACCTGGCCAAGGCCAAGATCAAGGCCAACATCATGGTCGACTGCAGCCATGCCAACTCCAACAAGGACCCGGCCTTGCAACCGCTGGTGATGGAGAACGTCGCCAACCAGATCCTCGAAGGCAACCAGTCGATCATCGGCCTCATGGTCGAAAGCCACCTGAACTGGGGCTGCCAGTCGATTCCGAAAAACCTGGACGATCTGCAGTATGGGGTGTCGATCACGGACGCCTGCATCGACTGGTCGGCCACCGAGAAAACCCTGCGCAGCATGCATGCCAAGCTCAAGGATGTGCTGCCGCAGCGTAAGCGCAGTTGAATATTGCGCGAACAAAAAACGCCGGGCACTGCCCGGCGTTTTTTGTTGTGTCTGGTACCTGTCGTCAGCTCAGGCCTTGCTCGAATGCCGCTGTTGGCGCTCCATGTAACGTTCCACATACGAGCAAGACGGGATCACCGTGTAGCCCATCTGCTCGGCGTACTCCAGGGCACGCTCGGTCAGGGCGGCAGCAATCCCGCGGCCGCGCAGGGCGTTGGGCACGAAGGTGCGATAGATGTCCAGCGTCTGCTTGCCCAGATCCATGTACGTCAGATAGGCACGATGACCGTCCACATTGGTCTCGAACTGATGACCGGCCTGGTCATGGTGGATGGTCAGCGCTTCGCTCATCACTACTCCTCGCAGGTCTTCTCGGCAGACCCATACCTTAACCGATGGTGGTTTATCCGGCACAGAATCCTCTACGCCACCTGTTGCCGCTTCGACGATTGGACGATTGTAATCGTTCGGATCCTCTGGCACTCACAAGATAGTAGGCACCGCAAGCGGGATTGCTCAAGGTGGTGGCGGTTAAAAATGCTCAAAACGCCGCCCGGGCGACTTTCCCAAGCCCGCCCAACAGCCACCGGATGTTCTAGGGCTTAAGACGCTGATCGACAGTTAAAGTCACCCTTAGTTCAACAAAAAAGTTCCAGTACCACAATCGCTTGCGAACCCTGCACATTTTTTTCACAGACACGTCGCAAATCTTGTCGGCGCAGGGTCAAGCAACATTTTTTTTGCAGTTCTTGCGCTCTGTCAGTTTACTTACTACAAGTAATGGGTACTATGTACGCCGGCCAGTTTCTCTTTCCTGAGAGATGGCTATTTAATAGAAAGTCCTTGAAGGGGAACACGATGAACAACGTTCTGAAATTCTCTGCTCTGGCTCTGGCCGCAGTTCTGGCTACCGGTTGCAGCAGCGTATCCAAAGAAACCGAAGCTCGTCTGACTGCGACTGAAGACGCAGCAGCTCGCGCTCAAGCTCGTGCTGACGAAGCCTACCGTAAGGCTGACGACGCAATGGCAGCCGCTCAGAAGGCTCAGCAGACCGCTGACGAAGCCAACGAGCGCGCTCTGCGTATGCTGGACAAAGCCAGCCGCAAGTAATAATCCTCACGGATTGTTAAGAAGCCGACCCACTTGTGGGTCGGCTTTTTTATTGCCTTTGAAACCGGCAAACGCGGCCAGCAGGTACGAAAAGGCCTGCACTAAGGCAGGCCTGGGTGTGTCGAAATTACCTTACTGCAGTTCGGGCGGAATGCTCGTCACCATCGGTGCGCCCGCCTGGTTATCCACCGGCACGGCAATTTCTACCGGCATACCATCTTCAGCGGCCACCACATCACGCACCATGTCCCAGTTCATGCGTAGGTTATTGGCCAGGTCTTCGCGCTTGAGCAAGGTATTGATAACGGCGGTGTGTTTGTCGACCACCGACGGGTTGCCGTGGTCATCCAGCGGCGTGTGTGCCTCAAGATAGACCTTGCCGCCACTGATACCGAACTTGTAAGGCTCGTTGATGATGCGCACCGGAGTCCCTACCGGCACCATCTTCGACAGTTCAAGCACGTTATTGTTGAACATGCGGAAGCAGCCGTGACTGGTGCGCATGCCAATGCCGAACTTCTTGTTCGAACCATGGATCAGGTAGCCCGGCACGCCCAAGGTGAACTTGAACGGCCCAAGCGGGTTGTCCGGGCCAGCCGGCACGACGGTCGGCAGGATGTCACCGTCAGCTGCGTGCTCTTTGCGAATCGAAGCGGGCGGCGTCCAGGTCGGGTTGGGCGTCTTGGCGGTGATCCTGGTGTTGGCGATCGGCGACCCCCAACCCTCGCGACCAATACCCAGCGGGAAGGTGTACACCACGCTCTGCCCCTTAGGGAAGTAGTACAAGCGGTACTCGGCCAGGTTGATGACGATGCCTTCGCGCGGGCCCGGCGGCAGGACGAAACGGGTCGGCAGGATGATCTCGGTGCCGGCGCCCGGCAGCCAAGGGTCCACGCCCGGGTTGGCGGCGATCATTTCCAGGTAGCCAAGGTCGTTTGCGGTGCCGATATCGGCGAACGTGTCCTCGTACTTTGCCTTGATCACATGCACCTGGCCGACGATGTCTTCACCGGGCGGTGGCAGTGGCAGCTCCAGCGCAGCAGCGGGGCCCGCTACCAACAGGGCGGCCAGGGACAGGCTACGGGTGACGGCAGGAAAGCGCGGCAACATCCGGTAAATCCTTCGAAAGGTGGGTCAAGAGGAACGATTGTACACCCGCGCCGATGCAAGCGGGAGGCATTGGCACGTTGCAAACGTTTCAGATGATGAAAGGCGCTTGTCGTTCAGCTGCCGTGCAGCTCTGGCCACACCGGGCGCATGCCACGTCGCTGGGCATCGAGGATGGCACGGCACAGCTCACACAGGCGGCCATCGCGATAGATCGATCGCGGCACCCCCGACCAACGCGGCTGGGCTGGCAGCAGGCCGCCGCACAAAGTACGGTCGACCGGCACGCCCAGCTCAAGCTGGCGGGCCACGAGGTGGACGCGGATTTCCTGGCAGGCGAACAGGTCGAGCTGCTCATCGGGCTCGATCAGTTGATAGGCATACAGGGACCAGGCAGGGCGCGGCATTTGGAGCACTCGAAACGGGGGGCGCAACATTAGCCGAAAGGCGTCCCCGTTTAAAGCGTCACAGCAAGGGTTTTATCGCTGGCCAGGCATTTTCCAGCAGCCGCTGCTGAGCACCCTGGGCCGGATGGATGCCATCAGCCTGCATCAACTCAGGTACACCCCCTACCCCTTCGAGGAAAAACGGCACCAAAGGAACCTGTTTGTCCACCGCCAGCTGTTCATACACCTTGGCAAATGCAGTGGTGTAACGCACACCATAATTGGGCGGCAGGCGCATGCCCAAGAGCAGCACCTTGGCACCTGCCTCGCGCGAGTGCTCGATCATCGAGGCAAGATTTTGTTGCAATTGAGCAGGCGGCTGCCCGCGCAGACCATCGTTGCCGCCCAGCTCCAGCACCACCAGGCTTGGTTTATGTGCTGCAAGCAGCGCCGGCAGCCGCGCCTGGCCGCCTGCGCTGGTGTCGCCACTGATCGACGCATTGACCACTTTATCGTCAAAACCTTCCTCCCTGAGGCGGGCCTGCAAGAGAGACACCCAGCCCTGGCGGCTATCCAGGCCAAAACCGGCGCTGATACTATCGCCAACAATCAGCAGTGTTCCTGCCGCTGCGCTCTGGGCCAGGCAATACAGGGCCAGACCGGCACTCAACCACCACACTCGCATCGGATTCTCCATGAGCCCCAGCATTCTCGTTGCGCAGAACCTTAGCAAAGTGGTCCCCAGCGCGGAAGGTGACCTCACCATCCTCCACGCGCTTTCTCTCGACCTGGCCCAAGGCGACAGCCTGGCCATCGTCGGCGCCTCGGGCTCCGGCAAATCGACCCTGCTCGGCCTGCTCGCCGGCCTCGACCGGCCCAGCGCCGGCAAAGTCATGCTCGCCGGCCACGACCTGGGGCCACTGGATGAAGACCAGCGTGCCCGTGTGCGTGCCGAACATGTGGGCTTCGTGTTCCAGTCGTTCCAGCTGCTCGACAGCCTCAATGCCCTTGAAAATGTCATGCTGCCACTGGAACTGGACGGCCGCCGCGATGCCCGCGAACAGGCTCGCACCTTGCTGGAACGGGTCGGCCTGGGCAAGCGCCTGAGCCACACACCTCGGCAGTTGTCGGGCGGCGAGCAGCAACGCGTGGCAATCGCCCGCGCCTTCGCCGCGGAGCCTGCGGTGCTGTTTGCCGATGAGCCCACCGGCAACCTCGACAGCCACACCGGCGAGCGCATCAGCGACTTGTTGTTCGAGCTGAACAAGGAGCGCGGCACTACCTTGGTGCTGGTCACCCATGACGAACGCCTGGCCCGCCGCTGCCGGCGCCAGATCCGCCTGGACGCGGGCCGCCTTGTGGCGCCGATGGAGGCCCGGTGAGCCATATGCCGCTGTCCCGCTTGTGTCGCCTGGCACTGCGCCAGTTGCTGCGCGATGTTCGCGCCAGTGAAGTGCGCGTGCTGTTCTTTGCCCTGTTGGTGGCGGTAGCCGCCAGCACCGCCATCGGCTATTTCGGCGCCCGCCTCAACGGCGCCATGCAGCTGCGTGCCAGCGAGTTCCTTGGCGCCGACCTGGTACTGCAGGGCAGCGCCCCGGCCCGCGGACAACAGCTCGATGCCGGCAAGGCACTGGGCTTGCGCCATGCACACGTGGTCGAGTTCACCAGCGTGGTCGGCGGTGACAATGGCATCCAGCTGTCCAGCGTCAAGGCCGCCGACGGCGCCTACCCATTGCGCGGGCAAGTACGCAGCGCTCCGGCACCCTATGCCGAAGAAACACCCGGCGGCGGCCCTGCCCGTGGCGAGGTGTGGGTAGAACCGCGCCTGTTGGCGGCACTGGGGCTGGCGATCGGCGACAGCATCGACGTGGGCATGAAATCCCTGCGCATGAGCCGTGTGCTTACCTACGAACCGGACCGCGCCAACAACTTCTACAGCCTTACCCCGCGCGTGATGATGAACCTGGCCGACCTGGAAGCCACCGGTGTGATCCAGCCGGGTAGCCGGGTCACCTACCGCGACCTGTGGCGCGGCGATGCCGAGGCGCTGGCGCAGTACCGTCAGGCCGTGGAAAAAGACCTGGCCGCCAACCAGCGCCTGCGTGACACCCGCGATGGCAACCAGCAGATCGGCGGTGCCCTGGGCAAAGCCGAGCGCTACCTGAACATGGCCAGCCTGGTGGCTGTGCTGCTGGCAGGCGTAGCCGTGGCTCTGTCGGCCAGCCGCTATGCTGCACGCCGGCTGGACGCCAGCGCCCTGCTGCGCTGCCTGGGCCTGTCGCGCCACCAGGCGTTGGGCCTGTATTGCCTGCAACTGGCCATGCTCGGACTGGTCGCTGCCCTGGCCGGCGCCCTGCTCGGCTGGCTGGCTCAGCTGGGCCTGTTCCGCCTGCTGCACGGCTTGCTGCCGAGCGTGGTGCCCGCCGGCGGCATCATTCCAGCGCTGGCAGGTATCGGTACCGGGTTGGTGGCACTGGCTGGCTTCGCCCTGCCGCCGATTGCAGCGCTGGGCCAGGTGCCGCCACTGCGCGTGCTGCGCCGTGACCTGCTGCCGATACCTGCGCGCAGTTGGTTGGTGTACGGCGCCGCCCTCCTCGCCCTGGGCCTCATCATGTGGCGCCTGAGCCTCGACCTGCTGCTCACCTTCGCCCTGCTCGGTGGCGGCCTGGTCGCTGCACTTCTGCTCGGCGGGCTGCTGTTGCTCGGTTTACGCAGCCTGCGCCAACTGCTGGCCGGAGCGCCACTCACCTGGCGTCTGGGGCTGGGCCAGCTATTACGCCACCCCATGGCTGCGGCTGGCCAGGCCCTGGCCTTCGGCCTGATACTGCTGGCCATGGCCTTGGTCGCCCTGCTGCGCGCAGAGCTGCTCGACACCTGGCAAGCACAGTTACCCAAGGATGCGCCTAACCACTTCGCCCTGAACATCCTGCCAGATGACCGTGAGCTGTTCGCTCAACGCCTGCACCAGGTCAATGCCGCTTCGGCACCGCTCTACCCAGTAACACCCGGACGCTTGGTGCAAATCAACGAAAAACCGGTACAGCAGATGGTCAGCAAGGACTCGGCAGGCGAGCGCGCGGTGCAGCGCGACCTTAGCCTGACCTGGGCCGCCGAGTTACCCGAAGGCAATGTGTTGAGCGCCGGCAGCTGGTGGCAAGCCTTGCCAGCCGACAACGACATCCCCGGGGTTTCGGTGGAAGCGGAACTGGCCAGCAGCCTGAAACTGCAGATGGGCGACCTGCTGACGTTCGATATTGGCGGGCAGCAACGCCAAGCCCGCGTGAGCAGCTTGCGCAGCGTGCATTGGGACAGCTTCCAGCCGAACTTCTACATGATCTTCCAGCCCGGTACGCTGCAGGGGCTGCCGACCACTTACCTGACCAGCTTCTATTTGGCACCGGGGCATGACCTGGATGTAGTGGCACTGTCACGGGCGTTTCCGGCGGTGACCATCCTGCAGGTGGATGCCTTGCTCGACCAGCTGCGCAGCATCCTCGCCCAGGTCACCCTGGCGGTGGAATATGTGCTGCTTTTCGTGCTGGCCGCCGGGCTGGCCGTGCTGTTCGCTGGCTTGCAGGCCACGCTGGACGAGCGCATTCGCCAAGGCGCACTGCTGCGGGCATTGGGTGCGGCGCGGCCGTTGCTGGTCAAGGCACGGCGTATCGAGTTCGGCCTGCTGGGTGCGGCCAGCGGGCTATTGGCGGCCGTGGGCTGCGAACTGATTACCTGGGTACTGTATCGCTATGCCTTCGACTTGCAGTGGAGCCCGCACCCGTGGTTGCTGGTGTTGCCGCTGGCGGGGGCGCTGCTGGTGGGTGGTGCGGGGGTGCTGGGAACGCGGCGGGCGCTGAATGCCAGCCCGCTGGCGGTGTTGCGCGAGGCTTGAGGCCTGGCTGTCAGAGCTTCTGCAGGAGCGACCCTGAGGGCTGGGCGATTCCTTAAAAGGACAGCACATGCCTCAGGGCGGCGCAAAACGGGCCCAGTCAGTCCGTCGAGACGCCCTGGCCGTAACTGATGCTGCTCACATACCAGGTCGCTTCACCGGTAGGTGTATGCACCACCACCTCATCACCCTCCTCCTTCTTCAACAAGGCGCGAGCCATGGGCGAATCGATCGAAATGTAATCGTTGCGCCCGTAGATCTCGTCATAGCCGACAATGCGAAACTTCATGGTCTCGCCCTCGTCGTTCTCGATCTCAACCCAGGCACCGAAAAATACTTTACCTTCCTGCTCAGGCGAATAGGCCACCACTCTCACATCTTCAAGACGCTTGCGCAGGTACCGCACCCTGCGGTCGATTTCGCGCAGCAGCTTCTTGTTGTACTGGTAGTCCGCGTTCTCGCTTCGGTCACCCAACGACGCCGCCCAGGCAACCTTTTGGGTGATTTCCGGACGATAAACCCGCCACAGGTGGTCCAGCTCTTTCTTCAGTGCCTCATGGCCTTCTGTGGTAATGATATTGGTGCTCAATAGCGCATTCCTCAGCGGCGGGTAATCAGGCCTTGACGCGCGATGCGGGTAAGATGGCCTATGACTTCGGCGGCCTCATCCGGCACCGGCGCCTGGATCACAGCCAGATCGAAACGGTCATTGCCATACTGCGCGAGGTGGCAGCCGCTATCGGCAAACTGGATCAGAAAGGCACGTGCCTGCCCCTTGCGCCGTGACAGGCCTTCAAGATGACGCAAAAGGGTGGGCTGATGCCGACCGCCGAGCAGGATGCGCGGTGTACGGGACGCCTGGCTGGCAGGCAAAGGGCTCAAACAGACACTGGTACGTGGGCAACTCATGGAGTTTCTCTCCGCCTCGCGAATCCCGCTGGGCAGCGGTGGGAGGCGTCACCGAACCAGCGCTTTAGCGGTATTTCGGACGACCCGGAGGTGGGGCTTTCCTGCGCCCCGCAAGTAGCTGTTTAAATCGGCGCAGGCGGTATGCTAGAGCGATGAGCCCCAAGTTGCAAGCTACAAGCCGCAAGCAAGAACAAGCCGAGTATTGGCCCGCGCTTGCCTGCGGCTCGTTGCTCGCAGCATACAGGTGATTAGCGGGCGATCAGGCGGTCGAGCGAAAAGCGGCCGGCGCCTTCGATCATGACTGCAACAGTGCCGGCCAACAGCGCCAGGGCGAACTCATAGCCGTTGTTGGACATGAACAGGCCGTTGCCGATGTGCACCGAAACGATCGCCACTATCAAGGTCACCGTCAGCGCCAGGGCCGCCGGGCGAGCCAGCAGGCCGACCACCAAGGCCAGGCCACCGAAGAATTCGGCACTGCCGGACAGCAAGGCCATCAGATAACCCGGCGCCAGGCCGATGCTTTCCATCCATTGGCCGGTGCCTTCCAGGCCGTAGCCGCCGAACAGGCCGAAGAGTTTTTGCGCACCATGGGCCATGAAGATGATGCCGACCAGGATGCGGATAACGCTTAGGCCTGCGCCAGCACGAGTAGAGAACAGTGCGTTGAGGGTAGTGTTGTTCATGTGGAAGCGTCCTTGAAGCGAAGCAGTTGTGTTGGGATGGGCGCCATCATAATCAATTCAATAGATATGAAAATCGCAAAAAACCCAACATAACAATCGATATAATCGATTGTTAACGCTTCGCTACGCGCTCCAGTGCTGTGCGTTCGCGGTTGAACGCCAGGTAGTACTTGTTGATGCTATTGACGAAATTGACCGGTCCCATCCCCACCTGCTCCATGGCGATACGCTCGGTCTGGAAGAACCACTGGTTACCGTTGAGCCCTCGCCGTCGGGCCTCTGCGCGCATGGCCTGAACCCGCTCGGGGCCAAGGTTGTAGGCTGCCAGCACAAAGGCCATGCGCTCACGCTCATTGATCTTGGCACTGGCAAAAAACTTGCGCCGGATAAGCGCCAGATAACGGGCACTGGCCAGGACATTGCCATCTACCGTCGCGGTATTGCTCACCCCTACCCGCTGGGCCGCCGCGGGGGTAATCTGCATCAGGCCATGGGCACCGCCAGTGCCGCGTGCAGCCGGGTTGAGCGTCGACTCCTTGAAGGCCAGTGCAGCCAGGTTGAGCCAGTCGATCTGTTGCGCCTGGCCGTGTTTCTGCAACACTGCCCGTACCGAGGCCAGACGCTGGCGGCCCTTGCTGGCCAACGGGTTGTGTACCCGGTACTGGCGGCGGTAGATACGCTCGAACGCCGCATCCTGGTTGTCTGGCGCGCGGTAACCTTGCAGAAAGTGATCGACTGTTGCCAACAGTTGCGGCGCATCACGCCCTACATACCAGCGCATGGCTTGCGGCGGCCCCAGGCGCACCCGGCTGTCCAGGCGCAAGCGCGGCATAACCCGGGCCCAACGCCGGGCAATGGGCTGCTCGACCACGGTCAGGTGGTAGATACCCGCCTGTACCATCTCCAGCACATCCTCCACCGCCAGTGTCGAATCGACCCACTCCACTTTGATCAGCGGCCGCTTGCGCAGTGCCAGTTGCTGGTTGACCTGCTGGATCAGCGGCCCGGCGGCACTGGCGCTGGTCAAGGCGACGGTACGCCCTGACAGCTGTTCGACCTTGCTGAAACTTCGCTCGCCTTTGCGCCCGACCAGCGTCAGCGGCACCTGGTCGAGTATCGGCGCACTGCTGCTGACAGCGCCCACCGTCGTGGGGTCAAGCAGCTCGCCTGGCGCGGCCAGGTCACCCTCGCCGCGGGCCAGGGCGCCCAACAACTGCTCCTTGGCTCGCGGGATGAGCTTTAGCTGAATCTGCTGGTCGTCGGCGGTACGAGCATTGAGGAAATGCTCCAAGGCACGCAGGCGATAATACTCGATGCCAACTGGCTCGCCCTTGACCTCCCCCGAGCTGTTGCGGCTCTGGTTGACCAGCACTCGCAGTACTTTGCTGGTGCGAATCTGCAGCAGGTCACGCACCTTGGCAGGCGGTATGTTCTGCTGTGGCCCCGGCGTACGCGCCTGGGCGGGGCCGGTAAAGATCAACCCGAGCGTCAGCAGAAAAATGAGCCAGCATCGCAGCATGCGAAAACGTGTCCGTGGTCGGTGAGCGGCATCCATGGGGTGCACCGCCAAGTGATGAACGACGGCAAATGACCACGGCAACAGCATGAAGTTCTTGGTTTTTTCAGAAAAACGCGGCATTTGCTATGCTGGCCGTCCCGCGGCACGAGACAGCACCATGCAACTGATCGATATCGGCGTCAACCTGACCAACAGCAGTTTCCATGACCAACAGGCAGCAATCGTCGAGCGCGCACTGAAGGCCGGCGTTACGCAAATGCTGCTGACAGGCACCAGCCTGGCGGTCAGCGAACAAGCGCTGGAGCTGTGCCAACAACTGGATGCCAGCGGCGCGCACCTCTTCGCCACGGCCGGCGTGCACCCTCACGATGCCAAGGCCTGGGATGCCGACAGCGAGCGCCAGTTGCGACTGTTGTTGAGTGAACCGCGCGTACGCGCTGTGGGCGAATGTGGCCTGGACTTCAACCGCGACTTTTCCCCTCGCCCGCTGCAGGAAAAAGCCCTGGAAGCCCAGCTGACACTGGCTGCGGAGCTGCGCCTGCCGGTGTTCCTGCACGAGCGCGATGCCAGCGAGCGCTTGCTGGCGATTCTCAAGGACTACCGCGACCACCTGGCCGGCGCGGTGGTGCACTGCTTTACCGGTGAGCGCGAGGCGCTGTTCGCCTACCTGGACCTGGACCTGCACATCGGCATTACCGGCTGGATCTGCGACGAACGCCGCGGTACTCACCTGCACCCGCTGGTGGGCAACATCCCTCAAGGCCGGCTGATGCTGGAAAGCGACGCACCCTATCTGCTGCCGCGCAGCTTGCGGCCCAAGCCCAAAAGTGGGCGCAACGAGCCGGCGTTCTTGCCGGAGGTACTGCGCGAGGTGGCCTCGCATCGCGGTGAGTCAGCCGAGCACACGGCGGCGCATACCACGGCAACGGCGCGCGACTTTTTCCAGCTCCCCTGATTCTTGCGGGTTTCTGCGGAGCGGGTGAACGCCGTTGATATGCATCAACAAATCCCGTCGAGGATGCGGGCACAATGATGGCACCTTGCCAATATTGTTTCCGCTCAACTCAGAGAAGACCTGCCCATGGGTGCCTGGCTTAGCAATGTTTCCCTGAAGTACAAATTCTGGGCCGTCAACGCAGTGGCCTTTGTCACCACCTTGCTGCTGGTGCTGTACGCCGTGCACCTGGAGCAACGCGCACGTGCCGAGGCGGCTCAGAGCCAGGCGGCCGCACAAGCTCAGTTGCTGGCCGCCTGGCCAGCCGGGCAAGCACTGCCACGCCCGGCCAACGTCATCAGTTGGTCAACAGGGCAAACGCCAACCTACGCCGGGGAGGCGCTCGATGCCCTGCGCAACACCCAAGGCTGGGTAGAACTGCCGAGCGCCTGGATCCTCGGTGAAAACCCGCTGCGTGGCGCACAGGTGCTGCGCAACGGCGACCAGCAGTTGGCTGTGCTGGCTCAGTCCCCCAGTCTGCGTCAGGTTTTCTTCGATCGCTTCAGCAATTACGCGGTGTGTGTACTGATCCTGATGCTGGCCATGCTCGGCGCCTCCCAACTGCTGATCCGCTTCCTGCTCAGCCAGCTCAACACCCTCAAGGACGTGATGCTACACGTGGAAAAAACCGGCGACCTGTCGGCCCGCGTACCACTGGCCAGTGGCGACGAGGTCGGCCAGATGGCCGGGGCCTTCAACGCCATGCAGTCCACCTATCACCGCGTGGTCAGCACCGTCGCCCACAGCGCAGCACAACTGGACTCGGGCGCTGCACGCCTGGCCGCCAGCATGAGCGACGTACGCCATGGCATGCTCGGCCAGCAGAGTGAAACCGACCAGGCCGCCACTGCCATCAACGAAATGTCGGCGACCGTGCACCACATCGCCCAGCACGCCGGTGCCACCCGCGATTTGTCACAAACCGCCGACACCTTGGCCGGCAGCGGCCAAGCGGTGGTCAGCCGAGTGCAGGATTCGATTTCCGGGCTTTCCAGCGGCGTGCAGCAAACTGCCGAGATGATTCGACAGCTAGCCGAAGACAGTCAGAAGATCAACGGTGTAGTCAGTGTGATCCACAGTATTGCCGAACAGACCAACTTGCTGGCGCTCAATGCTGCCATCGAAGCCGCGCGCGCCGGCGACCTCGGCCGAGGCTTTGCCGTGGTGGCCGATGAAGTGCGCAACCTGGCCAAACGCGTGCAAACCTCCACGGATGAAATCACTACCATGGTTTCGGCCCTGCAGTCGGGTACCCGCGATGCGGTGGAGTTCATGCAGGAAAGCTCGTACAAGGCCGACGACTGCGTGCGTCAGGCACAGGAAGCCGGTGAGGCGCTGGCTGAAATTACCGGTGCCGTGGCGCAGATGCGCGAAAGCAATACCCAGATCGCTGTAGCGGCCGAGCAGCAAAGCCAGGTAGCCGAGGAAATGAACCGCGCGGTGGTCAGCATCCGCGATGTCACCGAGCGGACCGTGCAGCAGACGGTCGGTTCGGCGACTACCAGCAGCGAACTGGCGACCCTGGCCGGCGAGCTTAACAAGGCCATTGGCCAGCTCAAGCTATAGTCAGCATAGCTAGCCTCGATTGGCCCCCACTCGGGGGCCGCACTAAGCTTTGGGCATGACCGAGAGGAAATCCCCATGAGCAAACGCCTGCCCAATCTTCCCGCCTGGCAATGGCGCGGCTATCACCACAATCACCGCCACCCGGCCAACCTGGTACTGCACCTGATTGCTGTTCCGCTGTTCATTCTGGGGACACTACTGGTGCTGTCCGGCCTGTTCGGTTTCGACCTCGGCCAGATCGCGGTGGGTGTGATTGCCCTGGTCGCCGCGCTGGGCCTGCAGCGCCAAGGGCACCGCCTTGAAGCCGAGCAGCCCGAGCCGTTCGCCAACCGCCAGGATGCCGTGCAGCGCTTACTGACCGAGCAGTTCATCACCTTTCCGCGCTTCGTGCTGAGCGGGGCCTGGTGGAAGGCCTGGCGGGAGCGGCACAAGCACCGACACTGAGTCAGTTGCCGGAGCACTCCTTGTGAGCAGCCTTGCAAGGGTCAGGCGAAAACGGTGACGGTCTGCCGGCTCAACGCCAACAACTCGCCCTGCGCCGTCCACAACGCCGCAGCAGCGTGCCCATAGCCATCCCGCGCATGCTCGGTCTCCACGCAGTACCGACACCAATCCAGGGTCGACAGCTTCGCTGTTGGCTGGATGAACTCGATGGTCCAGGTCAGCGTACTGCCCGCAGCGGGCTGCTTGAGAAACGGCATAAGGCTGGGCGGCCAGGCATCGACCAACGCCAGCACGTGCGCCTCGCTCACCGGTTCTTCCAGCACATCCCGCAAGCGTACCCAACCGCCCATCCTGCGTGACTGATTGCCACTGAACGGCAACCCGCCCACTGCCCAGCGCAGGGCAACATGCCGCATGAACTCAGGGGTAACGCCTTTGATATAGGGCAACTCCGGGGCCGCCTCGTCGAGCGCAGGCATTTCTATGGCCGGTAACGCCGGCACTTCCACCACCGAAGGCCGGCCCGCACCGAAATTGCCCTGCACCAAGGTCACCACCTGGCCAGCCTGAACGGCGCGGCCCAGCAGCGTGCTAACCGCCTTGCCTTCGCGCAAAACCTCCACCTCGAAGCGGATGGGTACATCCGCCGCCGCGGGTGCCACAAAGCTGATGGCCAATGAGCGTACCGGGCGGTTGTCGCAGATCTTGAGGCGCATGGATTCATACACCATGGCCGCCATCAAGCCGCCAAAAGCAGCGCGCCCCTGGGCCCAACTGGGCGGGATGCTGACGGAATCCGGGTTGGCCCGCACGGCGTCGAGCAGTTGGTTGAAATTCATTGGCCGGCTCCTGCCTGCAAAGGAAAAGGTCCGCTCATCCTAGCCAGCAAACCCCGGGGAATCAGCCCGCATATCGGTCATTTTCCGTGATAGCGCCGCGTCAGTGCCTGTTGCAGGGCGTCCAGCGTCATATCTGACTGACGCTCCGCCTCATGCAGTTCCTGCTCCCAATCGGCCCTGCAGGGGAGCAGGTCGGCCTGGTCACGCGCTTGCAGCAGCCATTGCAGGCGGTCGTGCCAATCGCCCAGGTCGCCCTGTGCCTTTTTCAGCAGACGTTGCAGTTTTTTCCCAGCGTGATCGAGTTGCGGGTAGGCCTCATCACCATACCGCGCACGCTTGATCAGCAAACGCAGGCGGTGGCGATCGTGGGCCGGGTCCTGCAACGCTTCGTACAACTTGCGCCACTGCTTGACCAGACGCTTGTCGATGCGCTTGCCCAGCGACTTGACCAACCCCTCCCGGCCCGCCGCCCGCAGGAACAATGGAAAGGCGTCGAGAATCGCCAATACCCTTGCCAGCTGTGGGCTGGCAGCGACGCTGGCGAAGGTCCTGTCACGCCCCTGCAGACGCCGCTGCCCGGCTGCCGCATGACCGCGTCCGATCAGCTCGGCCGCCACTACCTCGCGATCACGCAAGGGCGTGGTAAGGGTACCCAGCGACCTTGCAGCATCCTCGAGCTGCTCCACGCCGGGCAGCCCACGCAGCGGCCTCAACAGACTGCGCAGGCGCCGCAAGGTGACACGCAGGTCGTGCAAGGCTTCGCTGTCGGTATTGGCAGCCAGGCGTTCACGACAGGCCAGCAACCGCACCTGCAAGGTCAGTATCTGGACAACTACATGGTCGAGCATGGCAGACATACGATGCTCCCTGATCAGCGCCCGGCGCGAGATTCACGAATGTAGAAGCGGGCCTTTTCGGCTTTGCGGGTACAGCTTTCAAAGCCTTCGAACTGCTGCTGGGTCTTGGCCCCCGTCAGCAAAGACAAGGCTTTGGAGTAACTGACGGCACCGGCGAAGCCTTCGGCCTTGGCCAGATCCAGCTCCTTCCAGGCGGCATCCAGCTGGGTCGCGCAGCTGTCACGGTAGGCCGTCTTGCCCGCGCAGCCAGCAAGGGCCAAGGCAATCAGTGGAAGGCAAATCCAGGCTTTCATCAGTAATACCTCTATGGAAGAACGGTGGCTGTTCGACGCGCCGACAGCTGGAAAGTGCCATGCCCGGCCGGCGTTGCCTGGCCAGTTTTATTACAGTAGCTCAGCACGATCTACATTGAAGCACAGGCAGCGATGGGTGCATTGTAGGACCATGATGGCACTGGCCGGGGAATGTTCATGAGTAAACGTGTGGCACTGGTACTGGGGTCGGGCGGAGCCCGAGGGTATGCGCACATCGGCGTAATAGAGGAAATCGAGCGCCGCGGCTACGACATAGCATGCGTTGCGGGGTGTTCCATGGGTGCGGTGATTGGCGGTATATATGCCGCTGGCAAGCTGGACGACTATCGCAACTGGATCGAGAGCCTCGACTACCTGGATGTGCTGCGCCTGGTCGACGTCAGCTTTCGCCTCGGTGCGATTCGCGGCGACAAGGTGTTCGGGCAGATCCGCAAGATCGTCGGCGAGATAAACATCGAGCAACTGCGCATCCCCTACACCGCAGTGGCCGCCGACCTAACCAACCAGCAGGAAATCTGGTTCCAGGAGGGTTGCCTGCACCAGGCCATGCGTGCCTCGGCGGCCATTCCCAGCCTGTTCACGCCGGTGATGCAAGGCAACCGTATGCTTGTCGACGGCGGCATTCTCAACCCGCTGCCAATCGTGCCTGTGGTGTCCAGCCATTGCGACCTGATCATCGCAGTCAACCTTAACGCCACCAACCAGAAGCAGTACCAGTTGCCGGTGATCGAGCGTCCGGCGGCCTTCAAGATGCGTTTTGACGCCTTGCTGAGCTCGCTGGGCTCACGCTTGCCATTCCGGCGTAAACCGGCGGAAGAGCTGATCCGCATCGAAAAGGAAATCGTCGCCGAAGGGTTGGCACCACCAAGCCCGTGGCTGACCGACAGCGCCGACCCGGAAAGCCAGCAATCAGCGGCGGCCCCGGAGCGCGAGGGCGCGCCTAAGTCGGCCACCGGTTCTTTCATCATCGACAACGTGGGGCCGGCCTCGCTGCTGGACTTGATCAACCAGAGCTTCGAGGTCATGCAGACTTCGTTGGCACAGTACAAGATTGCCGGCTATCCACCGGATGTGCTGATCAACGTGCCCAAGCGGGTGTGCCGGTTTTTCGAGTTCTACAAGGCGCCGGAGCTGATCGCCCTGGGGCGAGAGATTGCACGCGATACGCTGGATAGTTATGAAGGGGTGAAGCGGTAGAACCTGGTCGGCGCCGCCCCTGAGGCGGTGTGGTCTTCGACAATCACCATCCGCGCGGCTGGCGAAAACGAAACAGGCCGCACGAAGCGGCCTGTTTCTTCATGCAACGAACACCTTAGTAACGAGTGATGTCTGCATTGGCTTCCAGCTGTTTGCGGTAAGCGGCAAAGTCCTGCTGGCCAGCACGTGACGCGAGGTAGCGGCGAATCTGCTGCTTCTCTTCGTCGGTGGCGGTAGCGCCTTCGTTCACACCCTTGAGCTGCAACACCACCAGGCTACCGTCACGCAGCACTACACTGCCGTAAACAGGCTTGTCCTTGGCTTGCGGTTTGCCCAGACGGAACAGTGCCTGCAGTTCGACCGGATCAATACCGTCCTCACCACGGGTGACGGCTTCATAGGCTTTCCAGCCTTGCCCTTCGTGCACGCTGCCTGCTGCGATGGAACCGTCGCGCAGGCCGGCAATCAGCTTGTCCGCCTTGGCCTTGAGCTCGGCAGTCGCCTTCTCTTTGGCCAGGTGCTCCCTGATGTTCTTGGCCACTGCTTCCAGCGGCAGTTGCTCTGGCTTGCGGTGCTCCTTGACGCGCAGCACCACGGTGGTCTCAGGGTCGAGCTCGATGGCGTTGCTGTTGGCACCCTCATCCAGCACTTCTTCAGAGAACGCAGCCTGCACCACCGAACGGTTCGCCGTAATGCCTTCACCACCCTCGCGGCCGAAGGCGGCGGAGGTGTGTACCTTGAGGTTCAGGTCCTGGGCCGGCTGAGCCAGGTCGGAAGCCTCGTAGGCAGCATCCTGCAACTGCTTGCTGGCGTCGACATAACGCTGCTCGACCAGCGGCATCTTCAGATCACGGGTCAGCTTGTCCTTCAAGCTGGCGAAGCTCGGTACTTCTGGCGCCTGCACGCCCAGCAGCTTGATCAGATGGTAGCCAAACTCGGTGCGCACCGGAGCAGATACCTGGCCATCCTGAAGCTTGTACAGCGCCTCTTCGAAGGCCGGGTCGTAGACGCCCGGGCCGGCGAAGCCGAGGTCACCACCGCTGTTGGCGGAGCCTGGGTCCTGGGAGAACTCCTTGGCCAGTGCGGCAAAGTCCTCACCCTTGGCCAGACGCTGCTCGATCTCTTCGGCGCGGGCCTTGGCCTGGGCGTCGGTGACCTTGTCGTTGACCTCGATGAGAATGTGCGCGGCATGACGCTGTTCAGCCAGGTTGGCGATTTCCTTCTCGTACTGAGCCTTGAGCTCTTCGTCGGTCACTTTGACCTGGTCGAAGAAGGCCGACTTCTTCAGCTCTATGTAGTCGATCACGACCTGGTCAGGCGACATGAACTCCTTGGCGTGCTGGTCGTAGTGCGCCTTGACCTCTTCGTCGCTGACCTTGACTGCGGCCGGGTCGGCCTTGAAGGTCAGGGAGGCGAAGTCGCGGGTCTGCTTTTCCAGGCGAGCAAAGGCATCGACCTGCTGATCGGTGACGAAGCTGCTACCGGCCAGGCCGGTGCGCAGTTGGCCGATGAGCATTTCCTCGCCAAGCATCTCGCGGAACTGCATGCGGCCGTAGCCCATCTGGCGGATCACCTGATCGAAACGCTCAGCGCTGAACTTGCCGTCCACCTGGAATTCAGGGGTCTGCAAGATCACCTGATCCAGTGCGGCGTCAGAGAAAGCGAACTTGGCATCTTCAGCGCCTTGTAGCAGCAGCTTGCGGCTGATCAGCCCCTTGAGTGCTTCTTCACGCAGCAACTTGTCATCCAGCAGCGCCGGGTCGAAATCCTTGCCCAACTGTTGCATCAGTTGACGGCGCTGCATCTCGGCCGCCTGGCTCAGTTCGTTCTGGCTGATGGTCTGGCCGTTCACCTTGGCGGCGTCCTGGCTATGAGTGGCGGCCTGAAAAATGGCTTCGAAACCGGTCAATGCCATCAACACGACGATAAGGCCGATGATGGTCTTGGCAATCCAACCTTGTGAATTGTCCCTGATATTTTGCAGCATGCGTCCCCCAGAAACGGCTGTACCACTGCGTCGACAACCGCGGAGCGTGGGTAGAATCCTGATAAAAGAAAGGCGCATCCGAGGATGCGCCTTTTCTTAGCAAACGTGTCAGGCGGGAACGTTTGCGCCCCGCCATCACCGTGCTCGGACCAGGCCAGGCCGGGCCCGGCTGAAAGACGACTTAGTTGACGGCGTCTTTCAGGCCTTTGCCTGCCTTGAAACCTGGAACCTTGGCGGCTTCGATCTTGATGGCCTTGCCGGTTTGCGGGTTGCGGCCGGTACGCTCGGCGCGCTCCTTGACCGAGAAAGTACCAAAGCCAACCAGTACCACATCGTCACCTTGCTTCAGGGCGCCGGTGACGGATTCGATGACTGCGTCCAGCGCACGGCCGGCTACAGCTTTCGGGATGTCAGCAGATGCGGCGATAGCGTCAATCAGTTCCGACTTGTTCACTCTAAGTCCCCTTATTTCTCTATTGAGTTTGTTTCTAAGTATGTAATGAAAAGCTTATGAAACGTGTGCTGGGCGGCCTGACGACAATAGCGTGCCGCTTTATAGCAAGGCCTCGAAAAAACTGTCAAGGAAAGCCCCCTAGCCGAAAACTACTAATGCGTGCTAATTCTTTCCTTGGCATCGCCGTCGCGCTTTTCATCTTTCGCGACAATCTCCGGAGCCACATCTGGCAAGGGCTCCGGGGCGTATTGCAGCGCAATTTGCAGGACTTCGTCAATCCATTTGACCGGTTTGATCTGAAGATCCTGTTTGATATTTTCAGGAATCTCCTTGAGATCGCGAACATTCTCCTCGGGAATGATCACCGTCTTGATCCCGCCACGGTGTGCCGCCAGCAGTTTTTCCTTCAACCCGCCAATGGCCAATACCTGGCCACGCAAGGTGATTTCGCCGGTCATGGCCACGTCGGCACGTACCGGAATCTGCGTCAGCGCCGACACCAATGCGGTGCACATGCCGATACCGGCACTAGGGCCGTCCTTCGGCGTGGCGCCCTCAGGCATGTGGATGTGCACGTCGTGCTTCTCGTGGAAGTCGGCGGCAATCCCCAGGCTGCGGGCGCGGCTGCGCACCACGGTCTGCGCGGCAGTAATCGACTCGACCATGACATCGCCCAGCGAGCCGGTCTTGATCAACTGGCCCTTGCCGGGGATGACCACGGCCTCGATGGTCAGCAACTCGCCGCCCACCTGGGTCCAGGCCAGGCCGGTAACCTGGCCGATCTGGTCCTGCTGCTCGGCAAGGCCATAACGGAACTTGCGCACGCCCAGCAGGTGCTCCAGCTGCTCGCTGGCCACCTTGACCTTGACCTGCTTCTGCCCGGTATGTTCCTTGACCACCTTGCGGCAGACCTTGGCAATTTGCCGCTCCAGGCCCCGTACACCGGCTTCACGGGTGTAGTAGCGGATGATGTCGCGAATCGCCGAGACGTCGACTTCCAGCTCTTCCTTCTTCAAGCCGTTGGCCTTGACCTGCTTGGGCACCAGGTACTTGACCGCGATGTTGATCTTCTCGTCCTCGGTGTAACCAGGCAGGCGGATGATTTCCATCCGGTCCAGCAGCGCCGGCGGGATGTTCATCGAGTTCGAGGTGCACAGGAACATCACGTCCGAGAGGTCATAGTCGACCTCCAGGTAGTGGTCGTTGAAGTTGTGGTTCTGCTCAGGGTCGAGCACTTCCAGCAGCGCCGAGGCCGGGTCACCGCGCATGTCGCTGCCCATCTTGTCGATCTCGTCGAGCAGGAACAACGGGTTGCGCACGCCCACCTTGGTCATCTTCTGGATCAGGCGACCCGGCATGGAACCGATATAGGTACGGCGGTGGCCACGGATCTCGGCCTCGTCACGCACGCCCCCCAGGGCCATGCGCACGAACTTGCGGTTGGTGGCGGCAGCGATCGACTCGGCCAGCGAGGTCTTGCCGACGCCGGGTGGGCCGACCAGGCACAGCACCGGGCCGCGGATTTTCTTGACGCGCTTCTGCACGGCAAGGTACTCGAGGATGCGTTCCTTGACCTCTTCCAGGCCATAATGGTCGGCATCGAGGATTTCCTCGGCCTTGGTCAGGTCCAGACGCACCTTGCTCTGTGCCTTCCACGGCACCTGCACCAGCCAGTCGAGGTACGAGCGCACCACGGTAGCTTCGGCCGACATCGGAGACATTTGCTTGAGCTTGTTCAGCTCCGCCTGGGCCTTGGCCAGGGCATCTTTAGGCAGACCTGCGGCTTCGATGCGCTTTTTCAGCTCTTCGACTTCATTGTGGCCTTCGTCACCATCGCCAAGCTCTTTCTGAATGGCCTTCATCTGCTCATTCAGGTAGTACTCGCGCTGGCTGCGCTCCATCTGCTTCTTGACCCGGCCGCGAATGCGCTTTTCGACCTGCAGCAGGTCGATTTCGGCATCCAGCAGTGCCAGTACGTGCTCGACACGGGTAGTCAAGTCGACGATTTCAAGAATTTCCTGCTTCTGCTCGATCTTCAGGGCCATGTGCGCGGCCATGGTGTCGACCAGGCGCCCTGGCTCTTCGATGCTGTTCAGCGAAGACAGCACTTCGGCAGGCACTTTCTTGCCCAACTGAACATACTGCTCGAACTGCGACAGCAGCGTGCGCACGAAGACTTCCGACTCGCGTTCGGCAGTGTCGGTTTCGTCGATGAGGGAGACTTCGGCACGGATGTGCCCTTCAACTTCAGAGAAGCGCTCGACCGCACCACGCTGCTCGCCTTCGACCAGCACCTTGACGGTGCCATCAGGCAGCTTCAGCAGTTGCAGCACGGTGGCAACGGTACCGACGCGGTACAGGGCGTCCTCACCCGGGTCGTCGTCGGCTGGATTCTTCTGGGCCAGCAGAAGGATCTGCTTTTCGCCCGTCATCGCCGCCTCGAGGGCTTCGATGGACTTTTCACGCCCCACGAACAGCGGGATAACCATGTGCGGGTAAACAACGACATCGCGCAATGGCAAAAGAGGCAAGTCGAGGGTGGTCTTCATGATTTCGCCTCTACAGCGGCCTTATGGCCGGAAACCGGTGGAAATGATGCTTGGACCTAATGTGGGGGCACGCTTGGGAAATTACAAGCGCTTGCTCAGGAAAAGCAGAAAGGGGCCCGTAGGCCCCCATCTTGCTTGCAACCGAGAACCGGCCTTTGCCTGAATCAGGCGTCTGGCGCGGCCTTGGCTTGCGGTTCGCTGTTTTCGTAAATCATCAGCGGCTGCGAGGTGCCCTCAATGACGCTCTCGTCGATAACTACCTTGCTGACATCCTTTTTCGAAGGAATCTCGTACATGGTATCGAGCAGCACGCCTTCGAGGATCGAACGCAGGCCACGAGCGCCAGTCTTGCGCTCCAGGGCCTTGCGTGCAACGGCCTTGAGCGCATCGCTACGGAACTCGAGGTCAACGCTTTCCATCTCGAACAGCTTGGCATACTGCTTGGTCAAGGCATTCTTCGGCTCAGTGAGAATCTGCATCAACGCAGCCTCATCCAGCTCGTCAAGGGTAGCCAGTACCGGCAGACGGCCGACGAATTCCGGAATCAGGCCAAACTTGACCAGATCGTCCGGCTCGACCTCACGCAGGGATTCGCCAACCTTCTTGCCCTCTTCCTTGCTGCGCACTTCAGCTCCAAAACCGATGCCACCCTTGGTGGAACGGTTCTGGATGACCTTTTCCAGGCCCGAGAACGCACCACCACAGATGAACAGGATGTTGCGGGTATCAACCTGCAGGAACTCCTGTTGCGGGTGCTTACGGCCACCCTGCGGCGGAACCGAGGCCACGGTGCCCTCGATCAGTTTCAGCAGTGCCTGCTGCACGCCCTCACCGGAAACATCACGGGTGATGGACGGGTTGTCCGACTTGCGCGAGATCTTGTCGATTTCGTCGATGTAGACAATGCCCATCTGGGCCTTCTCAACGTCGTAGTCGCACTTCTGCAACAGCTTCTGGATGATGTTCTCGACGTCCTCACCCACATAACCGGCCTCGGTCAGGGTGGTGGCGTCAGCAATAGTGAACGGTACGTTCAACAGACGTGCCAGGGTTTCGGCGAGCAGGGTCTTGCCCGAGCCAGTCGGCCCGATGAGCAGGATGTTGCTCTTGCCCAGTTCGACTTCGTCACCCTTCTTGTCACGCTGGTTCAGGCGCTTGTAGTGGTTGTACACCGCTACGGCCAGCACCTTCTTTGCGCGCTCCTGACCAATGACGTACTGGTCCAGGATGCCGCTGATTTCTTTCGGCGAAGGCAATTTGTGCGCGCTGCTCTCGGCCTGGGCTTCCTGCACCTCCTCACGGATGATGTCGTTGCACAGGTCGACGCACTCGTCGCAGATAAATACCGAGGGCCCGGCAATCAGTTTGCGCACTTCGTGCTGGCTTTTGCCGCAGAAGGAGCAATAAAGCAATTTGCCGCTGTCCTCGCCGTTACGGGTGTCAGTCATTCGATCGATCCAATCCGGTAGGCTTGCAACACAAGATGAAGGCAATTGCGGGCTTTTTCAAGTCCGCAGGTAGGCGCTTTCGACGCCCACCTGCTCTGACCCCCCGGTTCAGGAGGCCAGTTGCCGCTTGTCATAGACCGAGTCGATCAGGCCGTACTCGGCTGCGCGCGAGGCGCTCATGAAGTTGTCACGTTCGGTGTCACGCTTGATGGTCTCGAGGTCCTGGCCGGTGTGATAGGCCAGCAGCTCGTTCAGACGGGCCTTGATATTGAGGATTTCCTGGGCGTGGATCTCGATATCGGTGGCCTGACCCTGGAAGCCGCCCAGCGGCTGGTGGATCATCACGCGCGAGTTCGGCAGGCAATGACGCTTGCCCTTGGCACCTGCCGCCAGCAGGAAGGCGCCCATGCTGCAGGCCTGGCCGATGCAGATGGTCGAAACGTCCGGCTTGATGAACTGCATGGTGTCGTAGATCGACATGCCGGCAGTGACGGAACCGCCCGGCGAGTTGATGTACAGATGGATATCCTTGTCCGGGTTTTCCGCCTCAAGGAACAGCAGTTGCGCAACGACGAGATTGGCCATGTAGTCCTCTACCGGGCCAACCAGGAAAATCACACGCTCCTTCAACAGGCGCGAGTAGATGTCGTAAGCGCGTTCGCCACGGGCGGACTGCTCGATAACCATCGGGACCAGGCCGCCTGCGGCCTGGATGTCAGAGCTCTGCTGAATATAAGAATTGCGGGACATGTCCTGCGCTCACTCCCAAATAGTCATGGCTTGAATACGCACAAGCCAGCTCGAAGGCTGGCTTGTGGAGGTTTCCTACGAGAGAAGCCTGTTACTCAGCAGCGGCAGGAGCCTCGGCTGGTTTAACGGCTTCTTCGTACGAGACCGACTTGTCGGTCACAGTCGCTTTCTGCAGAACAGTATCTACAACTTGTTCTTCCAGCACAACCGAACGCACTTCGTTCAGTTGCTGGTCGTTCTTGTAGTACCAGGCGATGACCTGCTCAGGCTCCTGATAAGCCGAAGCCATTTCTTCGATCATCTCGCGAACCTTGGCGTCGTCTGGCTTCAGCTCGAACTGCTTGACCACTTCGGCCACGATCAGGCCCAGCACAACGCGGCGCTTGGCTTGCTCTTCGAACAGCTCGACTGGCAACTGCTCAGGTTTGATGTTGCCACCGAACTGCTGAACAGCCTGCACGCGCAGACGGTTGACTTCGTTTTCCAGCAGGGCTTTTGGCACTTCGATCGGGTTGGCGGCCAGCAGACCGTCCATGACCTGGTTCTTGACCTTGGTCTTGATCGCCTGACGCAGCTCACGCTCCATGTTCTTGCGGACTTCGGCGCGGAAGCCTTCCAGCGTCGATTCCTTGATGCCGAACTGGGCGAAGAACTCTTCGTTCAGTTCTGGCAGTACAGGTGCCGAAACGCTGTTGACGGTGATGGTGAACTCAGCGGCTTTGCCAGCCAGGTCCAGGTTCTGGTAGTCCTCTGGGAAGGTCACGTTGACAACGCGCTCTTCGCCAGCCTTGGCGCCAACCAGACCTTCTTCGAAGCCTGGGATCATGCGGCCGGAACCCAGCACCAGCAGGGTGCCCTTGGCCGAACCACCGGCAAACACTTCACCGTCGACCTTGCCGACGAAGTCGATGTTGACCTGGTCGTCGTTCTGCGCAGCGCGCTCGACGGCCTCGAAACGGGTGTTCTGCTTGCGCAGCACTTCCAGCATGTTGTCCAGGTCGCTGTCAGCCACTTCGGCGCTCAGGCGCTCGACCTTGATCGACTCCAGGCCTGCAACCGTGAACTCGGGGAACACTTCGAAGATGGCGACAAATTCCAGATCCTTGCCCTTTTCGAAGGACTTCGGCTCTACGGCCGGGGAACCAGCCGGGTTCAGCTTCTGCTCGACGATGGCTTCGTAGAAGGAGGCCTGCACCAGGTCACCGAAAGCCTCTTGACGGGCGTCCGCCTCGAAACGCTGACGGATCACGGTCATCGGTACCTTACCAGGACGGAAGCCCGCGATCTTGGCGCGCTTGGCAGTCTGCTGCAGACGCTTGTTGACTTCGTTCTCGACGCGCTCGGCCGGAACGGCGATGGTCATGCGGCGCTCGAGAGCGGAAGTGTTTTCAACAGAAACTTGCATGGATATTCCTCGTTGCACAGACGTTAGCCGGCGTTAGCCCGACTCCAGAATCAAGGGCAAACATTCTAGTGAGTCACGCAGCAGAAGTCACCCCACACGGGACGACGGGAAACAACGCCGGTCGATTAACTTAAAGGCCCGCACGGCGCACCGCCGAGCCTGCTTCCAATCGGGGCTGCACGACGCCCGGGGCGGCCTGCAGCCGAAATACCTTGTCAAACAACTACCAGCAACGCATTCGCTTCCTTTATTCAGGATCGATTTCGTTGAACTGGCAGTATTCCTCCCATTCCAGCCCCAGCGCCTCGGCCACTTCACGGTGCGTTTCCAGACGCATGGCCTGCAGCTGCTCCGGGGACTCGGCAATCAATTGCAGCGCCAGCTCCCAAGGCTCGATACCCTGCTCCGCGGCTGCATCCTCGAACGCCCATTCGATCTGCTGAGCCTGCTCGCGCGCATCCAGCTCGCGGATCTCCTCGAGCAACTGCGGACTGGCTTCGGCAAAGCGCTGCAGCGCCAGGGCCTGACGGGCTTCTTTCGCAATCATGGTGGTGTCCTTTGCCGGCCAAACGGGCCGGTGTTTCAACCGGCTGAAATCTAACAGCTTTTATTGGGGTGCCACCAGAGGATTACAAGGGGGCAGGAGGTGTTTTGGTCGGGACGCGACTCACCACCGCCACGCGGACCCAAAACAAAAAGGCGCCCGATCTCACGATCAAGGCGCCTTTCAGGAATATGGGGTGGACGATGGGAATCGAACCCACGACAACTGGAATCACAATCCAGCGCTCTACCAACTGAGCTACGCCCACCATATTGCGGTCTTGCGGTACAACTTTACAGAAGCATGGTGCGGACGAAGAGACTCGAACTCTTACAGCTTGCGCCGCTGGAACCTAAATCCAGTGTGTCTACCAATTTCACCACGTCCGCGTAACGCTTAAAACAAAGGCGCCAGATGCTATCGAGGCGCCCTTGAAGAATATGGGGTGGACGATGGGAATCGAACCCACGACAACTGGAATCACAATCCAGCGCTCTACCAACTGAGCTACGCCCACCATATTGCATTACAGCCTACTTGCTTGCCAAAGCTGCCTAATGGCGCACCCGGCAGGACTCGAACCTGCGACCATCCGCTTAGAAGGCGGATGCTCTATCCAGCTGAGCTACGGGCGCTTAAGCTTGAAGCCTAACCGAACGAGACGCTAACAAGGAACTGTTAAACCACTCATTCTGCCCGACTTAGCCAACCAGTGCTAGGCTGTGCCCGACAAGTGCGGCGAATCTTATAGTCGACCCCGAAAGTCGTCAACACCTTTTTCGAAAAAATTTAAATTATTTAAGGGCTTAGGGGATTTGCCCGACCACCCGCCTTTGCCCTTGGCCCATGTCGTGCGAGAATGCGCGCTCTTTATTGTTCCTTCTCGATGGTTAATCACGCGTCTATGACTGCACACCTAATCGATGGCAAGGCTATCGCCGCCAGCCTGCGCCAGCAGATCGCTCAACGTGTCGTGGAGCGTCGCCAGCAAGGCCTGCGCACGCCTGGCCTGGCAGTGATCCTGGTCGGCACCGACCCCGCCTCCCAAGTCTATGTCTCGCACAAGCGCAAGGACTGCGAAGAGGTCGGCTTCATTTCGCAGGCGTTCGACCTGCCCAGCGAGACCACGCAACAAGCCCTGACCGAGCTGATCGACCGTCTCAATGACGATCCGGCCGTCGACGGCATCCTGCTGCAACTGCCGCTGCCGGCGCACCTGGACGCCTCGCTGCTGCTCGAGCGCATTCGCCCGGACAAGGATGTGGACGGCTTCCATCCGTACAACATCGGCCGCCTGGCCCAGCGTATTCCGCTGCTGCGCCCGTGCACACCGAAAGGCATCATGACCCTGCTGGAAAGCACCGGCCAGGACCTGTACGGCATGAACGCGGTGATCGTCGGCGCGTCCAACATCGTTGGCCGCCCGATGGCCATGGAGCTGCTGCTGGCCGGCTGCACCGTGACCGTCTGCCACCGCTTCACCAAGGACCTGGCCGGCCATGTCGGGCGTGCCGACCTGGTGGTCGTGGCTGCCGGCAAGCCGGGCCTGGTCAAGGGTGAGTGGGTCAAGGAAGGCGCCATCGTCATCGACGTGGGCATCAACCGCCAGGAAGACGGCAAGCTGGTCGGCGACGTGGTCTACGAGACTGCCTTGCCACGCGCCGGCTGGATCACACCGGTGCCGGGCGGCGTCGGGCCGATGACCCGGGCGTGCCTGCTGGAGAACACGCTGTATGCAGCAGAAGAACTGCACAAGTAATACCGCGTGATGCAAAAACGGCACCTCTTGCAGGTGCCGTTTTTTTGCCCGTGATTGATGGTGCGGGTCAAGACCACCGCCCGCTGATGGCCTTCAAGGGTCACGCCACTCCACTGGCTGCCGGTAGGCCTGCGCCCAAGCTTGCACTTCACTGGCTGGCATCGGCCGGGCAATGCAGTAACCCTGCGCCAGCTCACAGCCCAGGCCCATCAGTACCCGCCCGTGCTCGACACTCTCCAGCCCCTCGGCAATCACCTCGCGGCCAAACGCCCGGGCCAGGCCGATCACCGCCTCCGTCAGCGCCAGGTCGTCCTGGTCATGAAGGATGTCCCGCACGAATGACTGGTCGATCTTGATTGTCTGGGTCGGCAAGCGCTTCAGGTAACTCAACGACGAATAACCAGTGCCGAAATCGTCCAGCGAGAAACGCACACCCAGCGCACGGCAGGCATCCAGGCAGCGGCTGACGTGCTGCAGGTTGTCGATGGCCACTGACTCGACGATTTCCAGATCCAGCAGCGCCGGGTCCACCGCCGGGTACGCTGCCAGCAGCTGCTGCAAGCGCTCGGCAAAGTCACTGCGCTGCAAATGCCGCGCGGCGATATTCACGCTCAACGACCAAGGCCGCCCTTGCAACTGCCAGACCTGCAACTGGCTCAACGCCTGCCCGATCACCCACTCGCCGATTTCGACGATCAGGTCGGTCTGTTCTACCCAAGGCAGGAAATCGCCGGGCGGCACCACGCCACGGCCAGGCCGTTGCCAGCGCAATAAGCCCTCGAAGCCCAGTACCTTGCCACTGCGCAGGTTGACCTTGGGTTGGTAATAAAGACACAGCTCACGGTTGCGCAGCGCCCGGCGCACGCGCGCCACAGTCTGGTGGGTGGCCTTGAGCTCCTGCTCCTGCGACACATCGAACAGATGGTAACGGTTGCGCCCGCGCTGCTTGGCCACATACATGGCCTGATCGGCGTGGCGCACCAGGGTGTCGGCATCTTCATCATCCTGCGGGTACAGGGTCACGCCGATACTGGCACTGAGCGACAGCGTATGCTCACGCACCACACAAGGCGCCGCCAATGCCCGCAGTACCCGCTGCAGGGCTGCATGCAACTGACACTCATCGTCGACGTCGCGCAGGATCAGCACGAACTCGTCGCCCGACAGCCGGGCCACGGCATCACCACCGCGCAGGATGCTCTTCAAGCGCTGCGCCACTTCCACCAGCAGCAGGTCACCCACGGCATGCCCGTAGCCGTCGTTGACCGCCTTGAAACCATCCAGGTCGAGCATGCACACCGCCAGCGAGATACCTTCACGACGCGAGTAGGCCAGGGCCTGATTCAGCAGGTCGGACAGATAGGCGCGGTTGGGCAGGCCGGTGAGCACATCGTGGCCCACCCGCCACTGCAAGGTATGCAGCAGCTGGCGCTTCTCGGTGACGTCAAAGCGGATCGACACATACTTGCGCACCTGGCCTGAAAGCGGATCGACCAGTGGCACCATGGTGCTGTCGACCCAATACAACGAACCGTCCTTGGAGCGGTTGCAGATTTCACCCTTCCACACCCGCCCGGCGACCAAAGCCCGCCACATGCCGACAAAGAACGTCGGCTCATGCAGGCCGGAATTGAGGATGCGGTGATTGGCCCCCAGCAGTTCCTCGCGGCTGTAGCCCGAGATGCTGCAGAACTGCTGATTGACGTAGGTAATGTTCCCACGCAGGTCGGTTTCCGAAAAGATCGCGGCCGCGTCCACGGCCGCGCGATAGTTATCATCCATAAAGCATCCTGCCTTAGCGGTTGAAGCGCTCCACCAGGGCGCGCAATCCGGCGCATACATGTTCCAGTTCGGTACCGCGCGAGGCGGCGGCGTTGGCGCTGTGGGCGCTGTGCTGGGCAATACCGGCTACGCCGTTGATCTGCCGCGAAACGTCTTCTGCCACCGCCGACTGCTGCTGCGAAGCGGTGGCCATCTGCTGGCTCATGTCGCTGATGCGCTGAACCGCGTCACGAATGCCATGCAGCGCCTGCCGGGCTTCCTGCACTTGGGCAACGCCCTGCTCGGCACCGTCGATGCCTTGACTGGCGATCGCCACGGCTTCCTCGGCGCCACTGCGCAGGGTATCGATGATGGCCTGGATGTGCAGGGTGGACTGGCGGGTCTTGTCGGCCAGTGCACGCACCTCGTCGGCGACCACGGCAAAGCCGCGGCCTTGCTCGCCCGCACGGGCAGCCTCGATGGCGGCGTTGAGGGCCAGCAGGTTGGTCTGCTCGGCAATGCCGCGGATCATCCCGGCGGCCTCGGCAATGGCGCCGGTCTGGCCAGCCAGGTGGCTGACTGCCTGATTGATCTGCCTCACAGTACTGGCCAAGGTCCGAATGGCCGCACCACTGGCATCGGCCACCTGGCTACCTTGCTCGGCCAGCAGATGCGCCGTGTGTGCCTCGGCGGCGGTCAACTGCACGTGGTTGGCCACTTCGCCGATGGAGGCGGCCATCTGATTCATTGCAGTGGCGCTCAGGTCGGTCTCGGCACGTTGCTCCAGCAATGCCGCCTCGGTGCTGCGCGACAACTGCCCGGCATCGCGAGCAGCCACGGCCATTTGCCCGGCCAAGTCGCTCAGCCGCGTCAAGGCAGTTTTCAGGCGCGCCTCTTCGCTGATCAGCATCAGTTGCAACTGCCCGGCAGCCCCCGTCAGGTCGCTGTAGGTCAAGGCTGCAACCGGGTCGGCGAAGGCACCTTCGGCGCCCTGTACAATTTGCTGTAGCTGCCGCCCGAGGGCGTTGCGCGCCCACAGGCCACAGCCCACGAACAGCCCCAGGGTCAGCCCCTGCCCCACCAGGCCGGGCCACAACTGGTTGGCACCCACCGCCAGCAGCCCGCCGGCCAGTGGCAAGGCCAAGGCCTGCATCAGCAAGCTCAGCCGGCGCGACGCAGGCAATGCCGCCTGGCCGTTGCGCAGCCGCGCATACAGGGCTTCTGCACGGGCTACTTGCTCGCGCGTAGGGCATACGCGCACCGACTCGTAACCCACAACCCGCCCACCTTCGAGGATGGGCGTTACGTAAGCATTGACCCAGTAATAGTCGCCGTTACGGCAGCGGTTCTTGACGATACCCATCCAGCTTTTGCCGGCTTTCAGGTAGCGCCACATCAACTCGTATACCGCCGGCGGCATATCCGGGTGGCGCACCAGATTATGCGGGCTGCCGATCAGTTCGGCCTCGCTGTAGCCACTGATGGCGGCAAACTCTGGGTTGCAGTAGGTGATCAGGCTGGCGGTATCGGTAGCAGAAATCAGCCGCTGATGGGGGGGGAAACGTTGCTCGACCGGGGTTACCGGCAAGTTGAGGCGCACGATGAGACTCCATTCAATGACAAGCCGGCACCCAGTTCATCGACGGCCATCGGAACCGATTCATGGCGATCCGCTCCAATGGGCAAAAGCGCTTCCTGCCGTTGCAGCACGAGGCCGAACGGTACAAGGAAGATGACGATGACTGACCGGTCAAGCCATGAATTCTACGAAATTCATCACATAAATAAAACAAAGGTGATCGATCATGGCGTTGCGCCACATGGATAGATATCGTTAAGTTCTTGATTCTAAATGGGAATTAAGCGATGACGAGATCAGCTTTGGGTATCGCCCTGCGCCGCTACCGCAAGCTGGCGGGCCTGACCCAGGCACAACTGGCCGAACGGACCGGCTTCGACCCCAAGACCATCAGCCGTTTCGAAACCAGCACCTACACCCCCAGCATCGATGCAATCATGGCGTTTGCCCAGGTGCTGGGCGTCAAGACCAAGGACTTCTTCGCTGAACCGGACGACGAAGAGGAGCAGCGCGCCTACCTGTTCGGCGTCATCCACAACGCCCCACCCAAAGATCTTGGCAAGTTGATTGCAGCAGTGGACCAGGCACTGGCCAAGCCCTGAGCTATTTCACGCGCCCGCCTTCACGGCACGCACCGAACTAGAGCATGGCAGGCCGGATTGCCCCAACACTGGTCAGACCGGTAAGGCCAAAAATCCTTGCAATCAGGGATTTTTCGCGCTTTTATGGCCTCGCGCTGAACAAACCGGTAAGACCACAATAATTAAGTCCTGCGCTCTTTCGCCCCGTGCGGCTACCGAAGCAAGGACACCGATCAGAGACTCCTCCCATGCTCAAATGGTGCTCGCGTTCGATTTTCCTGCAAGTCGTACTCGGCCTTGCCCTCGGCATCGCCTGCGGTCTGAGCTTCCCCGACCTCTCCCTGCAACTCAAACCCCTCGGCGACGGCTTCATCAAGCTGATCAAGATGCTCATCGGCCTGATCGTGTTCTGCGTGGTGGTCAGCGGCATTTCGGGTGCGGGCGATCTGAAAAAGGTCGGGCGCATCGGCCTGAAGTCGGTGATCTACTTCGAAGTGCTGACGACCCTGGCGCTGGTGATCGGCCTGGTGTTCGCCTTCAGCAGTGGCATTGGCAGCGGTGCCAATATTCATCTGGACCAACTCTCCGCCGCCGATGCCAACGGCTTGGCCGAGCGCGGCCAGCACATCCATGGCGCCACGGCGTTCTTCATGGACCTGATCCCCAGCTCGGTAATCGGTGCGTTCGCCGACAACAACATTCTTCAGGTGCTACTGTTCTCGGTGCTGTTCGGCAGCGCGCTGAACCTGGTGGGTGACTCGGCCGCCGGCATCTCGCGGCTGATCAATGAACTGAGCCATGTGATCTTCCGCATCATGGGCATGATCGTGCGCCTGGCGCCGATCGGCGTGTTTGGCGCCATCGCCTTCACCACCAGCAAGTATGGCCTGGAGTCGCTGCAGCACCTGGGCGGGCTGGTGGCGCTGTTCTACCTCACCTGTGCCGGCTTCGTGCTGATCGTGCTGGGCACCGTCATGCGCTTGTCGGGCCTTAAACTGCTGCCGTTGATCAAGTATCTGCGTGAAGAGCTGACCATCGTCCTGGGCACCGCCTCTTCCGACGCCGTACTGCCACAGATCATGCGCAAGCTTGAGCACCTGGGCATCGGCAGTTCCACGGTCGGCCTGGTGATCCCCACAGGTTACTCGTTCAACCTCGATGGTTTCTCCATCTACCTGACCCTGGCGATCGTGTTCATCGCCAACGCCACCGGCACGCCACTGGAAATGACCGACCTGCTGACCATCCTGCTGGTGTCGCTGGTGACTTCCAAGGGGGCTCACGGCATCCCAGGCTCGGCACTGGTGATTCTTGCCGCCACCCTGACTGCGGTACCGGCGATCCCTGTGGTAGGCCTGGTACTGGTGCTGGCGGTGGACTGGTTCATGGGTATCGGCCGGGCGTTGACCAACCTGATCGGCAACTGCGTGGCCACCGTGGCCATTGCCCGTTGGGAGAAGGACATTGACCTGGAGCGCGCGCAGAACGTGCTCGACGGCAAGCCTGGCTTTGCCCACACACCCCGCAAGCAACCCACCGCCCATCAACAGGAATTCTGAGCGAACGTGGCCGGCATTGACGCCGGCCCTTCCAGGAGCGAAACGTGATCAGCTCATCAACCGTCGTCAACTCAGTGGTCGAAAAGCTCCGCCAGGCCCTGGCCCGCGGCCAATGGCGCACCGGCGACATGCTGCCAGGCCAGCGCGAACTGGCCGAACAACTGGGCATCAGCCGCCCCAGCCTGCGCGAAGCGGTAACTGTGCTGGAAACACTGGGCCTGGTGCGCTCGTTGCCAGGCAAGGGCGTATTGGTGCTGGATGCCGATGTCCAGGCGTCGGGTGTGGAAACCAGCGCTGCGGCCAGCCTGGCCGACGTGCTGGAGCTGCGCTACACACTCGAACCGTTCATCGTCGGCCTGGTGGCGCAGTCGGCCAACAGCCAGGACATCGGTCAGCTGCGCCTGACCCTGATGGACATGCGCGAAGCGCTGGAGGCCGATGACAGCGAAGCCGGGGTCAAAGCCTACATTGCCTTCCATGAAGCGCTGTTTGCCCTGACCACCAACCCGATCTTCCAGAGCGTGGTGCAGCAGACCGGGAATGCGCTGAAGCAAAGCGCCGACATGCTGCGCAACTCGCCAGAGCACCTGGCCGCGCGACTGAAGGAGAACGAAGCGGTGGTGCGCGCCATTCGCGAACGCAACAGCGCCCAGGCCAGTGCCCAGATGCGTCAGCACATCGTGGCCGAAGGGCTGCGCATGGGCATTGCGCTGAATATCCCGGACGAACATCCGCATCCATGACCTCAGGAGAGTGACCATGAACGCCGTCCCCCACTTGCCTGCCCTGCTCGCGGCCGGCGAAACCCGTCTGTCGGCCGAGCAGATTTACCCGCGGCTGTTCGACGCCATTCTCGAACAGCGCCTGCCACCGGGCAGCCTGTTGCCCGAACAGGCGCTGGGCCATGCATTTGGTGTCAGCCGCACGGTGATCCGCCGCGTGCTCGGGCGCCTGTCCGACCAGCAGGTGGTGGTACAGCGCCCCAGTCACACCGCACATCTGGCCGCGCCTGACCCAGACCAGGCACGCCAGGTGCTGAGTGCCCGGCGTCTGGCCGAAACCACGCTGATCACCCTGGCCGCGCAACGCGCCCGGCCGGTGCAGGTACGCCAGCTACGGCAACTGGTGGAGCGCGAGCGCCAGCACCATGAGCGTGGCGAACGCTGCGCGGCGATCCGCCTGGGCGGCGAGTTCCACCTGAAACTGGCGCAGGTGGCGGCCAATGCGCCGCTGGCGCGGTTTCTCAATGGGCTGGTGCCGATGACCTCGCTGATCATCGCTCGCTACGAATCGCCGTGCTGCGATCATTGTGCGTGGGAAGAGCATGCGGCGATCATCGATGCCGTGGAGCAAGGTGATGCCGAGGCGGCCTTGGGATTGATGCACAGGCACCTTGACCGCCTGGAAGAAAAGCTGGACCTGGAATAACCCGACCAGGCTGACGCGATCGCTCCCACCCAGGCCGCGCTCACGCAACCCTTTGCAGCGATGCTGGGCGGGCGATGGGCTGCACAGCAGCCCCGATAACCCCACCCTATACTGCGAGAACCAGCCCAGCCTCTACCAGGGAGGCGGTCGCGTGAGCTCTCGAATCCTCCTGCTGCTATGCCTTCTGCTGGCCCTCGGCGGTTGTGCCAGCAAGCGCCCCCCTGCCCCGCCGCCGCCCACAATACTCACCCCTGCGGCCTGGCAACGCATCGATCAGGAACTGATCGACGCCTCGGCCGGCGCCGCCGGCTCGGCCAACGACTATGCCCGTCGCTCCATGCGGGTCTGGAAGGAGCAGGTGCAACAACGCACCGAGCGCGACTTCATTCCCTGGTTCACGGGCTACTGGACCCAGCAATGGCTCACCCTCAAGGTGGCCTGGTACAAGCTCGACAGCGGCAAGGGTCGGGAACCGGCAGAAAAACGCCTGGCCCTGTACCTGCAGGAGCAGTATCGCGCGCGGGTGATCGAGCCGGTGGCCGAGCAGATCAACCCCGAGGGCATCCGCGACCGCGCCTGCGAGCTGTACCTGCAACTGCTCGGCCAGCAACTGCCGGCCATCATCCGCCGCTACAACGCGCCGCCGGAACAATTCAGCCAGCGTCTCAACCGTATCCCCGCCATCGCCCTGGGGCCACCGGATACGCGCAATGCCAGCCTGTATCAGCTGCTGCGGGTCAAGTCACTGGACCAGCAACCGGCTTGGCAAGCGATGCGCCAGCACTTGCATCAGCAGGCCAGCAAAGCCCCTGGCAGGACCGATGTCGGACTGAACTCGGTGGCCACCCAGGCCAGCGAAAAGCTCGGCGCCAGCCTGGCCCCACGCGGTATCGCCAGTGCGGTGGCATCGGCAGTGGGCAAGGTGGCAGGGGCGATGATTTCAATTGCTACGGCCGGTTACGGGATGATGACCCATGACCGTGACCACCCGCAGATGGTCGAACAGCTGCGGGTGATCCTCAACGTGGCGTTGAACCAGGAATGGCAGGAGTTGATGGAGAACCGCCAGAGCGGGACCATGGCCGGGGTCTATTACCTGTCGGGACAGGTTGAGGACAGCTTGCTGGCCAGTGCACCGCGGCCGGTGGAGCAGCAGGTAGAGCAGCAGGCGCCTTTGATCATTCGCCTGCCACCTTAGTGGCAACCTGTACCGGCTTCTTCGCCGCGCAAGGCTGTGTCAAGTTGTGGCCAGGGCAGAGCTTGGCAAGCCAAATACCCGATCAAACGCCCAGTTGTAGGCAAAGGTGTAGCACGGCACCAGTATGATGAACGCCATATCCACCAGCAGCGCCTCCAGCAATGTCATGCCCAGCCACCAGGCAATCAGCGGAATCAAGTACACCACCAGGGTCAACTGGAAGCCGATGGCATGCACCACACGCCGTGCCACGCTGCGTCCACGCTTGGCCTGGCGGCGCTCCCAGTACTCGAACAGGGTGTTGTAGATCAGGTTCCAGAGCATGGCGATGGTGGTGATCATCACCGCCAGCGGCCCGGTATGCGACGCCTGCATATCTGACAGGTAGGCCAGCCCGAGGGTCGACATGCACAGCCCGATCAGTTCATAGAAAGTCACGTAGACCAGCTTGCGTTTCAATCCCTGCACCCAGGGTTCCCTCCAAAGACAAAAAGCGAAGGGGGCGATCATGCTTCAACGTACTTGACAGCAAAAGTCAGCAGCTGTCAGATCTGCTGACAGGAGGCTGCCATGAACTTTTCCAGCGACAACATCCAGCTGTTTCTGGCCGTGCTCGACCACGGCTCGTTTTCTTCCGCGGCGCGCGCCCTCAAGCGGGTGCCTTCAGCCGTAAGCATGGCCATTGGCAACCTTGAGGCAGAACTTGGCTACAACCTGTTCGAACGTGGCCCGCGAGAAGTTCGCCCAACCGCACAGGCCATGGCCCTGGAGCCACACGCCAGACTGATTGCCGAACAACTGGGGCTGCTGCAGGTTCATGCCCTGGAGCTGTCCCAAGGCCTCGAGAGCAGCCTGACCCTGGCTGTGGTACCTGACATTGATCACCGTCCGCTGCTGGCGGCCATCGCCAGCCTCGGCGAGCGCCACCCGTTGCTGGACATTGCCCTGCTCAGCGCCCCGCAGGAAGAAGCCCTGCACTTGCTGGACAGTGGCCGTGCCGACCTCTGCGTAGCCTTTGCCGGCCTGCAGGTCGATGCCCGCCGCGGCTTTCAGCACATCGGCATGGAGTCGCTGGTAGCCACCTTGTCGCCGGGCCACCCGGCCTTGCGTGAGGGGCGTATCCACTACCTCGAGGACTTGACCCAGGTGCGTCAGATTCTGGTGCGCAGCCGCGACCTGCCGCTGGCTGACCCTCGCCCGCTGATCGGCGCCACGCACTGGTCCAGCGACAGCTTCGACCTGGCTTTGCAGATGGTGGAAGCTGGCCTGGGCTGGGGTGATCTACCGTTGTCGCGGGTCGCGCCGCTGCTGGCCAGCGGCCGCCTGGTACGCCTGGCTTTCCGCAATACGCGCAACGAGTTGCAACTGCCCGTACATATCCTGTGGCGCAAACAACAGCCGCTGCAGCAGGCCGCACGCCTGCTGATCGAACAGCTGGCTGACCGGTGACTGCCGTCCGTCGAAACGTCTGTAAGAATTTTCTCTAAGCACTTCAATCTTTTACCCCTTGAGCCGATATCTCGGTCGACAGGCCCCGCATCGCGTCATGAGCGCGCTGCGCCCTCCCCTCATTGGCTCAAGGTCTCGAAACATGAACCTGAAATTTCGCCACAAGATCCTGCTCAGCGCCTGCGGCGTCGTGGTTTTGGCATTTGCCCTGTTCACGCTCTACAACGACTACCTGCAACGCAACACCATCCGCCAGAACATCGAAGCCTCGGTACAACAGTCCGGTGCGCTGACCGCCAGCAGCGTGCAGAACTGGATGAGCGGGCGCATTCTGGTGCTGGAGAACCTGGCCCAGGACATCGGCCAGCAAGGCGCCGGTGACACGCTGCCAGGGCTGATCGAGCAGCCGTCCTACACGCGTAATTTCCTGT
The DNA here is from genome assembly GCF_043106315.1 of Pseudomonas sp. FYR_5. Classification (NCBI taxonomy): domain Bacteria; kingdom Pseudomonadati; phylum Pseudomonadota; class Gammaproteobacteria; order Pseudomonadales; family Pseudomonadaceae; genus Pseudomonas; species Pseudomonas sp. FYR_5. The sequence goes on along the minus strand of NZ_JBICMK010000085.1, from coordinate 39,992 downwards.
TCACCTATCTGGGCCAGGCCAACGGCGGATTCACCCAGCGCCCGGATGCCCAGATGCCCGCCGGTTACGACCCGCGCCAGCGCCCTTGGTATGGCGCCGCCGCCAACGCCGGGCAGACCGTGCTGACCGCCCCGTACCAGGGTGCAGTCGGTGGCCTGATGGTGACCATCGCCACGCCGGTGAAGAGCAAGAGCAATGGCGAACTGATCGGTGTGGTCGGCGGTGACGTGACCCTCGACACCCTCGTCGAGATCATCAACTCGGTCGACTTCGGTGGCATCGGTCACGCCTTCCTGGCCGACGCCAATGGCCAGGTGATCGTCAGCCCCAATAAAGACCAGGTGATGAAGAACCTCAAGGACATCTACCCAGGCAGCAACCTGCGGGTCGCCGCCGGCATGCAGGATGCCACCCTCGACGGCCAGGACCGCATCATCTCGTTCGCCCCGGTGGCCGGCCTGCCTTCGGCGCAATGGTACATTGGCCTGTCGATCGACAGGGACAAGGCCTATGCCGCGCTCAGCCAGTTTCGCACCTCGGCGATCATTGCCATGCTGATCGCCGTGGCCGCCATTGCCGGCCTGCTCGGCCTGCTGATTCCGGTGCTGATGAGCCCGCTGACCACCATGGGCCGCGCCATGCGCGACATCGCCGAAGGCGAAGGTGACCTTACCCGCCGCCTGGCCGTGCAGAACAAGGACGAGTTCGGCGAACTGGCTACCTCGTTCAACCGCTTTGTCGAGCGCATCCATGCCTCGATCAGCGAAGTGTCCTCGGCCACCCGCCTGGTACATGACCTTTCGGAGAAAGTGGTCAGCGCGTCCAATGCGTCGATCAACGGCTCTGAAGAACAGAGCATGCGCACCAACAGCGTCGCTGCGGCCATCAACGAACTGGGCGCCGCCACCCAGGAAATCGCCCGCAACGCGGCAGATGCTTCGCAACATGCCAGCGGTGCCAGCGAACAGGCGCACGGTGGCCGTGAAGTGGTTGAAGAAGCCATCAGCGCCATGACTGCCCTGTCGCAACGGATCAGCGAGTCGTGCGCGCAGATCGAAACGCTCAACGCCAGCACCGACGAAATCGGCAAGATCCTCGACGTGATCAAGGGCATTTCTCAGCAGACCAACCTGCTGGCACTGAACGCGGCCATTGAAGCGGCCCGTGCGGGTGAAGCCGGCCGTGGCTTTGCCGTGGTAGCCGACGAGGTGCGTAACCTGGCGCACCGTACCCAGGAGTCGGCGGAAGAAATCCACCGCATGATCACCAGCCTGCAGGTAGGCTCGCGCGAAGCGGTGCATACCATGAACACCAGCCAGGTCTCCAGCGAGCAGACCGTGCAGGTGGCCAACCAGGCCGGCGAACGCCTGGCCAGCGTGACCCAGCGCATTGGCGAAATCGATGGCATGAACCAGTCGGTGGCGACAGCGACCGAAGAACAGACCGCCGTGGTCGAGAGCCTCAACCTGGACATCACCCAGATCAACGCCCTGAACCAGCAGGGGGTGGAGAACCTCAACGAGACCCTGCGCCATTGCGATCAGCTGGCCCAGCAGGCTGGGCGTTTGAAGCAGTTGGTGGGCAGCTTCAGGATTTAAACGCCGGGTTCAGGCGGCAACGGCCTATGCCTGTTGTCGCCTGTACCAGCCCCTTATGCAGCCACCGCCTTCGCAGCCCTGCCCCGCCGTACCCAGGCCAGCAATACCGCCGTCATCAGCACAAAGCCCAGGTAACCGAAGAACGGGTACACCTCACCCACCAGGTTGATGAACCCCACCAGGCTACAGCCGAACGCCACCACCCCGGTCACCACCGAGCCCCAGCGGAACGTCGTCGTGCCCGCCGGCAACAGCCGCGAGAGGAAGGAAAACAGCGTGCCCACCGCGGTGTTGACGATCATGCCGAAGATGATCAGGCACATCACCAGCCCCAGCAGTGGTGACACTTCGTTGGCAATCGACAGCATTGGCATCGGCTGGTCGGCCACACTGTCCAGGCGCGACAGCAGCCCGGCACTCATCACCAGCATCAGGCCACCTAACGCCGCACCACCGAGCAGGCCTCCCCACACCGCCGCTTTCTCGCCCTTGGCCGAACCGCCCAGAATGGCCAGGATCGGCGCGCCCGCGACGATGTTATACGACACATACAGGAACGCACCCAGCAACCAGTGGCGGGTGCCGGCCTGTTGCTGGCTGGCCACCTGATCGAGCGCAGCAAAGCTCTGCTCGCGGGTGATCACGGCATACAGCGCTATCGCCGACGCCACCAGGATCAGCAAGGGGGTGATGGCGCCGATCGCAAGAATCATCCTGCGCACGTCCAGACACACGATGCCGACCACCACCAGCGTCACCAGCACGCTGCCGGTCAGGGCCGGGATGCCGAACTGCTGCTCCAGCAATGCACCACCACCGGCCAGCATGACCACGGTGACGGCGAACATGAAAAAGGTGATCAACCAGTCGACGAACATGCCCAGGTGGCGGCCGCAGATGGCCAGGATCACATCCTTGTGCGAGGTGGCCTGCTGGCGATTGCCCAGCCCCGCCAACGCCATGCCGAGGAAGGTGAACAAGGCGGCGCTGACCAACGCGCCAGCCAACCCCCACACGCCGAAATCGACAAAGAACAACAACAGTTCCCGCCCTGAAGCGAACCCCGCCCCCACGATCACGCCGACAAATGCGCCGGCAATCTTCAGCTGCTCTTGCATGTGAACCTCTGGATTTATTGTTGTTTTGTCATTGCCGTCGCATACCTGTCGTAGGGGCGGCCTTGCAGCCCAGCGCGACACACGGTCGCCTCTACACGGGCTCTTTGCCCGGTCAGGCGTCGCCGACGAACGCCTGCACCTCGATCTCCACATCCACGCCCAGGGCCAACGCCGAAGCCACGGTGGAGCGCACTGGTAGCGCCGCGCCGAAGAACGCCTTGTACACCTCGTTGAAGCCGGCGAAATGGCGCATGTCCGACAGCCAGACCGTGACCTTTACCACCTGGTCGAAACGCGCACCACAGGCCGCCAGGCTTTCGGCGATACGCTCGCAGGCAGCACGTGTCTGGGTCTGGATATCACCGCGCACCACTTCGCCGTCGGTGCTCATCGGCACCTGTCCGGAAAGGAACAGAAAGCCACCGGCCTTTACCGCGCGGGAAAACGGGAACGGCAGGCTACTGGGGAAACGCTGAATGTCATTGCTCATGGGATGCTCCTTTCAGGGTTGCTGGAAACGGGCCGGGGACAGGCGCTCGGGCGCCACTCCCTGGCTGACAAGGTCGGGACACAAGGGCTGGCCCAGCAGCAGGTCGGCGGCCAGGCGCGAGGCGCCCGCTGCCGACTGGATGCCATAGCCTCCCTGGGCCGCCAGCCAGAAAAACGCGGGGACATGCGCATCGAAACCGATCACCAGGTCGCCATCGGCAACGAACGAACGCAGCCCGGCCCAGGTGTGGCTGGGTCGGCGGATCGCCAGGGTGGTCATGGCTTCAATGTTGTAGATACCCAAGGCCACGTCCAACTCCTCGGGCGCGGCATCCTGTGGTTCAACCGGGTCGGCATTGGCTGGCGACCCCAACAGTTGGCCGGCATCCGGCTTGAAGTAGAAGCTTTCATCGACGCCAATCACCGCAGGCCAGCCGGTAAAGTCCTGTTCCGCCGGGCCGGGGAAGGTGAAGGCGCTACGGCGGCACGGTTGCAAGCCGATGCGCGCCACCCCGCACTGCTCGGCCACACGGTCCGCCCAGGCCCCTGCAGCATTGACCAGGCGGCGGGCCTGCAGCCGGCTGCCATCGGCCAACTCCACCTGCCACACGCCGTCCAGGTATCTGGCCTGGATGAGCTCGGCGTTACAGCGCAGTTCACCGCCAGCAGTGCGATAACCACGCAAGAAGCCTTGGTGCAAGGCATGTACATCAAGGTCCATCGCACCCGGCTCAAGCACCGCGCCGGCCAGGGCTTCGCCACGCAAGCTGGGTACCTGTGCCAAGGCCGCGTCCCGGTCAAGCAGGCTGACTTCTGTGCCATTGACCAGGTTCTGCGCGTAAGTTTGCTCAAGCAGTTCACGCTGCTCCAGGCCGGCCACATACAGACAGCCTCGCGGCTCCAGCAGCGGGTGCTCGCAGAAGCCCTGCGGTGGCGCTTCGTAGAAGGCCCGGCTGGCGCGGGTCAGCGCCTGGATCTGTGGGGTGCCGTAAGCCTCCATGAACATGGCCGCCGAACGCCCAGTGGAGTGGTAGCCAGGCTGCGATTCACGCTCGAGCAACAGCACACGCTGCTGGCCGGCCACGGCCAGGCGATAGCCCAGTGAGGCGCCGGCAATGCCAGCACCGATGATCAGGGTGTCGTAGGTCGGGGTCATGCACGTTCCTGCCAGACAATTATCATTTATGAGAATTCTAATATATGAGAATTTAGAAATGCGCAAGTGTCCAAGGTAAGATGCCCGACCAACGCCGCATGCCGAGATCCCTGAATGCCCTCAGCTCTACCCCAGCTTGACCGTGCAGTAGTGGGCCAGCGCCTGCGCCAGGTGCGCAAGGCGCGCCAGATGACCCTCAAGCAATTGTCCGAGGCCAGTGGCGTGCCGCTGTCCACGTTGTCGAAGATGGAACTGGCGCAGGTGTCGGTCAGCTATGAAAAACTCGCCGCTGCTGCGCGGGCGCTGAATGTCGATATTGCCCAGCTGTTTCGCGCCAGTGGAACGGTCAGTGCGCCTGTGCCGGTGACGGTGGTGGTCGATTCACTGCCAGCGGCGGCGGGCTATTCGACCGGCACCTATGACTACTACCCGATTGCCGGGGACTTCCCCGGGCGGCGCATGACACCGGCCTATGCCCGCATCATTGCCCGCGAGCGCGGCCAGTTCGACGATTTTATCCGCCACCCCGGGCAAGAGTTCGCTCTGGTGCTGAGCGGACGCGTGCGCATCGAGTTCGAGACCGGAGAAGCGGTAAGCATCGGACCGCAGGAGACGGCGTATTTCGACAGCCAGGTGGGGCACATCTACCTGTCGGAAAGCGATGACGGTGGCGATGCCCATGTCATGGTGGTGATGACCGATCGTTGATCGGGTGCGCCTGCCAGGCATGCGCGGTTATAACCTAATAACGAACAAGTCTATTTGGCTATAAAAAAATCTATATGCTGACTGGCATCCGATAACGGGCAAAGTTGGGCAGTCGAGTAGCGTATGGATGTAGGTTCTTTCGGTTTCACCATTGCTGGCCTGTTCGTGGGCTTCATCGTCGGTATGACCGGCGTCGGTGGCGGCTCGCTGATGACCCCGATCCTGTTATGGTTCGGCATCCACCCAGCGACCGCTGTCGGCACCGACCTGCTGTATGCAGCCATCACCAAGGCCAGTGGCGTCTGGGTCCACGCACGCAACAAGAACATCGACTGGAAGATCACCGGCCTGCTCAGCATGGGCAGCGTGCCCGCAGCGGCGCTGACCCTGTGGTTCCTCAGCACCCTGCACGCCGACACCTCGGCGCTCAACGCCATCATCAAGCAAGGCCTGGCGGTGGTGCTGATCCTGACCGCGCTGGCCATCCTGTTCAAATCGCGCCTGCAGGCCTTCGCCAGCCGCCATGCCGGTGATCACTACCACCTCAGCGACCGCAGCCTGAACACCCTCACAGTGCTGACCGGCGTTGTGCTTGGGGTAATGGTCACCCTCACCTCCATCGGGGCCGGCGCCCTGGGTACGGTGGCGCTGTTCCTGCTGTACCCGTTCCTGGTCACCCGTCGCCTGGTCGGTACCGAAATTGCCCACGCCGTGCCACTGACCTTGGTCGCAGGCCTGGGCCACGCCGGCATGGGCAACATGGATTGGTCGCTGCTGGGCTACTTGCTGCTGGGCTCGCTGCCAGGCATCTATCTGGGTAGCCACCTCACCGGGCGAATCTCCGACCGCGTGCTGCGCCCTTGCCTGGCAGCCATGCTGCTGCTGATCGGTTACAAGCTGGCGTTCTGAGCCTTAGCCCAGGCGCAACCGCCACTGCCCGGTAAAGCTCAGTTCCAGGCGTGACAAGGGCAGCACGTCGATACGCTGCCCGGCACTCATCGGACACCCGAGCACCTCTACCAGCATGGCGCGTATGACCATCGGGTGAGTCACCGCCAGCCAGTCACCCGGCCTGTCGAAGGCCGCCAGCCAGGCGGCCAGGCGCTGGCATAGCGCAGCGAACGACTCGCCACCATGCACGGCACTGGCCGGATCCTGCAGCCATTCTGCCAACGCCTGCGGTTGCTCGGCTTGCAGCTGCTTCAGCGACAAACCCTGCCAACGCCCGAGGTCACAATCGGCCAATCCCGGCTCGATCTGTACCGCCCCCGTTAACCACGCCGCCGTCTCGCAGGCCCGCCGCTCTGGCGCACTCAGCAACTGCGCACCTGAACGGTCGGCGCCTGACTCTTGCTCTAGCGGCAGGATGCCATCGTCAGAATGGTGCAGGCGCCCGGTCTTCTGGGCCTGGGTCAGGGCATGGCAGATCAGGGTCAGGCGGACGGCTTTCACCAGGCATTTCTCGCAGCGGGCTGGGGTGCATGGTTTAGCACGATGCGGGGCTTTTGGCTGCAACAATGACGTCTGCCATCCGCGACCTGATTTACCGGCGATTGGGCCGCATGGCGGCCCATGGGATCAGAAGCTGATATTCAGCGCAGCAAACACCGCCCTGCCCGGCTGGTTATACGTGTTTGCCCCCGAGCTGCTGGCATTGCCGCCACGCAGGATCTGCTTGTCGAACACGTTGTTCACACCTACACGCACATCGTAATTGGCATTGAACCTGTACCCGGCGCTCACGTCCACCAGGCCATAGGCCTCGACGTCCTGCTGGGCGGTCTTGTCGTAGTCCTGCTGGGTGCGGTAGTTGTAGGTCGGTGATTTCTGCTTGCCGAAGTAGGTACCTGCCAGCTGGAATGACAGCTGCTCGGTGGCGCGCCAGTCGAGGCTGGTGTTGACGGTGTATTCCGGGATCACCGAGAGCGGCTCACCCGTTTCACGATTATCGTTGTCGAGCATCCAGGTCAGGTTGGTGTTCCAGTCCAGGGTCGGAGTCAACTCGATGAAGAAGTTGCCTTCGACACCTTCCACCCGCGCTTTGCCGGCGTTGTCCCACTGCGTCACGCGGCTGCCGGTACCGATGGTGTAAAGCACATCGGTATCACCGATGATCTTGTTCTTGTAGTCGTTGCGGAAGTAGGTGGCACTGGTGCGCCAGGTGCCACGGTCGTACAACAGGCCGATTTCCTTGTTGACGCTGATCTCTGGCTTGAGGTCGGCGTTGCCCTGCAGGTAGCAGCCACCGTTGTTGGTCTGTTGCACACTGCAGCCGTTACCGCGGCTGTACAGCAGGTAGTTGGGGTTGGACTGGTACAGGTTCGGAACCTTGTAGGCACGGGCGATGCCGCCTTTTACCGACAGCGCTTCGGTCAGCTTGTGCGACAGGTTCAGGCTGGGGCTGAAGTTGTCACCGAAGGTTTCGTGGTGGTCGAAACGCAGGCCCGGCGTAAGGGTGGTGTCGCCAACGATGATGTTGTCTTCGACAAACAGCGCATAGCTGCGTGCGGTCATCTTCGAGCTGCTGCGATCGAAGCCGACAAGGCCGTCATTGTTGGTGGGGTCGGAGCTTTGCGGGCGCAACGAACCTTGGTCGTTGAGGGCTTCGTACAGGTACTCGCCACCCACGGTAAGCACATGTTCTGTGCTGCCCATGGCGAACGGCAGGTTCACTTCACTGCTCAGACGTGTGTTGCGCAAACGTGACATGGCCCCACCTTCGTCGTTGGGGGCACCTTCGGTGCGGCCTGCCAAGCCCTCGTTCAGGCGCCAGTTGCGCACGTACTCGTAGGCCAGCGTGGTCTTGCTGGTACCCCAGGTGAAATCACCGAGGTGGGTCAGGTCGTAAGTACTGCGCTGCATCACGTTGGTTTCGTGGCCGTAGAGGCTGGAGACGAAGTCGACGTCGCCGCCGCCGTTGCTGTTCATGGTATCACCGGCAAAAATGTTGCCCTGACGGCTGTAGCCGGCACTGGCTTCCAGGCGGTGCTCGTCGTTCAGTTTCCAGCTCAGCAGGCCGTTGATGTCCTTGTTGCGCACCCCCTCCCGCCCCGCTACCAGGGCGCTGGTGGCATGCCCGGCGTTGATGTCCAGATCGTCGGCGTCAGTCTTGGCCAGGCCACCGTACAGGCGGAAACCCAGGTTATCGGTCAGGCCGCCACCGAGGTTGAAGTTGGCTCGGCGGCTGGCGCCTTCTGCGCTGTCTTCGGGCAGCTGCGTGTACAGGCTGACGCTGCCTTTCAACTCGTCGGAAGGGCGCTTGGTGATGATGTTGACCACCCCGCCCATGGCGCCGGAGCCGTAGCGTGCGGCGGCCGGGCCACGCAAGATCTCGATGCGCTCGACCGCTTCGGCCGGCACCCAGTTGGTTTCACCCCGAGTATCACGGTCACCGTTCCAGCCATAGCGCACGGCGTTGCGCGCGCTGGATGGCTTGCCGTCGATGAGGATCAGCGTGTTTTCCGGGCCCATGCCGCGCAGGTCGATCTGGCGGTTGTTTCCGCGTGCGCCACTGGCACTGTTGCCGGTCAGGTTAACCCCGGGCTCGCGGCGGATGATGTCGGAAAGGTCATTGGCCGGCGGGTGGCGTTTGATGTCTTCGGCGGTGATGATCGACGTGCCCAGGGCCTGTCGCGCCTCGCGCTCGGCGGTGATCAGGGTGTCCTGGATCACCAGTGCGTTGTCGGCGACGGGCACTTCCAGTACCTCACCCGCACGTCGCTCCTCGGACTCTGCCGCGGTCGCCAGCATGGACGGCGACGCAAGCGCGACGAACGCCAGGGCCAGGCTGTTGGGTGAAGTTCTGCACTGCATGGGTACATCTCCTGCGATTCATGAGCGAAAAGGCACATCCCTGTCGGAAACCGGGAGCCCTCGCCCACCGGCCCCGCACACTCAGTCTGGCGGCCAACAGGGTTGGTAAATATAGAGAATCACAAATGCGAGTAAATCTTATTTACGAAGTTTACATGTTTGTAACTGAACTTTGCTGAACCGTGATCTTTAGCATCGCGAGGCTTACCCGCCCCGCTGTGAGAGCAACTGTCTTGCTCAACATCTGAAAGGCGTGCGCGGTCGCCGGCAAGGAGCGGGTTTACCCGCATGGGGTGGCGGCGACAACAGTGAACGGCTGGTGGAAATTGCCGGCAGGCCTGGCCCTTTCGCGGGTGAACCCGCTCCTACAACGGCCTGTGCCGAATCACCGAAGTGTCAGCCGTACCACTCTATGGCGAAGACGTCGCGCCTCTCGTTAAGCGAGGGATCTCACGCAGCCTTCCGCTGGAGCAGTGCAGCTACCTGCTCGGCAGTTGCTTTGGCAGATTGTGGGTTCTGGCCTGTCACCAAGCGGCCATCGACAACCACATGGGAAGTGAATGGCAAGAGTGCTTTCTCGTAGCGCGCCCCACGGCGCTTCATTTCTTGCTCGGCATTGTATGGGACCTTGCTCGCAACGCCCGCCAGCACTTCTTCGATCCAGGCATAGCCCGTCAGACGACGCCCCTCTACCAGGAGACGGCCATCAGACAGCCGAGTATTGAGCAGCCCGCAATACCCATGGCAAACCGAAGAAACGACGCCACCCTGCTCGTAGATCTCGCGGGTCAGCCGCTGCAAACCCTCGTCTTCAGGGAAGTCCCACATCACCGCATGGCCACCGGTGAAATAGATGGCGTCGAAGTCTGATGACACTAACGCTTGCGGACTTGAGGTGTTGCCAAGACGTGCCATTGCCGCCGGGTCGTTCAACCAGGCTTTGGCCGTGCCATCGAGCAATGGCCACTTGAGCGAACGCGGCTCGAGTGGGGATTTTCCACCCTGCGGGCTCACCAAGTGCTGTTCGTAACCTCTGCCAGCGAACACATGCCAGGCATGCGTCAGCTCACTCAACCACAACCCCGTGGGATGACTTGGGTCGCTGTAATGGGCAACGTTGGTAACGACGTGCAGGATGCGTTTGGTCATGCCTGAGTACCTGATCCTAGGTGGTTGGGCCAAGCATCGCCTTCATACGGGCGAGCAGTTCTCTGTAGAGTCGCAGGTCATCGAGTCGTCTGATCACTGACCAAACCGTCAAGCAAGGTCGTCAAGGCATCCTCGATGGCATGGTCGCCGACCTTCGCCGGCACCAACCGGCTATCGATCGAAAGCAGGGTCAACCCGTGAAGGTGCGCCCAGCTTGCGGTAGCCTGTCCCAAGGCAGAACGGGCGCGAATAGTACCCTCCTCCTGACCCCGCTCCAGCACCTCGATCACCAGGGAGAACGGTGCCTGGGCCCGGGGGTCGACATGGATCTGCGCGGGGTCTCCCGCCTGTGTCGAAAACATCAACCGGTACAAATCCGGATTCTCCTCGCCAAACGCCAGGTAGGCGTAGGCCATCGCCCGCAAGCGCTCTGGTGCTGACATCGCGGGCCCCATCGCGTCTTGCATCGCCGCATTCAATCGCTCGAAGCCCAGTAGCGCCAACTCGTGGAGCAGCGCCCCCTTGTCCGGAAAATGCCGATATGGAGCCGAGTGGCTCACTTCGGCTCGCCGGGCTATTTCGCGCAGGGTGAATTGCCAGCCTCGCTGTTCTTTCAGGGTGGCCAAAGCAGTGTCGATGATGGTGCGACGCAAATCGCCATGGTGGTAGGGCTTTGCTTCGCAAATTTCATCGGATGACATACGGCTGCTCCCCTCATGTTGACAGTGAACACATTGTCTTCCTATGATCGGCGGAAATCAAGTTTACAGTGTCTACATCGCAATGACCTTGAGAGGTGCAAGATGACTGTCGCCGCAACATCCATCCCAGATATCGACGCCGCAACCATGCTGGAACAGCAGCGGAGTGCGTTTCTCAATGACGGGCCACCCAGCGTTGAGCGACGCAAAACCAACCTGATCAAGTTGCGCGCGGCGGTGCTTGCCCATCGCCGCGACGTGGAAGAAGCGATCAGCGCCGATTTCGGCAACCGCTCAAGGCATGAGACAGACATCATGGAACTGCTTGGCGTGGTCCAGTCCATCGATTACTTGTTGCGGCACCTACGCCGCTTCATGAAACCCGAGCGTCGTCATGTCGCGGCGTTTCACCGCACTGGCCGCGCGCATGTGGAGTACCAGCCCAAAGGCGTTATCGGCGTCATGGCGCCGTGGAACTACCCAATAGCGTTGACCTTCATCCCCCTGGCCACCGCACTGGCGGCTGGCAATCGGGTGATGATCAAGCCCTCCGAACTGACGCCACGTACCAGTGAGCTGATTCAGCGCATTCTGGCGGGCAGTTTTACCGTCGAAGAGGTGGCGGTGATACTCGGCGGCCCTGAGATAGGCGCAAGCTTCAGCGCTTTACCCTTCGACCACCTGTTGTTCACCGGCAGTACCCAGGTTGGCCGGATGGTGATGCGGGCGGCGAGTGACAACCTTGTGCCGCTGACCCTTGAACTGGGCGGCAAAAGCCCTGTGGTCGTGGCCCCTGGGCATGCCGGACGCAACACCCTCGACAGCATCGTCTTCGGCAAACTGGCCAACGCCGGCCAGACCTGCGTGGCACCGGACTACGCGCTGGTCCATGAGGATGACCTGGATGAGTTCATCTCCCAGTACCGCGCGGCTGTCGCCCGTAGTTATCCGCAAGGCCCGACCAGCCCGGACTACACCTCCATCGTCAGCGACAGGCACTACACGCGGTTGCAGTCGCTGGTCGAAGACGCCCGTACCAGGGGCGCCAAGGTGATCGAGACTGGTGTGACACCAGAGCGCGCGGCAGAGCGACCGCGGACACTGGCTCCGGTGCTGATCGTGGGGGCTGGTGACGATGCACTGGTCATGCGCGAAGAAATCTTCGGGCCTTTGCTACCGGTGCGTACCTACCGCTCCCTCGACGAAGCGATCGGCCATATAAATGCCAGGCCACGTCCGCTAGCGCTCTACTACTTCGGCAATGTGGGGGCCGACAGCGAAGCGCTGCTCAGGTGCACCACCTCCGGCAACGTCGGCATCAACAACACCCTGATGCACGTCGCGGTGGACGACCTGCCGTTCGGCGGCGTGGGTCCCAGTGGCATGGGGGCTTACCACGGTATCGAAGGTTTTCGCTCGATGAGTCATGCCAAGGGCGTGTTCGTGCAAGGTCGTTGGAACTTGCCAAGGCTGCTCCGGGCACCTTTCGGAAAACTGGCTGATTTAGCCCTCGCCTACACCTTGCGCCCCCGGCCATGACAGCAGGTCCAGTGGCGGATAAAGCCCACCAACAGCGCCTTGACATTAAAGTTAAGTTTAAAGTTAAGGTGCGTGTGTAAGGTCCACCTAGTTCGGCGCCAAGCGAGATGCCTGGTCGCATTCATCAATGCGTGATGCAATTCACCGGAGAGACTGAAAAGTGAAACTCGGAACCGTCGCCGCAGTGGCAGGTGCACTCCTGACACCCATTAGCAACGCCACCCTGGCGGACACGACCGGCATCCCCAAGCATGCCGAAACCGCGATGATAGAGATCGCAGGCCACCAGGTCCCCGTCGTCAAAGGCGGTTTGTACGACCGATACCGCTCCAACCCTCCCCTGTCGGTGATCCAGGCCGAAGCGCCAGGCATGGACCTCCGTTGGTTCAAAGGCCTGGAAAAGACCAAGGTCGATATGGGCTTCGAGTCGTACTCGCCCAACTTCTACTACAAGAACAGCCGGTTTACAGCCGTTTACACCGCAGACCTCGATCGCCTGCGCGAGCTGATGCCTGCCGAAGTACTCAAGCAGGTTCAACCCCTGCAGGTATGGCCAGGCCGCGGCCTGGTAGCGTTCACGGCTTACACCTACGATTATTGCGACAACGACAGCTACAACGAAATTGCCTTGTCGATCATCACCAACAAACCAGGCAAGTCCAATCTCGGGCCATTCAGCTTGATCGGACAATCCATGTCCAAGGACTTCTGGGGCTACGTGCTCAAATTGCCGGTAAATACCGAGCTTGCCCGTGTCCGTGGCGTAGTGGGCTACAACCTGCCGAAATGGCTGACAGAGATCAACCGCCGAGAGGACGCCGCGACCGTGTCCTATGACATCGTCGACGCGCAGACTGGCAACATTGACGTCGTCTTTAAGGCAAGAAAGCTCGAGGACGTATCCAGTGAAGCCGGCCTGGTGACTAACAGCTTCACCAACCTCGATCACGCTGGACAGCTGAGTTATGGCTATGCGACGTCTCGGCAGACCCGTCATGGATCGAGCATGAGCGCTGACTCGGCTCACCTGGTGCTCGGCGACGGTAGCCTGTCGACCTACATCCGTTCTTTGAAGTTGGGCAAGATGGTGAAATACGAATACGTGCCTGAATTCCAGAGCGCCCTCTATGCTCCGAAGCCGCTGGCAGCACTGAATAGCGGTGACTGAACGCTGTATCAGCGCCGGCCCCTGAGCCGGCGCCCTGCTCCGCATCAGACGCTGGCATGCTTCACTTGGCAGGTGAAGCGCCCACCTTGTTCAAAGCGATGTCTTCGCGCAGACGGCCAAGCACCCGTTGGGTGTTGTCTACGCACGGCATGCCGTCTGGCTTGCTTTCAATGCCGTCGATCACCATCAGCAACTGCTCCTTGTTGCGAGCCAAGCGTTGCTGCAGCACCTCGATCTCCTCGACCTTGCGCTTCAACCCGGAAAGTAGCTCGTCATGACGCCAACCTTGCGAACTCATCGGCAACAGGTGCCGGATTTCTTCCAGGGTAAACCCTGCTGCCTGTGCGCTGGTGATCATCTCCAGTATCCAGACGGCATCATCTGAATAGTCGCGGTAGCCATTGGCCTTTCGCTCAACTGATTGAATCAGCCCACTTGCCTCGTAGAAACGGATGCGCGAAGCGGCAAGACCCGTGATTTTCGCAAGCGCTCCAATCCTCATACCACACCTTCACAGAAGTTCTGACCTTAAAGCTCACTTTAACCCCCCGGGCACCCGAGAGCCAACTTCGATTACGAATCTCCAATCGTGGGCCTGATCAAATCGGCCCAACCCGCCATCCCGCGCCTACTCTTACGATAAGGACTTGACCTTAAAGTTTACTTTAAGCCTAAGGTAAATACCTGGGCTACATGGACTTTGCTGTACCGCGCCCAAGGGCGGCAGCCACAGCGTCGCGCCCGGCATACGTAAACGGGCCATCATCATCGCAGTTAGTAGAGAGAAACCTTCTACCGAGGTTTCCAGGAGACCAAATGCAAACCGTTTTAGGCGCAACTGGCCAGATAGCCATAGAGCTGGCACGGGAACTGAACCGGACATTTACCGAAGATATCAGGCTGGTCAGCCGTAATCCGCGCAAAGTCAGCGACTCTGACACGCTGATTGCGGCGGACCTGCTAGACGCCAGCCAGGCGGCCAAGGCCGTAAAGGGTAGCAGCATCGTTTATTTCACGGCCGGACTTCCGCCAGATACACAGCTTTGGGAAACGCAATTCCCAGTGATGCTGCGAAACGCGCTTGATGCGGCTCGCGCATCCGATGCCAGCTTCGTCTATTTCGACAACACGTATATGTACCCGCAGGATGATCGTCTGCTGACGGAGGACACGCCCTTCGAACCGGTCGGTCGTAAAGGGCAGGTTCGTGCGCGAATGGCATCGATGGTGTTGCAGGAGATGGCGCGAGGCGACATTCCTGTGGTCATAGGGCGAGCTCCAGAGTTCTATGGGCCCGGCAAAACGCAGAGCATCACCAATACCCTGGTCCTCGACAACATGAAGGCCGGCAAGACGCCACGCGTCCCTGTGCGAGACGATACTCAGCGAACACTCATCTGGACGCCGGATGCAAGCCGGGCACTGGCAGCGCTGGGGAACACGCCAGATGCGTTCGGGCAAACCTGGCACCTGCCCTGTGACGATGAGCGGCTGACCTACAAACAACTTGTCACGCTGGCTTCTCAGATCTCTGGCAAGGACGCTACTTATAAAATTCTAGGCAAATTGACCCTGACAGCTGTAGGCCTGATATCCAAGCAAGTTCGTGAGCTGCGGGAGCTGCTGCCACGGTACGAGCACGACAACCTGTTCGATTCTTCGAAGTACAAGCAGCGTTTTCCCGATTTCAAAGTCACGACTTACCATCAAGGGCTCACTCAGATCTTCAATGTGTCTGGTAGCTGCTGAGACGGCTCCATAGCGAGGGTTGAAGTCGATGACGCATTGGAGATGGCGGAGCAAACAGAGGTCTCAAAATATATAGCGACGGTCGAGGTATGACCGTCACTATACGACCCAAACTGGACATCGATTTGAACAAGCAGTCATGTTCAATGGCCCAAGCTTGCCGTATTGCCTTTCCTTCAAAGTGTACTTCGACAAATCGCAGTAACGACGTAGTCCCCCATAGCCTTCCTAGCCTGCAGCGTAGCGCTGCCTATGTGCGGCTGAAGCACTACGTTATCCAGGTCAAACAAGCTGGTGGGCACCTGCGGTTCATTTGCGAACACGTCCAAGGCCGCCCCTGCAAGTCGCCCATCCTGCAATCGAGCAACCAGCTCCGCTTCGTCGATCACGCTTCCCCGCGCCACGTTTACAATCATCCCTTTCGCGCCAAGCGCTTCCAGCACTGGCGCATTGACCAGGCGTGACGTCGCACTTCCTCCTGCGGCAGCGAGGATAAGAATGTCGCTGTCCGCGGCCAGGCTGCAAGCGTCGGGGTAATAGGTGTAACTGCAGCCCTGCAGTTCATTGCGATTGTGATACGCCAGCTTGGCTCCGAACGGTAATAGGCGACTGGCAATCGCTTGGCCGATACGGCCGAGACCTATGATGCCGACGCGCAGCCCTCGCAACGTGGTGCCTAGCAATGGGAATGCGGCCTCGCGCCACAGGCCCGCCCGAACGAAGCGGTCAGCCACGCAAACCTGGCGCAGCAAGCTCAAGAGCAAAGCTACTGCTTGGTCCGCCACGGCATCCGTGAGGATATCGACTGTCGTTTCGACCTGAATGCCGCGGGCTTTCGCCTGGCCCAGATCAATGCAATCAACGCCCACACCGTTGACAGCGATCAATGACAGGTTGACCAGTGCGCGCATGACTGGGGTTGGCGCCCCCACTACTCCGTTGGTCACCAGCGCACGGAAACGTTCCGGCCGGTCGGCTAGAACAGCCGCCAAGGCATGCGAATCAAAA
Source organism: Pseudomonas sp. FYR_5 (assembly GCF_043106315.1). Taxonomy (NCBI): domain Bacteria; kingdom Pseudomonadati; phylum Pseudomonadota; class Gammaproteobacteria; order Pseudomonadales; family Pseudomonadaceae; genus Pseudomonas; species Pseudomonas sp. FYR_5. The sequence goes on along the minus strand of NZ_JBICMK010000085.1, from coordinate 23,796 downwards.
GCGCGTACCAAGTCGAACTGCCTGGCGAGCTGACTTTCGTGCTCGTCGAGCAACGGCGCCAACATCAGCAGGGCATGCCGCGGGCTTGCCCGGTGATTGATGTTCATGCTGCCTCCAGGTTCAACTGCGCGCGGGGCTGCGAGTCAGGCCGCTTCAACATCGCGGCGGGGATCGCCATGATCAATGCTCCACTGATGAACAGGCACAGGCCCAAGACATAAGTGCCGTTGTTGATGTCGCCGGTGAGGTTCTCCGCCACTGCTGTAATCATCGAACCGGTGAAACCGGACAGGTTGCCGAACGCGTTGATCATGCCAATGCCTGCCGCCGCTGCGACACCTGAGAGCACCGTGCCCGGCAACGTCCAGAAGATAGGCATCAGGCTAAGCACCCCGGATGCCGCCACGGTCAGGAACACGATTGAAAGGACAACGTTGTGTGCAAAAACAGCACTCAGGATCAACCCGCAGCCACCGATGAACGCCGGGATCGCGGCATGCAGCCGACGCTCTCCAGTGCGGTTGGAATGGCGCGCGTTGAGGAACATGGCGATCACCGCAACGCCATAGGGGATGGCGGTCAGCAAGCCGATTTCCAGGGTGCTGGTCACTCCCGCGCTCTTGATGATCGAGGGCATCCAGAAGGCCAGGCCATAAAAACCTGTGTTGAACGTGAGCAGGATGAATACGAGCAACCAAACACGTGGGCTGAAGAAGACATCTTTGAGGCGTGAAACCTTGCCGTACTCCTCTTGCTTCAAGTTGGCTTTGAGCAGTTCCTTTTCCTGCTGGGACAACCAAGCCGCCTTGTCGATGTTGTCGCACAAGCAGCAATAAACGATGGCCGCCATGATCACCGACGGTACACCCTCGACCAGCAGCATCCACTGCCAACCCGCCATACCGTGCCAGCCATCCATGCTGGTCATGAGCCAACCAGACAAAATGCCACCCAGCGTCAGGCTGACAGGCATTGCCATCAGGAAACCAGACATCACCCGGCTTTGCCGATGGGTCGGGAACCAGTAGTTGAGGTAAAGAATCACTCCAGGGAAGAAGCCTGCCTCACAGATCCCGAGCAGGAAGCGCAGCACGTAAAACATGGTACTGGACTCGACATGGAAGAACGCGGCAAGTGGCTGGGTAAATGCGACAGCCATGGAGATGATGGCCCAGCTCAGCATGATGCGGGCGATCCAGAACCGCGCGCCGTATCGATGCAGCAACAAGTTGCTCGGTACTTCAAACAGAAAGTAACCCCAGAAGAAAACGCTCGCGCCCAAGGCATAGACCGTATTACTGAACTGCAGATCCTCCAGCATGCTCAGTTTCGCGAAGCCGATGTTCACCCGGTCGAGATAGGCCGCCATGTAACACAGCAACAGGACAGGCAGGATTCGTATGATTACCTTGCGATAGGTGCGATCTTCGAAAGCCTGATCGCGCATGGGGTCGACAACTTGATGAGCCATAACCAACCTCTTGGCATGTCGTGCACGCCTGATTGTTGTTATTTAGAGAGCATCGGGCACGAGTGCCCGATGGTAGTACCTGTCAGCGAATCGCTTCGCGGCTGGGCTGACCATCGACCAGCCGCAGCAGCCCTAGTGGATTGGCGTCGCGCAGGGCTTCGGGCAACAGCGCATCGGGGAAGTTCTGGTAGCACACCGGGCGCAGGAAGCGGTCGATCGACAGTGTGCCGACTGAGGTGCCACGGCTGTCAGAAGTGGCTGGGTACGGGCCGCCGTGCACCATGGCGTCGCAGACCTCGACACCGGTCGGGTAGCCGTTGACGAGGATCCGACCGGCCTTCTGCTCCAGTACCGCTACCAGTGGCGCGGCAGCGGCCAGATCGCTCTGCTCGCCGATCAGCGTGGCGGTCAGTTGCCCGCCCAGTGCATGCAGTGCAGCAAGCAACTGGGCCTGGTCGGCCAGTTCGACCACCACCGTGGCCGGGCCAAAGACTTCTTCTTGCAGTAACGGCTCACCCTCAAGCAGCAACCGCGCATCTGCCGCGAACAGTTGCGGCCAGGCCTGGTTGCCCTGCTGTTCGGCACCCGCCAGATGGCGAATGCCGGGCAGTGCCTTGAGGGTGGCCACACCGTGGGCATAGCTGGCCAAGGTGCCTTTGTTGAGCATGGGTTGCGGTGACTGGTCGGCTACCTGCACACGCATGTGTTCGACAAAGGTGCTGAATTCGGGAGAGCGCACGCCCAGTATCAAACCGGGATTGGTGCAGAACTGCCCACACCCAAGTACCACCGAGGCGACCAACTCGCAGGCCACGGCCTCGCCGCGAACCGCCAGCGCGCCGGGCAACACCAGCACCGGGTTGATACTGCTCATTTCGGCGAAAACCGGGATCGGTTGTGGCCGCGCCGCGGCCATGTCGCAAAGGGCACGGCCGCCCTTGAGCGAACCGGTGAAACCAACCGCCTGTATGGCAGGGTGTTTGACCAAGGCCTCACCCACGCCACCGCCGAAAATCATGTTGAACACGCCGGCAGGCATGCCACAACGCTCGGCGGCCCCTACAATCGCCTCGGCCACCCATTGCGCAGTCCCCATGTGGCCGCTGTGGGCCTTGAACACCACTGGGCAGCCTGCAGCCAGGGCTGCGGCGGTATCGCCACCGGCGGTGGAAAACGCCAGAGGGAAGTTACTGGCGCCAAATACCGCCACCGGCCCCAGGCCCATGCGGCACTGGCGGATGTCCAGCCGTGGCTGCGGGGTGCGCTGGGGCTGTGCGCGGTCGATACGCGCAGCGGCGAAATCACCTCGGCGCAACACCGAGGCAAACAACCGCAACTGACCGCTGGTCCGCGCCCGCTCGCCCAAGATTCTTGCTGCTGGCAAGGCGGTCTCGCTACATACGGTATCAATGAAGTCATCGCCCAGCGCATCCAGCGCATCGGCAATGGCATCGAGGAATTCGGACCGGCGCAGAGCGGGCAACGCCCGGTAGATCGGATAGGCAGCGGCAGCGGCTAGAGCAGCCGCATCCACTTCTTGCTCGGTAGCCTGGAAAAACGCACCAGGTAGCGCCTGCCCGGTGTGCGCATCCACGCTATGCAATGAAGCAGTCCCGTTAGCACGTCGGCTACCGCCGATGAATTGTTGGCCTGCAAATGAAGTCATGAAGGGTACCTTCGCGTCGCGTAAGACAGTGGGCACTAATCTATGCGGCTCTGCGATTCTTGCCCAATGGCTTTTGGGGATCATTTGATAACCGCTTGTTATCAGTCCGACTGCACCCTTCGTGCGTTGGCCAGCAGTATCTCGGCAAACTCCAACGCCGCTCCGGTCAAGGGCTCGCCTTTGCGGGTCAAGATGCCGTAATCCTGGGGATCCAGGTGCAACGGCGTATCGAGGTTGATAAGTACCCCGCTGTCAATGTGTGGCTCGACCATCGCCTGGGGCAGCATGCCGATCATCGGGCCGCCCAACAGCACCTTGAGGAAGGTCTGCATTGAAATGGTGTCGATGGTGTTGCGCGGCACCGCGACCCCGGCCTCGGCGAACGCGCGTTCCATACGACCACGAATTGGCGTGCCCTTCGGGTAGAGGATCCACGGCCACTCAAGCAGCTGAGGCAGGGTCACCGGCCCGGCATCGCTCAAAGGATGCTGGTCGTTGACCACGAAGCAGAACGGCTCCGGCGCCAGCGGCTGGAAGTCGAAGCGCTGGTGCTGCGCCACATCGGTGAATCGTGCTACCGCCAGGTGCAGGTTCTTGTCCTCCAGCATCGCCATGAGATGGTCGCTGGTCTGCTCCACCACCTCAATCGATAGCAACGGCTTGCGCTGCTTGATCTCGACGATGGCTTCTGGCAGCGCCACGGCGGTGGCGGCAAAGATGCCGCCAACCTTCAGATGCCCGTGGCCGCCTTGGCGCAGGCTGTCGATCTGGTCGACGAAGGTGCGTGCATCATTGAGTGCGACCTGGGCATAGCGCACCACCTGCTCGCCCAGGGCGGTGGGCGGCATGCTGCGTGGCAGACGCTCGAACAGGGCGAAGCCGAGCAGGTTCTCGATCTCCTTGAGCATCTTGCTGATCGCCGGCTGGCTGAGGTTCATCTGCTGAGCTGCCAGATGCATGTTGTGTGTGCGGCCGAGTGTGTCGATGAGCAGAAGGTGGCGGAATTTAAGCCAGTTGCAGACGTGAGAAAAAGATAGGTCCGACATGAATCCACCTTTGGGCAATAACCACATGTTATCGAATAGTGAAAAGATGCCATTGGAGTTTATCGCACGGTTTGCCCTAGCGTTCAGCTTTCAGATCCAGGAGACCTAGATGCCATGCCGATAACGCTCACTTCCGCTAATACTCTTCCCGAGGACAACCTGGCCGGCACCCTTGTCGGCCGTGCCTGGACACCCGGTGAACCCGGCGGCCCCTCGCCGATAGTGTTGCGTAATGACGGTGTGTTCGACCTCTCCGAACGCTTCGCCACCCTCAGTCAGTTGCTTGAGCATGAAGATCCGCTACAGGCAGTACGCAGCACGCCGGGCCAGTTTCTGGGTAGCGTCGAGGCGCTGCTGAGCAACAGCGGTGCCGCCTTCGATGCCAGCAAGCCCTATCTGCTCGCGCCAGTCGACCTGCAAGTCATCAAGGCCGCAGGCGTGACATTCGCCGCCAGCATGATCGAACGGGTGATCGAGGAGCAAGCCGGCGGCGACGCCAGCAAAGCCGAAGCGGTGCGTGCCACAGTGCGCACGGTGATCGGTGACAACTTGCGTGCGGTGCGGCCAGGCTCTCAACAGGCCATGGCGTTGAAAGCACTGCTGCTGGAAAAGGGAATGTGGTCCCAATACCTGGAGGTCGGGATCGGTCCGGATGCGGAAATATTTACCAAAGCCCCGGTGTTGGCAGCTGTCGGCAGCGGCAACGCAATCGGCGTGCACCCGAAATCGGCATGGAACAACCCCGAACCGGAGGTGGTGCTGGCGGTCGACAGCCGCGGCCGGATTCATGGCGCGACCTTGGGCAACGACGTCAACCTGCGCGACTTCGAGGGCCGCAGCGCACTGCTGCTGAGCAAGGCCAAGGACAATAACGCCTCTTGCGCCGTCGGCCCGTTCATTCGCCTGTTCGATGAGACCTTCGACTTGGACACTGTGCGCCGCTGCGTGGTCGATCTGGAAGTCCAGGGTCGCGATGGCTACCGCCTGCTTGGCAGCAGTTCGATGGACCAGATCAGCCGCGACCCCGAAGATCTAGTGCGGCAGACCCTCAACGAAAATCATCAGTACCCAGACGGCTTCATGCTGTTCCTCGGCACGCTTTTCGCCCCCACCGAGGACCGCGACCAGCCGGGTGCCGGCTTCACGCACAAACCCGACGACCACGTGCGCATTGCCAGCCCGTTCCTGGGCCAACTGCATAACCAAGTCACGACAAGCGACCAAGCTCGCCCTTGGACGTTCGGTCTCGGCGCGATGATGCACAACCTAGCCGCTCGAGGACTCCTGAAGTAGCGACACTCAGGATTTCCGCCGGGTCCATAACAACAAAAAAGCGAGGCAATACATGCAAACCCAAGCCAAGGACGTCGTGCCCGACCCCCGTCAGCTGCGCCGGGCGATCTATACCGGCGCAATCGGCAGTGCTCTGGAGTACTACGATTTCGCCATTTATGGGCTAGCCGCGGCACTTGTCTTCGGCCATATATTCTTCCCCACCCTCGGCACCACTGGCGCATTGCTCGCCAGTTTCGCCACCTATGGTGCAGGATTCTTGGCGCGACCGTTCGGCGGGCTTTTCTTTGGCTCGCTGGGTGACCGCAAAGGGCGCAAGCTGGTCTTGTTGCTGACCATTGCCCTGATGGGTACAGCTACTACCCTGATTGGCCTGCTACCGACTGGCGCCACGGGTGCTGTGCTACTGGTATTGCTGCGCCTGCTGCAAGGTTTCGGTGCGGGTGCCGAACAGACCGGCGCGGCGACACTCATGGCCGAACTGGCTCCGCGGGAGCGACGAGGGTTCTATGCCGCCCTGCCCTTCATTGGGGTATTCAGCGGCCTGGCCCTTGCCACTATCACTTTCCGCGTGATGCAGAGCTCGCTGACACAGGAAGAATTGCTCGACTGGGGCTGGCGGATCCCCTTCCTGGCCAGCGTAGTGCTGATATTCATGGCCATCTGGATCCGCCTCAAGCTCAAGGAAAGCCCGGTGTTCCAGCAGCTCAGCCAGAACCAGCAAGTGATCGAATCGCCGATGCGCGCCGTGCTGCGTAATGCACGTCGGCCACTGGCAGCGACTACGTTGATGCGCATGGCCGAAACGGGCTGCTCGACCCTCTATGCCACTGTATCCATCGCCTTCCTTACCGGTTTCGCCAGCAGCCATCTCAGCGAGGAAGGTGCCAACCTGGCCACCATTGGCACCAATGCGGTGCTCGTCGCCAGTATCCTCAGCGTATTCACCACCCCATTGTTCGGCGCTCTGTCCGATCGTATCGGACGCCTGGCGGTGTACCGTGGCGGCGCCTTGTTCGGCGCGTTGTGGGCGTTTCCCTCGTGGTGGATGATCGACAGCGGCAATTCGACATTGGTGTACATCGCGGTGATAGGTGGCTTCACCCTGGCTGCAAATAGCATGCTCGGGGCACAGTGTGCGCATTTCACCGAACTGTTCGGCAACCGCTACCGCTACTCCGGCGTGGCTCTGTCCCGAGAAATCGGCGCGATGCTGTCCGGCGGCGTGGCACCGCTCCTGGGCATATTCCTGGTCGGTCTGGCCGGTGGTGCCTACTGGGTGCTGGCGCTATACACCCTGGCGCTGACTGGGCTGACCTTGATCGGCACCTGGCTGTCCATCGAAACCCGTGGCCGCGACCTGACGGCACTGGACGACGCAGTGGGAAGTGCGGCTTCATCCCAACACAGCCATTTAGGCGTCGGTGTGCCGCAACGCTAACCAGTGGCCAAAAATACAAGAGAGATCGATATGACCGATACCCCAAAACGCTCGCTACGCAGTCAGCAATGGTTCGACGACCCGAGCCACGCCGACATGACCGCGCTGTACGTGGAGCGTTACATGAACTACGGCCTGACCCGCGCTGAACTGCAATCGGGGCGGCCGATCATCGGCATCGCCCAGACCGGAAGCGACTTGACGCCATGCAACCGCCATCACCTGGAACTGGCTCAGCGGGTCAAGGCCGGTATCCGTGATGCGGGCGGCATTCCGATGGAGTTCCCGGTGCACCCGATCGCCGAACAGAGTCGTCGGCCAACCGCCGCGCTCGACCGCAACCTGGCGTACCTGGGGCTGGTGGAGATCCTCCACGGCTACCCGCTGGATGGTGTGGTGTTGACCACCGGCTGCGACAAGACCACTCCAGCCTGCCTGATGGCCGCCGCCACCACCGACCTGCCGGCCATTGTGCTGTCCGGCGGACCAATGCTAGACGGCCATCACAAGGGCCAACTGATCGGCTCGGGCACGGTGCTGTGGCATGCGCGCAATCTGATGGCTGCCGGTGAAATCGACTACGAAGGTTTCATGGAAATGACCACCGCCGCGTCACCGTCGGTAGGCCACTGCAACACCATGGGCACGGCGCTGTCGATGAACGCCCTGGCCGAAGCCCTGGGCATGTCGCTGCCCGGTTGCGCCAGCATCCCCGCGCCCTATCGGGAACGCGGGCAAATGGCCTACGTCACCGGCAGACGCATTTGCGAACTGGTAATGCAAGACGTACGCCCCTCATCGATCATGACCCGCGAAGCATTCGAGAACGCCATCGCAGTAGCCTCGGCCCTTGGCGCCTCAAGCAATTGCCCGCCCCACTTGATCGCCATTGCCCGGCACATGGGCATCGAGTTGTCGCTCGACGACTGGCAGCGCATCGGTGAAGACGTGCCGCTGCTGGTCAACTGCATGCCGGCCGGCAAGTACCTGGGCGAAGGTTTCCACCGTGCCGGCGGCGTACCGGCGGTGATGCACGAGCTGCGTAAGGCAGGTCGCCTGCATGAAGCCTGCGCCACGGTCAGTGGCAAGACCGTCGGCGAGGTGGTCAGCGACACCGTCACCAGCAACCGCGACGTGATCCTGCCGTTCGACGAGCCGCTCAAACACAGCGCTGGTTTCATCGTCCTCAGCGGCAATTTTTTCGACAGCGCAATCATGAAGATGTCGGTAGTCGGCGAAGCCTTCCGCAAGACCTATCTGTCCGAGCCAGGCAAGGAAAACAGCTTTGAGGCGCGGGCCATCGTGTTCGAGGGCCCCGAGGACTACCACGCCCGCATCGACGACCCAGCACTGGACATCGACGAGCGTTGCATCCTGGTGATCCGTGGCGCCGGCACCGTGGGTTACCCGGGCAGTGCTGAGGTGGTCAACATGGCGCCACCGGCGGCGCTGATCAAAAAGGGCATCGACTCGTTGCCGTGCCTCGGCGACGGTCGCCAGAGCGGCACCTCGGCCAGCCCGTCGATTCTTAACATGTCGCCGGAAGCGGCGGTCGGTGGCGGCCTGGCACTGCTTCAGACCAATGACTTGCTGCGTGTCGACCTCAACCAGCGTCGCGTCGACCTGCTGGTAGACGATAACGAAGTGGCGCGCCGTCGCGCTGCCTGGAAGCCGAACATTCCAGCCTCTCAGACTCCGTGGCAAGAGCTCTACCGCCAATTGGTCGGGCAGTTGTCCACCGGTGGTTGCCTGGAACCGGCCACCCTGCACATGCGTGTGATCGCCCGTGAAGGTGGGATGCCGCGGCATTCCCATTGAGCGGCCTTTAGGACTTGGGTCTGCCACCGTATCGAGTAAAGGTGGCAGATCCACGATTGGGTTCGATGAGTTGCTCAGGATGGCAAGTAACGTGCATTCCTGTAGTTTCGGGCTCTGCTAGAAGTGCCACTCCTCTGCCCGAACTAGCCGGCAGAACGGCCCGTCAAGCGTTGCATTGTGATGGGCAACGATGTCCTTAGCTTTCATCATTGGCGTGTCTGAACAGGTATGACCTTCGGCGACAAGTACTGCATCAAAGCCAAGGTCACGAGCAGCACGGCAGGTGCTGTCTACACAGTATTGAGTTTTCATGCCAGTGATGACCACACCGGTAGCCCCGCGAGACCGCAAATTGTCCGCCAGGCCAGTCATTTCGAAGGCGTTGGGTCGCCGCTTTTCGAATACCACCTCTCCACCCAGAAGCTTCAGTTCTTGCGCAACCATCGTCAACGGGCTGTCTGGTTCGATTGGAGATCCCGCGGGCCCGATGTGGCGCGCGAGAAATATCGGAGCGCCAGCGCTGCGTGCCTTGTCCATCAGGGTATTCACTGTTTCCAACAACGCTTCGCAGCGCCATGGTTTTTCCGGGCCGTGAACAAGCCCGACTTGGATATCGAGTATCAACAGGGCGTACATGGGTGCATCTCCTTGCGTTTGAACCAGCGACACAAGGGAGCCATAAAAAGGCCCTGTCCATCGCTGGCGGGCCTTTGAAGTTCGTTTGCTATTGGCTCACGACACCTCGCACGCTCCGCTTTCAGCGGTCGTGGTGGTGGTAGTCGAGGTGAGGCAATAGTCAGTCATAGATCGACACTAGCAATAGCGCAGCGAGCCGACAAGCCAGGATCCTGGAGTGAGCAATGGCCGGCTCGGTCAACTGAACGCGCACCACGATCTCTTATTTGACCAAGGTGATGGGTAAATCCGAGAGCTGAATCACCTTTGCCGCGACAGACCCCAGAAAAATCCCTGCCAAAAAACCATTGCCATGCGAACCCAGGATGATGCTGTCACATCCAAGGAAATGCGCACACGCCACAATTTGACTGGCTGCATCGCCTTGCAGGGTATGGAGTGCGAATGCAATCCCTTCTTGCTTCAGAAGCACCTCAGCCTTTCGTAAATCCTCGGCACTTCTATCCCCATAGTAGCGATCACGCTCATCCTCGCTCATGCGATTTGCGATTCGAGTGGGTAAAAGTGGCTGTACATTCAACAGATGTACCTCAACATTGCCGCCCAGCAACCCACCCTCCTGGATAAGCCCAATAAGGTAACGCACGGCGCGTTCCGAATGCTCGGAACCATCGACCGCAACCAGTATTTTGTGCATGTTCCAAATCCTCTTTCAGGTCATGAAGGTGCTTGTCGTTCCGGGTGCCGCCAGCATTCAACCCGTTCTACTCGGACAAGCGGATTCGAATCTGTTTTTCTATCTCGATAACCGCAAATAGCGCAACGCCAACCCCGATGATCAGCAGGCCATCAAGGAAGGGGATTGCCTCCGTTGCAAATACCTTTTGCAGCGGTGGCGCATACGTGATGGCGAACTGAGCGAAGGTAATCACCATGACGGTCATCCACACGACCTTGGTGCCGCGAATACCCTTCCAGGTAAGCGATGTGCTGTAGAGGTTACGAATGAAGAACAGGTGGAATATTTCCATCACGACTAACGTGTTCACCGCGAGGGTGCGGGCCAACTCAACAGAGTAGCCACGGTCGAGTGCATACGAAAAAATGCCATAAACACCACAGAGGAAAAGAATGGAAACAAGCACCATATGCCAGACCAGGGCTCCGCTTATGAGTGGTTCCTTACGTGAACGGGGCAGTCTGAGCATGGTGTTTTCTTCGGTGGGCTCGAACGCGAGCGCGATGCCGAGGGTCACTGCGGTTATCAGGTTGATCCACAGAATCTGTATCGGCGTCACCGGCAGCGTAATGCCGAGGAGCAGCGCGACAATGATGGTCATGGTCTCGCCTGCGTTGGTAGGCAGCGTCCAGCTCAACACTTTCTTGATGTTGTCATAGACTGTTCGGCCTTCGCGTACTGCAGCGACGATGGAGGCGAAGTTGTCATCGGCCAACACCAGGTCTGCGGCCTCCTTGGCGGCCTCACTGCCTTTTCCACCCATGGCTATACCGGCGTCGGCACGCTTTAGCGCCGGTGCGTCGTTAACGCCATCGCCGGTCATGGCCACTGTCATGCCATTCGATTGCAGCAGCATTACCAACCTGAGCTTATGTTCGGGGCTGGTGCGAGCAAAAATGTTGATGCCCTTTACCGCCTCCTTGAGGGCGGCATCGTTCATGGCGTCCAGGTCCACGCCAGTCAGCACCTTGTCGGGATTTTGCAGACCTATCTGGCGACCGATAGCGGCGGCGGTACCGTCATGATCGCCAGTGATCATTTTTACGGCAATGCCCGCTTTTTGGCATTGCTGAACCGCCTCTAACGTCTCGGGTCTAGGTGGATCAATCAGACCGACCATGCCCAGCAACGTCAACTTTCCTTGCACGTCCCCGAACGCCAACACGGTGTGCTCGGTCCGAACCGGCCTTACTGCAAACGCCAATACACGCTGCCCCTTGGCAGCAATGGCGTTCGCCTTTGCGTGCCAGTAGTCCACATTGAGCGGTTCAGTCTCGCGAGTGCTTGCAAGCTGATGCGTGCACATGGCCAGTAGCTGCTCTGGCGCACCTTTCACGTAGATAAAAGCTTGTCCATCATGGTTGTGATGCAGTGTCGCCATGAAGCGGTGTTTAGCGTCAAACGGTATGGCATCAGTGCGAGGCCAAGCCCGACGATCTTCATCTCGATCGATTCCGGTTTTTCCGGAGAATGCCAGCAAGGCCCCCTCCATCGGATCACCTTCCACCGTCCATACATCGTCATGCAGACGCAGTACGGCATCATTGCAAAGACCTGCTGCTCGTCCCAGGTCCGACAGCGCGGGGTGAGACGACAGGTCAATTGACCGATCAGCAAGACTGATGCTTCCCACAGGCTGATAACCAGCGCCATCGACCGTGAAGACCAGATCGTTCGTGACGACCGTTGCCACCATCATTTCGTTGCGGGTCAGTGTGCCGGTTTTGTCAGTGCAGATGACGGAGACCGAGCCTAGCGTTTCGATGGTAGGCAGACGGCGCACGATAGCGTTGCGTCGGGCCATTGCCCGAACTCCGACGGCCAGCGTAATGGTAAGGACGGCAGGCAGCCCTTCAGGTATCGCCGCTACCGACATCCCCACCACGACCATGAAGATTTCGGTGAAGGCGTAGTGCCCGACATAATGGCCGAACACGAGCAATAAGCCGCCAACTAACAGAATCAGGATCGTCAGCCAGCGGGCAAACACGTTCATTTGCTGCACCAGCGGGGTGGTCAGCGTTTCTACACCTGCAAGCAGAGAGCTGATACGCCCGATCTCGGCTGCTGCTGCGGTAGCCACTACAACGCCTGTTGCCTGTCCGCAAGTCACGAGCGTACCGCTGAACGCCATGCACGTACGATCACCCAAGGCTGCGCCAAGGGGCACTGATTGGGTATGCTTTTCTACGGGTACGGATTCACCGGTAAGAATGGCTTCCTGAATGTGAAGCCTGTTCGCGTGCAGCAAGCGTAAATCAGCAGGGACTTTGTCTCCCGCCTCCAGCAATACGATATCGCCCGGTACCAGTTCCTCACCCGCAATACTCAAGCGTTCGCCTGCGCGAATCACTGCGGCGCGCGGTGCCAGCATCTGCCGGATAGCATCCATCGCCTTTTCTGCTTTGCCTTCCTGAACGTAGCCAATGATTGCGTTTGCAATCACCACCGCCAGGATCACGACCGTATCCCACAGATGTTGCAGCATCGCGGTAATCGCAGCGGATCCTAAAAGCACGTAAATCAGGATGTTGTGAAATTGCAGCAAGAATCGAAACCAGGCCGGGCGCCTTGCTGCCTCTGGCAGGCGATTGAAACCAGCGCGGTCAAGACGGGCTTGAACCTCGGCAACCTCCAGTCCGACATGCGCATTGACCTCAAGCAGGTTTGTCACCTGCTCGGCTGGCAGGGTGTGCCAGGCCACAGAATGCGCAGGGATTGGTGTTTGCTCAACGACTGCGTCGACCACTGGCGTTTTCAATGAGACTCCCCTGTGCGCACAGCTCGACTGTAACGGGCTTAGGTGGACATGAGCGGTCGTCGCTGTATCAGCATGCTGATAAGTCGCTCGTCACGCTTAGGTTCTCTTTGCCATCTAGCTGATACGAACTATAAGAAACATGCAACCGACAGCTTGATAACTATTGACCTGAATCAACCAGAAGCGCCGGTAAGGAGAACTGCACCTGGGCGCCAGGACTCTGCTTGGGGCTGGCCCAGAAGCGGCCGCCGTGGCTGTCGATGATCGAGCGGCATATTGACAGCCCCATGCCCAGGCCGGTCGCCTTGGTGGTGTAAAAAGGCTCGAAAACCTGCTCTACGTTTTCCGCTACGAATCCGGGCCCGCTGTCCGCCACGGTTACCCGCACCCCCTCCTGGTCGAGGGCCGTGCTTATTTGCAGCTCACGGGCACCTTCAACCTCCAGCATCGCCTCCAGCGCGTTGAGGATCAGGTTCAGCAGTACCTGCTGCAACTCCACGCGGTCGATCAGCACCTGCGGCAAGCCCTCGGCAAGGGCGGTATGCACCTGTGCCCTCGCCCTCACGGCCTCGCCACGGGTAAAGTCGACCATCTCCAGCACCACTGCGTTGACGCCCACCGACTGCTTCTGCGGCGGGGCTTTGCGGATCAACTCACGAATACGGCCCAGCACCTGCGCCGCGCGGTTGGCGTCCTTGATGATCCGTCCCAGCCCCAGGCCTACTTCATCCAGCGCCGGTGGCTTTGCGCTCAACCAGCGGATGGCGGCATTGGCATTGGTGACCGTGGCAGCGATCGGCTGATTGACTTCATGGGCGATCGAAGCGGCCAACTGGCCCATGGTAGCGACACGGTTGGCATGCGCCAGTTCGGCCTGTACCTGGCGATTCTTGGCCTCCCGTTCCGCTACCTCGTGATACAGCCTGGCGTTCTCAAGCGAGATGGCGGCCTGTGACGCGACCAGCCGCAACACCGCGATACGCGCGGGGTCGAACACGCCGGCACTGAGATTGTTCTCCAGGTACAGCGCCCCAACCAGCCGCGCCTGATTGCTAAGCGGCAGGCATAGCAGCGACCGAGCCGAGCATCGGCGGATGTAGTCGTCAGCCATGAACGCAGCGTCACCCATGGCGTCGTCCAGGCACAGACTTTCCCCCGTGCGCAGTACCTGGTAAAGCACGGACTCGGCCAGCAGCGTACTGCTCACCGGTTCGTTGCAAATCATCACTTCACCCTGCCCCACACTTGCCTGCGCGACGATATGCGGCTCGCTCCCTCGGGCGCGGACCAACACGCCCCGCTCGGCACCGGCTTGCTCGATCGCCGTGCGCAGCACTTGGGTGATCAGTTTCTGCAGATCGACTTCGCCCGACACGGCGCGGGACACCTTGAGCACCGTCGCGAGGTCCAGGTGCTCGACCGGGGTGGCGATGGTAGCCGTGGGGCCTGGCTCTGGCTCGATGCTGCGCAGATAACGATGACGGCTGTCCAACTGGCGCACCTTGCCATCGGCACCCCAGCGCAGGTAGCCATAACGCGCATCTCGAAGGTAGACGCGGGCAATCCGGGCAAGCCCGCGGCTGCCGTAGAAGCGCGATGCCAATTCGTTTGCAAGCGCCTCGACATGCACAAAGCCGCTGTCACGCGCGAGCTGGATGGCCTGCTCATAGAGGTGCTCGGCGTCGACCACGTGCCCCTGCAAGCGCGCGATTTCGGCCTCCAGCAGCACCTGCCGACTGGCGAAGGTTTCTGCGCACTGCCGGGCCCAGGTCTGCAGCTCGTGATGGTGCTCGGCCAACGCCTGCAACGTGACATCATCAACGCTCTGCCCGGCCGCCAGCGTCAGTGCGGCAAAGAAGTGGTACTCCGCCTCCTCGAAAAACGAGGTGATCACCCATTTAAGCGCCTTGGCCCGCGCCGCACAGGCTTCGGCCGCCGCATAGTCGCCTGCCAGGTAGCGCGCCTGCAGCTTGCGCACCCAGTATTTGCCGGCCGCCAAGGCAAGGTCCGGAGCAGCGTCCAGGTGCTGCTCGAAGCGCGCTTCATTGAAGTGCTCGTCGTTCAGACTTCCAAACACCGGCGTTTGCCCGCGCAGCGTGCGGATCAGCGCCAGCTGCGTGTTCATGAAGTCGATCACCAGCCCGAAATGCACTTTTTCTGCGTAGGCCAATCCTTGCTCGGCCTCCGGTTGCATGCTGCCCAGCGGTTCACCAGTGAACAACTGATCGGATATCAGCCCATTGCCTACATAAGCGGCATACGGCAGGTCACCAACCCGGTTGGCCGCGACGAAGGCCCGGCGCAGCAACTCGCGACACTCGCTGACCGGCCGCGTCCAGCGCACCACGAACATCGAGAAACACAGGAAAGTACTGGCTTCAAAGCGTTGCAGGCCGCGCCGCTCGACCAGCTCGCAAGCAAGACGCCCGAATCGGTAACCGGTCTGGTAGTCGCCATAGCGCCGGGACACCCGCCCGATATTGGCGTAGAGCATGCACGATGCATCACAGTTGCCATGCTCGAGGCTCAAACTTACAGCCTTGCATATGGTCAGGCAGGCCAGGTTGGCATTGGTTTGCACAGCCGGGGCGAACAGCTTGCACAAGACATCCAGGGTGGCCAGGGAGGTCGCGTCCTCCATCAGCGGCAGGTCAATCAACTGCTCGATGCTACGCGCGCCTACCCGCAACGCGATCTGGTCATATTCACCACGTACCTCGTCATCGCTCGGCCGCGCGACCCAGTGGATGCCCACCTGCCGCAGCCAGGCGAGGCAAACCGCCACCGCGCGATCGCTGCGGTCGAGCATCAGGCAAACATCCATATGCAAGCACGCTACCGCAACGCCTTCGGCTGTGGTCCTGGCGCGCCGAGCCAGGCCGATCAGGCGCGCGTCCGCGCACCCGAGCTGGCCGGTGAGAAACTCGCATTCAGCCCGGTTCAGCGCCAGGGCAAAGCTCAATTCATGCGGATAAGCGGCACACGGCCCCTCCAGTAATTGCTCGCCCACGCTCAGGTAGGCCAAGGCCGATCCGTAGGCCGATGCGGCCTTGGCCCGGCGCCCGGCAAGCAGGTTGAGTTCGGCCAACTGCTTGCGTTCGCCAGGGGCATCGATCAGCGTCGCACCGCGGTTGAGCTGCCCGACGATCTCGAAAATGGCTTCCTCGCGGTGCTGGGCCGGCACTTGGTTGGCCAGCAGGCGACCGATACGCAGGTGCATGGCAGCGCGGTCTTGTTCGGCGATCAGCGAGTAGGCGGCTTCATGGATGCGGTCATGAACGAACGCGCAGGTGCCGTCATGGTGGGCGACCAGCTCCAGCCGGATTGCCGCCCATAAAACCGCCTGTACACGCTCCATCGGCAGATCGAGCACCAGGGCAAGCGTCTGCGTATGCGCCACGTTCCCCAGACAGGCCAGGTGCTGAAGTGCCTGACGGGTTGCCAACGGCAGTCGGGCGAGCTTGCCAACCATCAGGTCGACGACATTGTCGGTGTAACCCTTGGCATGGATACGCTGCGAATCCCAACGCCAGCGCCGGGCTGCGTGGTCGTAGGCCAGGAGCGACTCCTCGGCCAGCGCCTGGAGAAACTGGATGACAAAAAACGGGTTGCCGGCAGTCTTGTCCTGCACCAGCTGGGCCAGGCCCATCACGCTCGGGGCCGGGCAGTGCAGTGACTCGGCGATCAGCTGTTCGATATGCGGGCGTGCCAGGGGCGCAAGGCGAACCTCATGCACAGGGGCGCCTGCCTGGCGAATCGCCTGGAGCCTGGCGGTCAATGGGTGGTGGGCATCCACCTCGTTGTCGCGGTAGGCGCCCACCACCATCAGATAGCGCAGTTCCGGGTGCGTAAGCAGGTCTTCGAGCAGGTCGAGGGTCGCCGCGTCCAGCCACTGCAGGTCGTCCAGAAAAAGCGCCAGCGGGTGCTCGGCGCGGGCAAACACCGAGATGAAGCGTCGCAATACCAGCAAAAACCGCCGTTGCGCCTGCTGCGGATCAAGCACCGGCACTGGCGCAGGCTCGCCGATGATCAGCCGCAGCTCCGGAATCAGGTCGGTCATCAGCCGTGCGTGGGGCCCACACGCCGCCAGCAATGCCGTACGCCATCCGGCCAGCACCTCGCTGCTTTTCCCAAGCAACGTGCGCACCAGCCCCTGAAACGCCTGCACCAGGGTGGAATACGGGATATCGCGCTTGTACTGGTCGAACTTGCCACTTGCGAACAGCCCTCGCGGTGGTACCAGTACCTTGTGCAACTCATTGACCACCGAGGATTTGCCGATCCCCGAATAACCGGAGACCAGCACCAGCTCCGGCACGCTGCTGCGCACCATGCGAGCGAAGGCATCTTCGAGAATCTGCACTTCGCGTTCGCGACCGTATAGCTTTTCCGGGATCAACAGGCGGTCGGGGGCGCCTTGTTCATCCAGGCTGAAGGCCTTGATGCTCCGGTTTTGTCGCCACTCGGCAAGGCACCGGCGCAGGTCTTGCTCAAGGCCGGCAGCACTCTGGTAGCGATCTTCAGCGGTCTTGGCCAGGAGTTTCATCACCAGTCGGGACAGCAGCGGCGGCACGGTGGCAACGCGCTCGCTGGGTGGCAGTGGTTTGCGAGCAATGTGGCAGTGCACCCACTCCATAGGTTCTGTGGCATTGAAGGGCAGCGAACCAGTGAGCATCTGGTACAGGCCCACCCCCAGCGCGTAGAGGTCACTGCGTGAGTCTACGGAGCGGTTCATCCGCCCTGTCTGCTCAGGCGCCATGTATGCCAAGGTGCCGGCGATGGTCTCCGGCGGTTCGGGCGCTTGCCGCTCGCGGGGCAAACGTGACGCCAGGCCGAAACCGGTAAGGCGGACCTTGCCATCGTCGCAGTCAACCAGGATGTGGTGGGGTTTGAGGTCCTTATGCACCAACCCGGCCAAGTGCAGGCGGCCCAAGGCAACGCTAATTGCCACAGCCAGCTCAAGGCAGGTTTCGATGTCCAGCGGTGACATCAGCAAGGCCGACAACGGTTGGCCGCCCGGGTCGCTCAGCACCAGGCGCGGCTTGCCATTGAAGCGCTCCAAGGCCTGGGGCTGCAGCGCCCAGCTATCCTCAAGCTCATCGCGTAGACCATACTCATGTGCCAAGCGGTCGACGGTGGCGGGCGTAGGCTGCTCATTGGCCGGCTGCATCAGCAGCACGCGGGTGCCGTCCGGGCGCCGTAGCCGGCAAAACAGGCGATCACCATCGTTCCACAGGACTTGCTGTCTACCTGGCATGGGTCCGGGCCCCTTCGTCAAGTTGGAACAATGCGAGCTGTGTCAGACCATGCGACGCAACGGCTCGACACCCAGCGCCTCGGCCATGCGCACCAAGTCGGCGACCGAGCGAGCGCCGAGTTTCTTCATCATCTGCCCACGATGCACTTTCACGGTGACCTCGCTGAGGTTCAACTCAGCAGCGATCTGCTTGTTCATCAGGCCGGCGATAACGAAGGCCAGCACCTGCCGCTCCCTGGACGTTAGCGTCTGGAAAGCGCTGCGCAATGCCCCGCCGGCCTGTTCACCTGCCAGACGCTCGCGGTCGCGAGCCAGGGCACTGGCCACCGCGTCGAGCATGTCCTGGTCACGGAACGGTTTGGTCAGAAAGTCTACCGCGCCAGCCTTCATCGCTTTGACCGACATGGCGATATCACCATGCCCTGTGATGAATACCACCGGAATGTGCACCCCTCCCTGCTCCATCTGTGCCTGGAACGCCAGGCCACTTTCGCCACGCAGACGCACATCGAGCACCAGGCAACCGGGCACAGCCTTGCGGGGGAAGGCAACAAATTCCTGGGTGGAAGCAAAGCTTTGCACCTGCAAGCCCACCGAACGGAACAACCCGTCGAGTGCCAGGCGCATGGACTCGTCGTCATCAACGATATACACCACCGGCTCATTCGGGCCGTGTGTGCTCTGTAAGGCCATTTGCGCTCCTTCAGCCGTGACGCCGCGTGCTGTTGGCAGGTTGAAAATCTAGCCTATTGTTGGGCAAGGTTCACAGGTTTGGCCACCGGAAACCGGCAATACCAGACGCAGGTATAGCCCAGCTATACCTAGGTATACTTCTGCCACTTGCGCGACCGGGTATCTTGAAACAATGGCACAGGCCGCCAGGAGCAGACCGCGCATGAAGCAGCCCACCGCAACTCTGATTGCCGTTGTCGACGACGACGAGTCCCTGCGCGATGCGCTCGACGGCCTGTTGCGCGCCACCGGCTACCGTACCCGCACCTTTGCCAGCGGCATTGATTTCCTTGCCTCTGATGGCCCGGGCCAGGCAGGCTGCCTGATCTCCGACATCCAGATGCCCGGCATGTGTGGCGTCGAGCTGTTGACGCAACTACAGGTACGTGGGTTCGACATTCCGGTGATCTTCATCAGCGCCCACCCGGGCCAACGCTCACGCATCACCCCGGGCATGGCAGGCGTAGTCAGCTGTCTGCCAAAACCATTCGAAGCCCAGCAACTGCTGGACTGCATCGAGACCGCCCTGCACCACTGAACAGTCCCTTCGATACGATCGTATAGCTGCTTACGCCCCATGCGTAATCCACTGCACACCCATGGAGAAGTGTGCGCGTCCCTGCCCCTGCATAACATCGACCTACAGCGTCCCGCCAGGGCCGAAGTTAAGAACCCTTACCCGTTCAACACAGGAGCACGATCATGAAACAGCAACTTCTGGTTATTGGCGCAGGATTCGCCGGATTGTGGAGCGCCCTGAGCGCCGCGCGCCTGCTCGACATGCATGGTCGGCAAGACGTGCAAATCACCGTGCTGGCGCCACAGGCTGAACTGCGTATCCGCCCGCGTTTCTATGAGGCCGACGTGCATAGCATGTTCGCCCCGCTCCAGGCGCTCTTCGATGCTGTCGACGTACGCTTCATCAAGGGCTGCGCCGAAAGCATCGACGAGCTGGCCCGCCGCGTCAGCTATCGCAACGAAGCCGGCCAACAGGCGCAATTGGCCTACGACCGCCTGATTCTGGCAAGTGGCAGCCTGCTGGCCCGCCCACCCGTGCCTGGCCTGAGCCAATATAGCTTCGACGTCGATCAGATCGAATCAGCAGCGCGCCTGGAGCAGCACCTGATGGCGCTGGGCAAACGCCCCGCAAGCAGCGCCCGCAATACCGTGGTGATATCCGGCGGCGGCTTCACCGGTATCGAAACCGCTACCGAGATGCCTGCACGCCTGCGTGCGGCTCTGGGCGAAGACGCGGAGATCCGGGTGGTCCTTGTCGACCGTGGCGAGCGCATCGGGGCCGCCCTGGGTGAGGGTATCAGACCTTCGATCATTGAAGCCTCGGATGAACTGGGTATCGAATGGATTGTCGGGGCCACCGTAACCGCGGTGGATGCCAATGGCGTAACGCTGGCTGATGGCCGACATATCGAAAGCCAGACCGTGGTCTGGACCGCCGGCATGCGCGCCAGCCCGCTGACCGAACAACTGACCGGTACCCGTGACCACCAGGGGCGCCTGCATGTGGACGGCAACCTCAAGGTGCACGGCCTGGACCATGTCTTTGCTGCAGGCGATGTGGCTTATGCAGCCACTGACGAGATCGGCAATTTCGCGGTGATGTCCTGCCAGCATGCCATCAGCCTCGGTCGCCATGCCGGCAATAACGCAGCCGCCGATCTGCTGGGGGTGGCACCCACGACTTACCGTCAGCCCAAGTACGTGACCTGCCTGGACCTAGGCGCCTGGGGCGCCGTATACAGCGAGGGCTGGGACCGCCAGTTGAAACTGGTGAAAGGCGAAGCCAAGGAGCTCAAGACCCAGATCAACACCGTGTGGATCTACCCGCCGGCAGCCGAGCGCGCTACCGCCCTGGCTTCCGCCGACCCGTCGATTCCAGTGGCTTGAGCCCCGCACGACCTTCCCATCCAGCAGGAGAACGACCATGACAATGCCAATGAACAATGTCGTCCCGACCGAGACCGAAGAACTGGTGCCCTCGCGCTATGCCGTGAAAGTCGGTGACATCGAGGTGCTGGTGGTGAGTGACGGTGTACTGCCCCTGCCCACCGAAACCATGTCGACCAACGCCGACCCAGCCGCCCGCGCGGCCTGGTTCAAGGACATGTTCCTGGGGCCGGAAACCTTCGACTGGGCGCTGAATGTATTGCTGGTGCGCAGCGGCGAGCAGGTCATCCTGGTGGATGCCGGGCTGGGTGGGCAGTTCCCTGGGTTCCCGCGGGCCGGACTTTTCCCGAAGCGGCTGGCGGCGGCCGGCATCGCGCTGGAGTCGATCACCGATATCATCATCACCCACATGCACATGGATCACATCGGCGGCCTGCTGGTGGAGGAGGTGAAGAACCGCTTGCGTGCGGACGTGAAGATCCATGTCACCGCGACAGAAGTAGACTTCTGGGCTGCACCGGACTTTTCGCAAACGGACATGCCTCAACCGGTACCAGATGTACTGCGGTCCACGGCAAAAGCGTTCATGCAAGCCTACGGCGACAGGATCCGCACCTTTGAGCTGCACCATGAAGTGGCCCCCGGTGTCGTCGCCAGCCTTACCGGCGGTCATACACCGGGGCACTGCGTGGTGTACATCAACTCGAACGAAGAGCAGCTGACCTTCGCCGGCGACGCATTGTTCCCGGTAGCCTTTGATCACCCGGATTGGCACAACGGCTTCGAACACGACCCTGAGGAATCAGTGCGGGTGAGGATGGCGCTGCTACACGATGCCGCAACCAGTGGCGAGCTGTTCGTCGCGACACACTTGCCCTTCCCTTCTGTAGGGCGGGTAGCGGTCGACGGTGAAGGGTTCCGCTGGGTTGCAGGATTCTGGAATTATTGAAAAACATCGTGATGCTCGACCGCCCCCTCACACATGACAGTGCTAGGCACGAGATGCGCTGCTCTGGTGAGGGGCTCCCGGAACTCAAGCCGAACTAGGCCAGCGCAGCCTCCTGCTCCAGCAACGACCAACCGCCATGCCCATCCACCTCAAGCCGGTGGGTATGGAACGCCGCCAGCGTGCTGCGGTGGCCGACACTGACCAGCAATGCACTCGGCATTTCCGAACGCAGCAACGCATACAAGGCATGCTCGAGCCCTTCATCCATCGCCGAGGTGGACTCGTCGAGGAACACCACCTGTGGCCGGTTGAACAGCACCCGGGCGAACGCCAGGCGCTGCTGCTCGCCCACCGAGAGGATGTGTGACCAGTCGCAGCTGACGTCCAGACGCTCGGCGAGGTGGGCCAGGTTGACTTGGCGCAATGCCTGCTGCATGAGCAGTTCATCCTTGGGGTTGCTGGCTGCCGGGTAGGCAATGACGGTACGCAAGTCACCCAGCGGCAGGTACGGGCGTTGCGACAGGAACAATGCCTGATGGCCCGTAGGCCGCCTGACCTTGCCTTCGGCATACGGCCAAAGGCCCGCCAGGGCACGCAGCAGCGTGGTTTTACCACTGCCTGACGGCCCTTTGATCAACAACGCCTGACCGGCGTGCAGGCTCAGGTCCAGGTCGGCGATAAGGGCATGCCCATCCGGGCGTAGCACCTGCAAGCCCGCGATCTGCAGCGCATGCGCCTGGTCTTCGGTAGCGACGCGCGGCAACGCACTTGCCTGCTGGTTGGCATCCAGAAAGCCGGTGAGACGGTCAAGGGTTGCACGGTACTGCGCAAACGCATCGTACGACTCACGGAAGAACGACAGAGAATCCTGCACCTGCCCAAAGGCCTGGGAAGTTTGCATGACATCGCCCAGCTTGATCGCCCCACTGAAGAAGCGCGGCGCCTGAAGAATGAACGGAAACACAACGGCAACCTGACTGACACCCAGGTTGAAGCCACTGAGCTTCAGGTTCCGGTACACCAATGCCCAGACATTCACGATCAAGGAAGCAAAGCGGCCCAGCAACGTGCCCCGCTCGACTTGCGAACCTTGGTAGAAGGCAATGTTCTCGGCGTTCTCACGCAGACGCATCAACGTGTAACGGAAGTTGGCGGTGAGTTTCTCGTTGAGGAAGTTAAGCCGGATCAGCGGGCGCCCGAGGCGGAAGGCGACCCAGGTGGCGGCGATGACATACAGGTACACGGCAAACACCATCGCCCGAGGGATCTCCACGCCGGCCACCGTCAACGGTGCCGACAGCCCCCAGAGGATGCCGGTGAACGCCACCAGTGAAACCAGCGCACTGACTGCGCCCAAGGCAAGGGTGACCGAGTTGGTGACGAAAGCGTTGACGTCCAGTTCGATACGCTGGTCAGGGTTGTCCACTGGCTCGGCAAGGAACTGGCCACGGTAATAGGCATCGCCCTGCATCCAGTCGTGGGTCAGGCGCTCGGTCAGCCAGACCCGCCACTTGATACTGAACGCCTGACTGACATAGAAGGTGAACAGCGAGCGCAGCACATGGATGGTGGCCAGCACCGCGAAAACGCCGAGCAGGTACCAGAACGCCGTCTGGTCAAGGCCCTGCAAGGCGCTGTAGAAGCCGTTGTACCAAAACGAGAACAGCACGTTGAGGCGAACCGAAAACAGCGTCAGGACCAGCAGCAGGGCGAATACCAGCAACGGCCGCCAACTGCGCCTGAAACTGAAATAGGGTCCCGCAAGCTGCCAGAACTGGCTGCCCCAGCGTGTACAACGCACAGCCAGAGTCGCGGCTGCAGTGAAGCTGACAAGGGTGATGAACGAGGCAATTGCCAGCCAGCTTAGGCTCTCTTGCAGGGCCTGATGCCAGTTCATTTCCATGGTAAGTATCCGTGCTGAGTATTTCCGCGAGCGTAGCACTACGCTGTCATGCTTCAGGTATAAATGACGCACATTTCATGATTTGTAGGAGCGGGTTTACCCGCGAACACCGGTAACGCCGGTGCCATCTACGAAGCTGCCTGCTCCCGGGATTCGAGCAAGGCCAGATTTTTTGGCCC
>NZ_JBICMK010000084.1:0-25024 GCF_043106315.1 Pseudomonas sp. FYR_5 | reverse complement strand
GCGCAGGCCCATCAGTCACATATCCCCTGTGGGAGCGGGCGTGCCCGCGAAGCAGGCAACGCGGTGTCTGGCAGCGGCTTCGCCGGTGTTCGCGGGCAAGCCCGCTCCCACGGGATCTGTGCTTGTCCTTGGAAATGCGCAGGCCCATCAGTCACATATCCCCTGTGGGAGCGGGCGTGCCCGCGAAGCAGGCAACGCGGTGTTTGGCACCGGCTTCGCCGGTGTTCGCGGGCAAGCCCGCTCCCACAGGGGCTGTGTTGCCTTCGGAAATGCGCAGGCCCATCAGTCCTGGGCAAAGCGCATCTCGCGGGTTTGCCCCATCAACAACGGCGCATTCGCCTCGGTCACCCCGCGGATGTAATCCCACAGCAGGGTAATGCGCTTCAACTTGCGCAAGTCTTCCCGGCAGTACATCCAGAAGTGCCGCGTGACCTCGATCTCCTCCGGCAACACCGTGACCAATCGCGGGTCCTGCGCGGCGAGGAAGCACGGCAATATCGCCAGCCCACGCCCCTGCAGCGCTGCCGTGTACTGCGCGATCACGCTGGTACTGCGCAAATGCGCGCTGGCGTTGGGGATCAGGTTGGCCAGGTACAGCAGCTCGGAGCTGAACGCCAGGTCATCCACGTAACTGATGAACGGGTGTTTGGCCAGATCCGTCACCTGGCGGATCGGCGCGTGGCTGTCCAGGTAGTCCTGGGTGGCATACAATCGCAAGCGGTAGTCGCACAGCTTGCAGCACACATAAGGCCCATGCTCGGGCCGCTCCAGCGCGATGACGATGTCCGCCTCACGTTTGGACAGGCTGATGAAGTGCGGCAGCGGCAGGATGTCCACCGAAATCGCCGGGTAGGCGTCGACGAAGTGGCTTAGCTGCGGCGTGATGAAGAAGCTGCCAAAGCCCTCGGTGCAGCCCATGCGCACATGGCCCGACAATGCCACCCCCGACCCGGACACCTGTTCGCAAGCCATGTGCAGCGTGCTCTCGATCGACTCGGCATAGCCCAGCAGGCGCTGGCCCTCGGCGGTCAGCACAAAGCCGTTGGTCCGCGACTTTTCGAACAGCAAGGTGCCCAGCGCGCCCTCCAGCGAGCTGATGCGTCGCGACACGGTGGTGTAATCCACGCTCAGCCGTTTGGCAGCACTGCTGGCCTTGCGGGTGCGAGCCACTTCGAGGAAGAACTTCAAATCGTCCCAGTTGAGCGCGCTCAGGGATGTGAGGTCTTTTTGCATGATGATCCGGTTTTTTTGTGCGTTCTTGTTGGATGTTTGCACATCTATACTCGAAACAAGCCTCAGGACGCCACCTCGCGTTTGCCCGGCGCTGGCGATCTCGTCCCGACAACAATTCCAAGGAGAACGCAGATGAACGCACCGCAATCCCCTAACAGCACCAAGGTTGAGCAGGTCAAGCTGCTGATCGACGGCCAGTGGGTCGAGTCCAAAACCACCGAATGGCGTGACATCGTCAACCCGGCCACCCAAGAGGTGCTGGCGCGCGTACCGTTCGCCACCGTCGAGGAAGTCGACGCAGCCGTGGCCGCCGCGCAACGCGCATTCCAGACCTGGCGTAACACCCCGATCGGCGCCCGCATGCGCATCATGCTCAAGCTGCAGGCGCTGATCCGCGAACACACCAAACGCATTGCCCAGGTGCTCAGCGCCGAGCAGGGCAAGACCCTGGCCGACGCTGAAGGCGATATCTTCCGCGGTCTGGAAGTGGTCGAGCATGCTGCGTCCATTGGTACCCTGCAGATGGGCGAATTCGCCGAGAACGTCGCCGGCGGTGTCGATACCTACACCTTGCGCCAGCCGATCGGCGTATGCGCTGGCATCACCCCGTTCAACTTCCCGGCAATGATCCCGCTGTGGATGTTCCCCATGGCCATCGTCTGCGGCAACACCTTCGTGCTCAAACCATCCGAGCAGGATCCGCTGTCGACCATGCTTCTGGTCGAGCTGGCGCTGGAAGCCGGCGTACCGGCCGGGGTGCTGAACGTGGTGCACGGCGGCAAGCAGGTGGTGGATGCCATTTGCACCCACCAGGACATCAAGGCGATTTCCTTCGTGGGCTCTACTGAAGTCGGCACGCACGTGTACAACCTCGGCAGCCAGCATGGCAAGCGTGTGCAGTCAATGATGGGCGCCAAGAACCACGCGGTGGTGCTGCCTGATGCCAACCGCACGCAAACCATCAATGCGCTGGTCGGTGCTGCCTTTGGTGCGGCGGGCCAGCGCTGCATGGCTACCTCGGTGGCGGTGTTGGTGGGCAAGGCCCGCGAATGGTTGCCGGATATCAAGGAGGCTGCAAGCAAGCTGAAGGTCAATGCTGGCTGTGAGCCGGACACCGACGTTGGCCCGGTGGTTTCCAAGCGTGCCAAGGAGCGTGTGCTGGGCCTGATCGAAAGCGGTATCAAGGAAGGCGCCAAGCTGGAACTCGACGGCCGTGACGTCAAGGTACCGGGTTACGAACAAGGCAACTTTGTCGGCCCGACCCTGTTCTCGGGCGTGAAGACCGATATGCAGGTGTATACCCAGGAAATCTTCGGCCCGGTGCTGGTGACCCTGGAAGTCGACACGCTCGACGAGGCCATCGCCCTGGTCAACGCCAACCCGTTCGGCAACGGCACCGGCCTGTTCACCCAGAGCGGCGCGGCAGCACGCAAGTTCCAGAGCGAAATCGATATCGGCCAGGTCGGCATCAACATCCCGATCCCGGTACCCGTACCGTTCTTCAGCTTCACCGGCTCGCGTGGTTCCAAGCTCGGTGACCTCGGGCCGTACGGCAAGCAAGTGGTGCAGTTCTACACTCAGACCAAGACCGTCACTGCTCGCTGGTTCGATGACGACAGCGTCAACGACGGTGTGAACACCACCATTAGCCTGCGCTAAGGAGTACGTCATGCGTATCGCATTCATCGGCCTGGGCAACATGGGCGCGCCCATGGCCCGCAACCTGATCAAGGCCGGGCATCAGCTGAACCTGTTCGACCTGAACAAGGCCGTGCTGGCCGAGCTGGCAGAACTGGGCGGGCAGATCAGCCCCTCGCCCAAGGACGCGGCGGCCAACAGCGAGCTGGTGATCACCATGCTGCCGGCCGCAGCCCATGTGCGTAGCGTGTACTTGAACGAGGACGGCGTATTGGCCGGCATTCGTCCTGGCACGCCGACCGTTGACTGCAGCACCATCGACCCGCAGACCGCACGTGATGTGTCCAAGGCCGCAGCGGCCAAGGGCGTGGACATGGGTGATGCGCCGGTTTCCGGTGGCACTGGCGGCGCCGCGGCCGGCACCCTGACGTTCATGGTTGGCGCCAGTACCGAGTTGTTCGCCAGCCTCAAGCCGGTACTGGAGCAGATGGGTCGCAACATCGTGCACTGCGGGGAAGTCGGTACCGGCCAGATCGCCAAGATCTGCAACAACCTGCTGTTAGGCATTTCGATGATCGGCGTGTCCGAGGCCATGGCCCTGGGTAACGCGCTGGGTATCGATACCAAGGTGCTGGCCGGCATCATCAACAGTTCGACCGGACGTTGCTGGAGCTCGGACACCTATAACCCGTGGCCGGGCATCATCGAAACCGCACCGGCATCGCGTGGCTACACCGGTGGTTTTGGCGCGGAGCTCATGCTCAAGGACCTGGGGCTGGCTACCGAAGCGGCACGCCAGGCACACCAACCGGTGATTCTCGGTGCCGTGGCCCAGCAGTTGTACCAGGCCATGAGCCTGCGAGGCGAAGGTGGCAAGGACTTCTCGGCCATCGTCGAGGGTTATCGCAAGAAGGAGTGATGCAAGAGGTGGATTTCATCGCGGGCCAGGCGGCCTTCCCTCTGTAACTGCGCACCAGAGGGAAGGGCGTCTGCTCCGCGATTTTTTTCGTCCACGCTTACAGGTATTGCGCGGCCGTGGTAGGAGCGGGTTCACCCGCGAATGCTACAGAAGCCTCACCGCCGCATTAGCAGGTAAACCCGCGCCTGCAAGTCAGGCGAAGACGAAATACTTGCGTACAGTCTCGACCACTTCCCAGGTACCTTTCATGCCTGGCTCGATCACGAACACATCACCTGCTTTCAGGTGCTTCGGCTCTTCGCCTTCCGGGGTGATGATGCAGTAGCCATCGAGGAAGTGGCAGAACTCCCATTTATCGTAGTTGACCTCGAATTTGCCCGGGGTGCAGATCCAGGTGCCCATGATCTTGCTGCCGTCGGCCGACAGGTAGGCATTGAGGTTGACGGTATGCGGATCGCCGCCGATGCGCTTCCACTTGGTGGCGTCCACGACCGGCGTCGGGCAGGTTTCGCGCAGGACGGTGATGAAATCGGACATGGCACAACTCCTGGTGACTGGCTGAATGACTGGTCACCATAGGCCGTACGGCCGAGCTGCAGTTGCCTGGGCTCGACGTCCAGGTGTCTGGCCGCGCTATGGCAG
The DNA here is from genome assembly GCF_043106315.1 of Pseudomonas sp. FYR_5. Classification (NCBI taxonomy): domain Bacteria; kingdom Pseudomonadati; phylum Pseudomonadota; class Gammaproteobacteria; order Pseudomonadales; family Pseudomonadaceae; genus Pseudomonas; species Pseudomonas sp. FYR_5. The sequence goes on along the minus strand of NZ_JBICMK010000084.1, from coordinate 20,592 downwards.
GCGGTTTGCCTCGACAGTGGTGTGCGCCCCAGCGCGTCAGCCAGTAAAGGTGGCTACCAGTTCTGCGGCATAGCCCGGCAATGTCGCAAAATCCCGCGCGCACACCAGCAACCGGCGGTTGGCCCATGGCTCCTGCAGCGCCACCCAGTGCAATGGCAGCATACCTTGCCAGCGCTGCACCGCTGCCAGCGGCACCACCCCGATTCCGGCCCCGCCCGCGACCATGCGGATCACCCCATCAAACCCCTCCGCACGCACCCGGACCTGCATGCGCTGCCCCTCGTGCAGCGCTTGCTTTTCCAGGTACAACCCCAATGCACTGCCGGCCCCCAGGCCGACATAGCCATGGGCCAGGCTGTCGACGAAGCTTGGCGCCAGCGCACTGGCCAGGGGGTGGCCCTGTGGCGTCACTAGCACCAGCGGGTCATCTCGAAACGGCTTGGTCTGCAGGTGCTCGCTGGGGGCGGCTGTGGACACGATGCCCAGGTCGGCCATGCCTTGGGTAATTGCCTGCACGATGCGCAAACTTGGCAGCTCTTGCACGTCCACGCTGACGCCCGGGTTTTCAGCCAGATAGCTGGCCAGCAGTTCGGGCAAGTATTCGGTCAGCGCTGCGGTGTTGCACAGCAGGCGCACTTGGCCTTGCTGCCCTTGCGCGTATTGGCCCAGGTCGAACTGCAGGCGTTCGACCTGCTGCGTTATCAGCCGTGCATGCTGCAACAGTGCCTGGCCAGCCGGCGTTGGTTGTACGCCACGGCGGTTACGTTCCAGCAAGGGAATGCCCAGCGATGCTTCCATGGCGCGGATGCGCGCACTGGCTGCCGGCAGCGACAGATGGCTGCGGCTGGCGCCGGCGGTGATGTTGCCGCACTCCAGGGTGTGCTGGAACAGCTTGAGGTCGGTCAGGTCGAAATGCATGTGGCTCTGTCCTGGCAAGAGGCTGGCTGAGTATATGGCAGATTCTCACGTTGCCCGGGGTGCGCCATCATCGGCCCCATGACTACCTTGCTCGCTTTCTACCAGAACATTGGCCCGGCACTGTCGTTGCTGGTTGTACTGACCTTCCTGCTGGCTGGCGCAGTGAAGGGAGTCATCGGTCTGGGCCTGCCGACCATTGCCATGGGCCTGTTGGGCCTGGCTATGCCGCCGGCGCAGGCTGCCGCATTGCTGATCGTGCCCTCGACGCTCACCAACCTGTGGCAGTTGGCCTGCGGCGGGCACCTGCGAGGGTTGTTGGTCCGCCTGGGGCCGATGCTGGTACTGATCTTTGTCGGCACCTTGCTGGGCAGCGTGTGGCTGGGAATCAACAGTGGCCCCTGGGCTGCGCACGCGTTGGGGGGCGCCTTGCTGGTCTATGCGTTGTATGGGTTGGTCGGCCCGGGCTTGCAGGTGACCCCGGGACACGAGCGCTGGCTGGGACCGCTGTGCGGGCTGGTCACGGGTGTGGTCACGGCGTCGACCGGGGTGTTCGTGATGCCAGCGGTGCCTTACCTGCAGAGCCTGGGTTTGAACCGCGAGCAGATGATCCAGGCCCTGGGTTTGTCGTTTACGGTGTCGACCCTGGCCTTGGCCCTAGGCCTGGCCGGGCAGGATGCCTTGGGTGGCCAGGCGCTAGGAGCGTCGCTGCTGATGCTGGCGCCGGCCTTGCTCGGCATGCTGGCGGGGCAGTGGCTGCGTCAGCGGATCAGCGCGCTGCTGTTCAAGCGTTGCTTTTTCATCGGCCTGGCCGCACTCGGCGGCCATCTGCTGATCAGCGGCTAGCGGACGAAGCGCTGAGCATGTCGACCCTCTGGATATCGAAATCGCGCTCCAGGTAGTCCATGCGCTTTTCGAAGAAGGCGGCCATGTGCGGGAGGGCCGAATGCACGTCCAGCGCGGCCTTGTCGGCCCACACTTCGAAGAACACAAACAGGCTCGGGTCCTGCTGGTCGCGCAGCATGTGGTACTCGATGCAGCCGGGTTCCTGGCGGCTTGGCTCGACGTAGGGACGGAACAGCTTTTCGAACGCATCAGCCATTTCCGGGCGGGTCTTGGCTTTGAGGATAAAGGCGAACGGCTCACTCATGGGGCGCTACTCGGTGATGGGTGGTGAGTCGATTCTACGGCAATAATGCATTGCTCATTCGTGACTTCTGGTCAATTGTATTTTGCCCCGTCACCGCTGTATCCCGCCCCCGCGAGCCTCTAACCTGCCGGCATCAATTTTTGATTCGGCCGTGGAGGCCAGCATGAAAAAGATCCTTCTGCTCAATGGTGGTAAACAGTTCGCTCACTCCGAAGGCCGTCTCAACGCGACCTTGCACGACGCGGCCATCGCTCACCTGGACCGCGCCGGTTTCGATGTGCGCCAGACGTTCATCGATGGCGGCTACGATGCCCAGGAAGAGGTGGAGAAATTCCTCTGGGCCGATGTGGTGATCTATCAGATGCCCGGCTGGTGGATGGGCGCGCCGTGGACCGTTAAGAAGTACATCGACGAGGTATTCACTGCCGGCCACGGCAGCCTGTATGCCAATGATGGCCGTACCCGTTCGGACCACTCGCAAAAATACGGCAGCGGTGGTTTGGTGCACGGCAAGCAATACATGTTGTCGCTGACCTGGAACGCGCCGCAGCAGGCGTTCGATGACCCGAGCGATTTCTTTGAAGGCAAAGGGGTGGATGCCGTGTACTTCCCGTTCCACAAGGCCAACCAGTTCCTCGGCATGACCGGCCTGCCGACCTTCCTGGCTGTGGATGTGATGAAGCGCCCGGATGTGCCGGCGGCGTTGGCAGCTTATGAGGCTCATCTGGACAAGGTGTTTGGCAAGGCACAGTAATTTTATGCCTGTACGGGCCTATTCGCGGGCTTGCCCGCTCCCACAGGTATTACGCAGGTTTCAAGGACTTTGCAGTACTTGTGGGAGCGGGCAAGCCCGCGAATAGGCCCGTACAGGCGCCGCTGGACTTGGCCTAGACAAGCGGTTATCTAATCCTTGCACAGACCAACCACAGGCCCAGATGTGAAAACCCGATCCGAAGAACTCCAGGTATTCGTCGCCGTCATCGACTGCGGCTCGATTTCCGCTGCTGCCGAGCAGATGGGCCAGACCCCGTCTGCCGTCAGCCGCACCCTGTCGCGCCTGGAGGGCAAGCTGGGCACCACGCTGGTCAACCGCACCACCCGGCGCATGGACCTTACCGAAGAGGGGCGCTACTTTCTTGAGCGCTCGCGGCTGATCCTGCAGCAGATGGACGAGATGGAAGAGCGTCTGTCGATGAACCGCCAGACCCCGACCGGGCGATTGCGCATCAATGCTGCGGCGCCGTTCATGCTGCATGCCATCCTGCCGTGGATCGGCGAGTTCCGCCGCCAGTACCCGGGCATCGAACTGGAGCTCAACACTGACGACCTGATCATCGACCTGCTGGAGCAGAGCACCGATGTGGCGATCCGCATCGGTGAACTGGCCGACTCCAGCCTGCATGCGCGCAGCCTGGGTTGCAGCCCGGTGCAGGTGCTGGCCAGTCCGGCCTACCTGGAGCAGCACGGCACGCCACGGCAGGTCGAGGAGCTGGCCGAGCACTGTCTGCTCGGCTTCAGCCAACCTGAGTCGCTCAATCACTGGCCGCTACGCCATGCTCAGGGCGACCGCTGGAGCATCCGCCCGGCGCTGGTCGCTTCCAGCGGCGAAACCCTGCGCCAGTTGGCGCTGGCCGGGGAGGGCATCGTCAGCCTGTCGCACTTCATGACCCACGAAGATATCCGCACAGGGCGCCTGCAGGTGCTGCTGAGCGAGGCCAACAATGGCTACCGTCAGCCGATCCACGCGGTGTATTACCGCAATACCCAGTTGGCGCTGCGCATCCAGTGCTTCCTGGATTTCATCCAGCGCAAGCTGGCGATGTACGCCTGCTGAGTTGCCTGAACGCGACAAATTCTGTCCACAGGCGGCGAAACTTCCGACGGTTGATTGCACAGTCGAAGCGCTTCGGCCTTACTGACTGCTCAACAAAAACAACACCAAGGAAGTGTCATGCGTATTGTCCCTTTCCAGTATCTGGCTCTCGCAGCCGCGATCCTGAGCTGTTCCTCGGTTTACGCCGCCACCCTGGAGGGCGGCGCGGTGGCCGCCCCCGATCAATATGGTGCACAGGTGGCCGCCGATATTCTGAAAAAGGGCGGCAACGCGGTGGACGCGGCAGTGGCGACCGCCTTCACCCTGGCGGTGACTTACCCGGAAGCCGGTAATATCGGCGGTGGCGGTTTCATGACCCTGTTCGTCGATGGCAAGCCTTACTTCCTCGACTACCGTGAAGTCGCGCCCAAGGCCGCCACGCGCAACATGTACCTGGACGACAAGGGCGAGGTCATCGAGAACCTCAGCCTGGTCGGGGCACGCGCCGCAGGCGTACCCGGTACGGTAATGGGCCTGTGGGAGGCGCACCAGAAGTTCGGCAAGCTGCCCTGGAGCGAGTTGCTGACCCCGGCCATCGGCTATGCGAAAAACGGCTTCAAGGTGGCGGAAAAGCAGTACCAGTACCGCAACGATGCCCAGGGCATGTTCAAGACGGCGACCAACTTCAACGATTACTTCGGCAACATGAAGGTCGGCGAGCTGTTCAAGCAGCCGGAAATGGCCCAGACCCTGGAGCGTATAGCCGACAAGGGCGTGAGCGAGTTCTATCAAGGCAAGACCGCCGATTTGCTGGTGGCGCAGATGCAGGCTGACAAAGGCCTGATTACCAAAGACGACCTGAAGGATTACAAGGCGGTATGGCGTGAACCGATGGCCGTGAGCTGGCGTGGCAATGTGGTGTATACCGCGCCACCGCCGAGCTCAGGCGGTGTGGCGCTTGCCCAGTTGCTGGGCATCAAGGAAGACCGCGCGGCCGACTTCAAAGGGGTGGCGCATAACTCGGCGCAGTATATCCACCTGTTGGCCGAGATCGAGAAGCGGGTGTTCGCCGACCGCGCCGACTACCTGGGCGACCCGGCCTTCACCAAGGTGCCGGTGGACCAGTTGGTGGCCAAGGATTACCTGGCCAAGCGCGCAGCCCAGGTCAACCCGAAGGCCATTTCCGAAACCGACAACGTCAAACCGGGCCTTGAACCGCACCAGACCACGCATTTCTCGATCGTCGACAAGCAGGGCAACGCGGTCAGCAATACCTACACCCTCAACCTCGACTACGGCAGTGGCGTGGTGGTGAAGGGCGCCGGTTTCCTGCTCAACGACGAGATGGATGATTTCAGCGCCAAGCCGGGTGCGGCGAACGCCTTTGGCGTGGTCGGCGGTGATGCCAACGCGATCGAACCGGGCAAGCGCATGCTGTCGTCGATGAGCCCCAGCCTGATGACCCGCGATGGCAAGGTCGAGCTGGTTATCGGTACCCCGGGTGGTTCCCGGATCTTTACCTCGATCTTCCAGGTGATGAACAACCTGTACGACTACGGCATGCCGCTGGACAAGGCGGTGGCGGCGCAGCGCGTGCACCATCAGTTGCTGCCCAAGGACACCATCTACTTCGACAGCTATGCGCCACTGACCGGGCCGGTAGCTGATGAGCTGAAGAAGATGGGCTATGTGCTGGAGGACCAGGGCTGGGAGATGGGTGACATCCAGGCGATTCGAGTCGATGGAGCGAAGCTTGAGACCGCTTCTGATCCACGTGGGCGTGGGGTGGGGATGATCGTCAAGTAGTACCTGTGAGCACGCCGGGAGGGCTTTGCCCTCCTATCGCGACACAAGGCCGCTCCCACGAGGACCTGCGTACGTCGATCAATGTGGGGGGCGGCCTTGAATCGCGAAAGGGCCGCAAAGCGGCCCCAGGTTCCAACGGTCAGACGCGGAACTGGCTGACCAGTGTCTGCAACTGCCCACCCAGCCGCGCCAGTTCCACACTCGACGCTGCCGTCTCGTCACTGGCTGCTGCGGTTTGCTCTGACACATCACGCACATTCAGGATGCTTCGGCTGATCTCTTCAGCCACCGCACTCTGCTGCTCTGCCGCTGCAGCAATCTGCTGGTTCATCGACTGGATGCTCGATACCGTACTGGTAATGCTCTCCAGTGATGACCCGGCCTTTCGCGCCAGTTCGACGCTGCTGTCGGTCAGGGTACGGCTGCCCTGCATGGCACTCGCCACTTGCTGGGTGCCGTGCTGCAGGCTGGCAATCAGCTCTTCGATCTCTTCGGTAGACTTCTGTGTGCGCTGGGCCAGGCCGCGCACTTCGTCGGCAACCACAGCAAAGCCACGGCCCGCCTCGCCGGCGCGTGCCGCCTCGATCGCTGCGTTGAGCGCCAGCAGGTTGGTCTGTTCGGCCACCGACTTGATCACGTCCATCACGCTTCCAATCTTCTGGCTTTCCTGCTGCAGCAGGTTCATGGCCTCGGTAGAGCGGTGCATGTCTTCGGCCAAGCGTTCGATCTGGCCAATCGCTTCGCCCACCACGCGGTCGCCGGCCCGGGCTTCGTCATCGGCACCGGTGGCTGCATGTGAGGCCTGCTCGGCATTGCGCGCCACTTCCTGAACGGTAGCGGCCATTTCGTGCATGGCGGTGGCCACCTGGTCGGTCTCGACTTTCTGGCTGTTGGCGCCGGCGCTGGTCTGTTCGGTGACTGCCGACAGCTCTTCGGCGGCGCTGGCGATCTGGGTGACGCCATCGCGGATGCCGCTGATCAGCTCGCGCAGGGTGGTGCCCATACGTGCGATGCCTTGCTGCAGTACGCCCAGTTCGTCGCGGCGGGTGACGCGCATATGCTGGGTAAGGTCGCCGCTGGCGATCTTTTCCACGGCCATCAGGGTGTCTTGCAAGGGGCGAGTGATCTGGCGGGTGATCAGCACCGCCGCCAGCACGCCGACCAGCAGCGCCAGCAGTGTAGCGATGGCCTGCAGACTGCGGGCCTGGGTGCTCTCGATGTCACGGCGCTCTAACTGGATCTGGTACAGCGCGTCGCTGCGCTTGACGATGTCGGCGCCTTGCACGGTCATTTCGGCGCGCGAGGTGGTGATGTTGGCAACCGCGTCGCGGAACTGGCGCACGGCCTCACGATAGGCCAGTACCGCGTTTTCGAACTGTTGCAGGCGCGTGTCTTCGCTGGGCAGCTGGCGCTTGAGGTTGTCGGTATCGGCCAGTGCTGCATCCAGCTGGCGCAGGGCAGCCTGCTCGTTGGCGCTGCTGTTGTCGGCGATGTAGCCACGCACATCGATGCGTACCTGCAGCAATTGCTGGCGGGCCTTGCTGATCAGCTGGTACTGGGCCAGGCGCACGCTGTCAGCCTCGGGGCGAGCCATCACCTCCCGGCTGAGCGCATCCATGGCCTGGTCGGCGCGGATGGCCGAGCTGTCCATGGAAACGCGCGCCGCGCGGGTGGCGTCATAGCCCTGGCGCATCTTGTTCAGCGACACCTTGTAGGCGCTGATGGTTTCGCCCAGTTCACCCAACAGCTTGATGTTCTCCGGGCTTTTGAAGGTGGTGGCCAGGTAGGCCTGCTGCTTGCTGAATGCATCCAGCTTGGCCAGGGTGTTGGCGGCGGCGGTATCGTCGCCGTTGGCGATCATGTACTGCAGGCGCGCAATGCGCAGGTTGGTGAGGTCCTTGTTCAACTGGCCGATATCGCCCATCCAGTTGCTGCGGTCGATCAGGCTGCCCAGGCTGGTCCAGCCGGTGAGGGCCAGCAGGCCGGTGAGGACCAGCACCAGGCCGAAGCCCAGGCCGAGTTTGAGGTTGACGCTGATGTTGGCGAACCAGCTGTTCATGCACGCTCTCCAGAAGTTGATTTCGCTCTCTTGATCTTCGATCGCCAGGCGTTGTTGTTCTGGATGCCCGCTGATTCGTGCAGGGGTTATCGGCAATGGATAGGGAAGCTGAAACGCTTTTTCAGCAAAATATCAGCAAGCGGTCTCGCTCGGTCCCTGTGGGAGAGGGTTCACCCGCGAAGCAGGCGACGCCGTGAATGGCACCGGCTTTGCCGGTGTTCGCGGCTAACGCCCTACAAGGACCGCGTCTGCCTGTTGGACCGAGTATCAGAGGTTGCGTGCACTGAAGGTATCGCAGCGGTTCACTTCACCTTCGGCAAACCCGATCTTGAACCAACGCACCCGCTGCGCGGAAGTGCCATGGGTGAACGAGTCCGGCACCACGCGCCCGCGGCCTTGCTGCTGCAGGCGGTCGTCGCCAATGGCATTGGCTGCATTCAGCGCTTCCTCGACATCGCCTGGCTCCAGCCAGTTCAGGCGTTTCTGCGCCTGGTAGGCCCATACCCCGGCCAGGCAGTCGGCCTGCAACTCCTGGCGCACCAACAGGCCGTTGTCGCCCTCCATACGCTGGCCGCTGCGTCGTGCGGCATCGACCTTGGCCGAAACCCCCAGCAGTGTCTGCACATGGTGACCGATTTCGTGGGCGATCACGTAGGCCTGGGCGAAGTCGCCAGCTGCAGCGAAGCGGGTTTCCATTTCGCGGAAGAACGACATGTCCAGATACACCCGCTGGTCCGCCGGGCAATAGAACGGCCCGACCGCTGCCGAGGCAAAACCACAGGCCGAGTTGACCTGGCCACTGAACAGGACCAGCTTGGGGTCACGGTATTGTTTGCCGGCCTGGGCGAACAGGGCTTTCCAGGTGTCCTCGGTGTCGCCCAGAATCGAGGCGACGAACTCGGCTTGCTGGTCGTTGGCCGGAGGGGCCTTGCCGCTTGTGCCACTGGGTGCTGTCTGCTGTTGCTCCATCTGGCCGGCAAGCTGGCCAAGAATCTGCAGCGGGTCCTGCCCGGTGAGCCAGCCGATGCCGACGATCAGCAGAATCGCCCCGAGGCCCAGCCCTTTGCCGCCGCCGAAACGCATGCCGCCGCCACCGCCACCTCTGGCATCGACCACGTTGTCGCTGCGTCGGCCTTTTCGCCATTCCATGAGTGCTCTCCCGAGCGTGAAACAAGAAGACAAAGATTAGTTCACGAAGGCGGTACGTGTCAGGCTGAGGTGTTGATACATAACCATTTGGTTATGTATCAAGTGGTCGATTTCAATATTCATCGCGTACCGCCTGCCGGAAACTGCAAGTCCGCCTGCCACGCCCAGGCGTTCTCACAATTCCAAGAGAGGAAACCGGCATGCCCGCCCAGGACAACAGCCGCTTCGTGATCCGTGATCGCAACTGGCACCCCAAAGCCCTTACGCCTGACTACAAGACCTCCGTTGCCCGCTCGCCGCGCCAGGCCCTGGTCAGCATTCCGCAGTCGATCAGCGAAACCACTGGTCCGGACTTTTCCCACCTGGGCTTCGGCGCCCACGACCATGATCTGCTGCTGAATTTCAATAACGGTGGCCTGCCAATCGGCGAGCGCATCATCGTCGCCGGTCGTGTCGTCGACCAGTACGGCAAGCCTGTGCCGAACACCTTGGTGGAGATGTGGCAGGCCAACGCCGGCGGCCGCTATCGCCACAAGAACGACCGCTATCTGGCGCCACTGGACCCGAACTTCGGCGGTGTTGGCCGGTGCCTGACCGACCGCGACGGCTACTACAGCTTCCGCACCATCAAGCCGGGCCCGTACCCATGGCGCAACGGCCCGAACGATTGGCGCCCGGCGCATATCCACTTCGCCATCAGCGGCCCGTCGATCGCCACCAAGCTGATCACCCAGTTGTATTTCGAAGGTGACCCGCTGATCCCGATGTGCCCGATCGTCAAGTCGATCGCCAACCCGCAAGCCGTGCAGCAGTTGATCGCCAAGCTCGACATGAGCAACGCCAACCCGATGGACTGCCTGGCCTACCGCTTCGACATCGTGCTGCGCGGCCAGCGCAAGACCCACTTCGAAAACTGCTGAGGACCCCGCCATGCCAATCGAACTGCTGCCGGAAACCCCTTCGCAGACTGCCGGCCCCTACGTGCACATCGGCCTGGCCCTGGAAGCCGCTGGCAACCCGACCCGCGACCAGGAAATCTGGAACTGCCTGGCCAAGCCAGACGCCCCGGGCGAGCACATTCTGCTGATCGGCCATGTATACGACGGGAACGGCCACCTGGTGCGCGATTCGTTCCTGGAAGTGTGGCAGGCCGACGCCAACGGTGAGTACCAGGATGCCTACAACCTGGAAAACGCCTTCAACAGCTTTGGCCGCACGGCTACCACCTTCGATGCCGGTGAGTGGACGCTGCAAACGGTCAAGCCGGGTGTGGTGAACAACGCTGCTGGCGTGCCGATGGCACCGCACATCAACATCAGCCTGTTTGCTCGTGGGATCAATATCCACCTGCACACGCGCCTGTATTTCGATGATGAGGCCCAGGCCAATGCCAAGTGCCCGGTGCTCAACCTGATCGAGCAGCCGCAGCGGCGTGAAACCTTGATTGCCAAGCGTTGCGAAGTGGACGGGAAGACGGCATATCGCTTCGATATCCGTATTCAGGGGGAAGGGGAGACAGTCTTCTTCGACTTCTGAGGTGAGGCTTGGGGCCGCTCTGCGGCCCATTCGCGGGCAAGCCCGCTCCTACAACGATCTGCGTACGCCGAGCAACGGGCTGTATGCCGATCAATGTAGGAGCGGGCTTGCCCGCGAATGGGCTGCAAAGCAGCCCCGGCAATACAACGATCAGCGCCGAACCAGCAGAACCCCACTTTCCATATGGTGGGTATACGGGAACTGGTCAAACAATGCACAGCGCTCGATGCGGTGGGTATCCTGCAACTGGGCAATGTTCGCTGCCAGTGTTTCCGGGTTGCACGAGATGTACAGGATGCGTTCGAAACGACGGGTCAGCTCGCAGGTATCCGGGTCCATCCCCGCACGCGGTGGGTCGACGAACACGGTACCGAACTGATAACTCTTCAGGTCGATGCCTTCCAGGCGACGGAACGGCCGCACCTCATTGAGTGCCTGGGTCAGTTCCTCTGCCGACAAACGTACCAGCCGCACGTTATCCACAGCGTTCTCGTCGAGGTTGCTCAGTGCAGCATTGACCGACGTCTTGCTGATTTCGGTGGCCAGCACCTGGCGTACACGCGTGGCCAGCGGCAGGGTGAAGTTGCCGTTGCCGCAATACAGCTCCAGCAAGTCATCCTCACGCTCGCCAATGGCCTCGAAGGCCCAGCTGAGCATCTTCTGGTTCACTGCGCCGTTGGGCTGGGTGAACGCACCCTCAGGCTGGCGATAGCTGAACACGCGGCCAGCCACGTCGAGCTTTTCCACCGCGTAGTCACGGCCGATTACCAGACGCTTGCCCTTGGAACGGCCAATGACGCTCACGCCCAGCGCTTCCGCCAGTTGCCGTGCCTCCACTTCCCAGGCCTCGTCCAGCGGGCGGTGATAACACATCGTGATCATTGCATCGCCAGCCAGGGTGGTGAGGAACTCCACCTGGAACAGGCGGTTGCTCAGTTCTTCGCTGGCTTGCCAGGCCGCCTTCAGGCGCGGCATCAGTGCGTTGATGCGCTGGCTGGCAATGGGGAAATCGTCGATCAGGATTGCCTTGTGCTTCTCGCCCGGGGCGAACATGGCGTAGTGGCGCTGGCCATCCTCGCGCCACAGGCGGAACTCGGCGCGCAGGCGGTAATGCTCGCGTGGCGAGTCGAAAACAGTCGGCTCCGGCGCGCCGAACGGCGCCAGTAGCTCGCGCAGCCGGGCCACTTTGGCATCCAGCTGGGGGGCGTAGGAGGAGGGGTCGAAAGCAGCACTCATGCGTTGAACCAGCCTAGCTTGATGACGAACAGGATGGAAAGGATCACCAGCGCCGGGTTCAGGTCGCGGTGGCGGCCCGAAATCAGCTTGACGGCGGTCCAGGCGATGAAGCCGAAGGCGATGCCGTTGGCGATCGAGTAGGTCAGCGGCATGGCCAGGGCAGTCACGACAACCGGCGCGGCTTCGGTCACGTCGTCCCAGTTTATTTCTGCCAGGCCCGAGGCCATCAGCACGGCGACGAACAGCAACGCCGGGGCCGTGGCGAAGGCCGGTACGCTACCGGCCAGCGGAGCGAAGAACAGCGCCAGCAGGAACAGCACGGCAACCACGATGGCAGTCAGGCCGGTACGGCCACCGGCGCTCACACCCGCAGCAGATTCGATGTAGCTGGTGGTGGTCGAGGTACCCAGCAGCGAACCGGCCATGGCAGCGGTGCTGTCGGCGATCAGGGCCCGGCCCATCTTCGGCATGTGGCCGTCCTTGCCCATCAGGCCCGCGCGCTTGGCCACGGCGATCAGGGTGCCGGAGTTGTCGAACAGGTCGACGAACAGGAACGCGAAGATCACGCTGATCAGGCCCACATCGAGGGCACCGGCGATGTCCAGTTGCAGGAAGGTTGGTGCCAGCGAAGGTGGCATCGACACGATCCCGCCGAACGGCGTGACGCCCATGGCGATCGACGCAACGGTGACGGCCAGGATGCCGATCAATACCGCGCCGCGCACCTTCAGCGACTCAAGGCCGACGATCAGGAAGAAGCCCAGCGTGGCGAGAATCACCGAGGGCTGCTTGAGGTCGCCCATGCCCACCAAAGTGGCTGGGTTATCGACGACGATGCCTGCGTTATGCAGGGCGATCAATGCCAGGAACAGGCCGATACCGGCGGCAATCGCCGAACGCAGCGGCAGCGGAATGCTGTTCACGATCCACTCGCGGATGCGGAAGATCGACAGCAGGAAGAACATCACCGCCGACAGGAACACGGCACCCAGCGCCACCTGCCAGGTGTGGCCCATGTGCAGCACTACGGTGTAGGTGAAGAACGCGTTCAGGCCCATGCCCGGTGCCAGGGCGATCGGGTAGTTGGCAATCAGGCCCATGGTGGCGGAGCCGATGGCCGCTGCCAGGCAGGTGGCGACGAAGATCGCGCCCTTGTCCATGCCGGTCTCGCCGAGGATGCTCGGGTTGACGAACAGGATGTAGGCCATGGCCAGGAAGGTGGTGACGCCCGCGAGAATCTCGGTGCGCACGTTGGTGTTGTGTGCTCTTAGTTGAAACAGCCTTTCCAGCATTCCCGCTCCCCAAGGCGCCCCCGGCGCCATGAATGTATCGACCCCATCAGCAAAGCACAGACCGTACCGGATGCCGTGGTTTTGTGTGGGGAGGAAAAAAGCCGCGCATCATACCAGCATGCATGGCGGGGGCCTATGGCCGTTGGGGAATGGGTTTTTCTGGCTCTTCGCGGGTAAGGTCCCCTGTAGACGCGGGCTTGCCCGCGAAGAGTCCGGCACAGGTAACCCATCACCCGTTATGCAACCGATCCCGCTTGGCCAGGGTAGGGAACAGTTTTATCCACACCCCGGTCACCACCAAGGTGCCCACCCCACCCAGCACCACCGCCGGCACTGTACCAAACCAGTGCGCGGTCACCCCCGATTCGAACTCACCGAGTTGGTTCGAGGCACCGATGAACAAGCCGTTCACTGCGCTCACCCGCCCACGCATTTCATCCGGTGTCTCCAGCTGCACGAACGAACTGCGAATGACCATGCTGATCATGTCTGCCGCACCCAGTACCACCAGTACCGCCAGCGAGAACCAGAACGAGGTCGACAGGCCGAAGGCGATGGTCGCCACGCCGAACACGCCGACCGCAGTGAACATCGTCCGCCCGACGTTGCGCTGGAACGGGAAGCGCGCCAGCCAGAGCGACATCAGCAACGCCCCCACCGCTGGCGCCGAGCGCAACAGGCCAAGTCCCATCGGGCCGGTCAGCAGGATGTCCTTGGCAAATACCGGCAGCAACGCGGTGGCCCCGCCCAGCAATACTGCGAACAGGTCCAGCGAGATGGCGCCGAGGATGTCGGGCCGGCTGCGAATGAAGCGGATGCCAGCCAGCAGCGATTCGATGCTGGCGCGCCCGCGCTGGGCGACCTGGCCGTGTGCCTGCAGGCTCAGGGTCAGCACGCAGGCAATGGCGTACAAGGCCACCGTCGGGCCATACACCCACATGCTGCCAAAGGCATACAGGAAACCGCCCACCGCCGGCGCCACGATGGTCGCCGACTGGGTGGCCGAGGCCGACGCCGCCACTGCCCGCGGGAACAGCCCGGCCGGTACCACATTGGGCAACAGCGCCTGGGTTGCCGGCATTTCGAATGAGCGGCTGGCGCCGAGCAGGAAGGCCAGGGCAAAGATCAGTTCGCGGGTGACGTTGTCGGTAGCGCTGCCCACCGCCAGTGCCAGGGCAATCAGCCCCTGAAGGCTCTGGCACAGGGCGGCGACCTTGCGCCTGTCATAGCGGTCGGCGACATGGCCGGTGTGCAGCATGAACAGCACCCGTGGGGCGAACTCGACCAGGCCGACCAGGCCCAGGTCCAGTACGTTGCCGGTCAATTGGTAGAGGTGCCAGCCGATGGCCACGGTGAGCATCTGGAAGCCGCTGGCGGTGAACACACGGGCCAGCCAGAAGGCCAGAAAAGGACGATGGTGACGCAACAACTGCGGTGCGGAATCGGACATCGGAAATCAGTGGCCTCGGCGCAGTAGAGGGGCGCGCAGCGTATCACCTGTTTGTAACAAGCAGTTACTGTTTGCTCAGGTCGGCACTTTTCTACTGTTTATTAAAGAGGGTGAGGCAACAGGTCACGCGGCAATCCACCACACGCCCCATCGGGCCATTCGGGACTATGCTTCCAAGCATTCATTGATCTGGGTCAATCGTTCCAGATCAATGAATTGGCCGTCTGGCCGGAATCCCTGCGATCGAACAGAACAATTCCAACACGCCGTACTCGACCCAGTGGGGGCAGTGGGCGACTGGGGCCACAAGCCCGGACGCCGGATTATCTGAAGAGGAAGCACCATGTTCGGAATAGAGGCCTTAGAGCTCGCCCGAATGCAGTTTGCCTTTACCGTGTCATTCCACATCCTGTTCCCGGCCATCACCATTGGCCTGGCGAGCTACCTGGCAGTCCTTGAAGGCCTCTGGCTGCGGACCCACAACCAGGTTTACCGTGACCTCTATCACTTCTGGTCGAAGATCTTCGCCGTCAACTTCGGCATGGGCGTGGTCTCCGGCCTGGTCATGGCCTACCAGTTCGGCACCAACTGGAGCCGCTTCTCCGACTTTGCCGGCGCCGTCACCGGCCCGCTGCTCACCTACGAAGTACTGACTGCGTTCTTCCTCGAGGCCGGCTTCCTGGGCGTCATGCTGTTTGGCTGGAATCGCGTCGGCCGTGGTCTGCACTTCTTCTCCACGGTGATGGTAGCGCTCGGTACGCTGGTTTCGACCTTCTGGATTCTCGCCTCGAACAGCTGGATGCAAACCCCGCAAGGTCACGAGATCATCGATGGTCGGGTGGTGCCGGTGGACTGGTTTGCGGTGGTGTTCAACCCCTCGTTCCCCTACCGCCTGATGCACATGGCCACTGCCGCGTTCGTTTCCACCGCGTTCTTCGTCGGTGCCTCGGCGGCCTGGCACCTGCTGCGCGGGCGTGACAACCCGGCCGTACGCAAGATGCTGTCGATGGCCATGTGGATGGCACTGATCGTCGCCCCGATTCAGGCAGTGATCGGTGATTTCCACGGCCTCAATACCCTCAAGCACCAGCCGGTGAAAATTGCCGCGATCGAAGGCCACTGGGAGAACGTGCCCGGTGAGCCGACTCCGCTGATCCTGTTTGGCATTCCCGACATGGAGGCCGAGACTACCCGGTTCAAGATCGAGATCCCGGCGCTCGGCAGCCTGATCCTGACCCATAGCCTGGACAAGCAGGTGCCGGCGATGAAGGAATTCCCGCCCGAGGACCGGCCTAACTCCACCATCGTATTCTGGTCGTTCCGGATCATGGTCGGGCTTGGTTTCCTGATGATCTTCGTCGGCCTGTGGAGCCTGTGGTTGCGCAAACGCGGCACACTGTACAGTTCGCGCCCGTTCCTGCATGTGGCCCTGTGGATGGGGCCATCCGGGCTGATCGCGGTGCTGGCCGGCTGGTTCACTACCGAAATTGGCCGCCAGCCCTGGGTGGTGTACGGCCTGATGCGCACGGCGGACGGTGTTTCCAACCACAGCTACGCGCAGCTCGGCTTCACCCTTGTGGCCTTCGTGGTGGTGTACTTCGCCCTGTTTGGCACCGGCCTTGGCTACATGATGCGCCTGGTGCGCAAAGGGCCGCAGACCGGCGAGGGTGATGAGCACACACCGGGAGGCCCAGGCCAGAAACGCACGCCGGCACGGCCTTTGTCCGCCGCCGATGATGGCCGCGAGGCCACCTCTGCCAGCTTGAACAAGGGGAACTGAACCATGGGTATCGACCTTCCACTGATCTGGGCCGTGATCATCATCTTCGGCGTCATGATGTACGTGGTGATGGACGGATTCGACCTGGGGATCGGCATGCTCTTCCCCTTCGTCAAGGGCGAGCAGGACCGTGATGTAATGATGAACACTGTCGCGCCGGTATGGGACGGCAACGAAACCTGGTTGATCCTGGGCGGTGCCGGACTGTTCGGGGCCTTCCCGATGGCCTATGCCGTGGTCCTCGAGGCCCTGTACCTGCCCCTGATCCTGATGCTGATCGGCCTGATCTTCCGGGGCGTGGCCTTCGAGTTCCGCTTCAAGGCCAAGGCTGACAAGCGGCATATCTGGGACAAGGCTTTCATCTGGGGTTCGCTGATTGCCACCTTCTTCCAGGGCGTGGCGTTGGGTGCGTTCCTGGAAGGCTTCAAGGTGGTCGACCGGCATTTCGCCGGTGGCACCCTGGACTGGCTGACCCCGTTCAGCCTGTTCTGCGGGCTGGGGTTGATCGTGGCCTACACCCTGCTGGGTTGCACCTGGCTGATCATGAAGACTGAAGGGCCGCTGCAACAGAAGATGCACGACATGGCCCGGCCGCTGGCGCTGGTGCTGCTGGTGGTGATCGGTATCGTCAGCCTGTGGACCCCAATCGCCTACCCGCAGATTGCCGACCGCTGGTTCAGCATGCCCAACCTGATCTGGTTCATGCCGGTACCGCTGCTGGTGCTGGTGACGTTCTATGGGTTGCTCAAAGCGGTGGCGCGCAACGCGCACTACACGCCGTTCCTGCTCACGCTGGTATTGATCTTCCTTGGCTACAGCGGCTTGGGAATCAGCCTGTGGCCTAACATCATCCCGCCGTCGATCTCGATCTGGGATGCCGCAGCGCCACCGCAAAGCCAGGGCTTCATGCTGGTGGGTACCCTGTTCATCCTGCCGTTTATCCTCATGTATACCTTCTGGAGCTACTACGTGTTCCGCGGCAAGGTGACCCACGAAGACGGCTATCACTAGGAGGGCCGCATGATGACTGGCAAGCATGGCTTGGAAGACAAGAAACCGCTGTGGCAGCGACTGGGTTGGCTGTTGCTGATCTGGGCGATGAGCGTCGCGGCGCTGGGTGTGGCGGCCTGGGTGATGCGGCTGTTCATGGGGGCGGCGGGCCTGACCACACATTGATAAAGAGCGGCAGCGGGCTTGCCCGCGAAGCAGGCAACGCGCTAGATGGCACCGGCGTTGCCGGTGTTCGCGGGCAAGCCCGCTCCTACGGGGGCGGTGGCGCGCTTACTTGCGGGCTTTCAGAATGACGAACTTGGGCGTAGCCGCCACCTGCTCAACGCCGCGGAACAACCGCGCCAGCTTGCTGTGATAGCCCAGGTGCCGGTTACCCACGATGTACAGCGCCCCACCTACCACCAGCGCTTCACGCGCCTGCTGGAACATGCGCCAGGCCAGGAAATCACCTACTACCTGCTGTTGGTGGAACGGCGGGTTGCACAGCACCACGTCCAGCGACTGCTTCTCCAGCCCGGCCAGGCCATCGGCCGCGACGAAGGTCGCCGGGCGCTCGCCCAACGCTGCCTGCCAGTTCTCCTGCGCCGATTGCACCGCCATGTACGACTCGTCGACCAGGGTGTACTCGGCCTCCGGGTTGGCCAGGGCGCTGGCAATCGCGAGTACGCCGTTACCGCAGCCCAGGTCTGCCACCCGCGCACGGCCGAGGTCGCGTGGCAGATGCGGGAGGAACGCCCGGGTACCGATATCCAGGCCTTCACGGCAGAACACGTTGGCGTGGTTGATCAATTCCAGTGCCGGCACGTCGAGGCGGTAGCCGCTAGGGTAGGGGGACTTGGCGAGCGGCCGCTCGGCAACCGTTGCAGTCAGCAAGCGGGCTTTTTTCTGTGCCAGCGAAGCCTGTACGGGGCCGATGTACTTCTCCATCAGGTCGCCGGCCGCCCGTGGCAGGTGCTTGATCATCGCCCCGGCAATCACCTGCGCACCGGGGGCCAGCTGGCCTTGCAGGCGGATCAGTTGTTCTTCGAGCAGGGCCAGGGTCTTGGGTACACGCACCAGCACCCGATCAAACGGGCCTTGCCAGTGCTCGCTGGCCGGTACGAACGGCACACTGTCGAATGGCAGGCCATTGCGCGCCAGGTTCTTTTCCAGGGCCAGATGCCCCAGGTGCGAGTCACCGCTGCTGACCACCTGCAGCTGGCCCGCCAGGCTGGCGGCCAGGGCACCGAAGCTGTCATTGAGCACCAGTACCCGGCAATTGGCGTCAGGTGCCTGATCGTGTAGCTGCGCAAGCAGGTACTCGTCGGCGGCATCGAAAGCCTGCAACGGGTCGTTGGCCTGCTCCGGCTGGCGGATCAGGTCGAGTTCGGCGTAGGGGGTGGTCAACAGGGGCATGGCGTCTGGCTCGGGTACGAAACTGCCCGTTGCGGTTCGCCCCGGGCTTTGCCGGGCGATTCTACAGGGCTTTGCCCAAGGCCGCAGGCTTGGAGGTCAGATCCAGCCACGCAAGGCGGCAATGGCGATGGCTCCGGCCTTGTTGGCTGCATTGGTCTTGGTGATCACGCTGCGGATATGGAAGTTGACCGTGCTTTGCGACAGGGAGAGGATGCAGGCTACATCGGCAGCGGTCTTGCCGGCGGCAGACCATTTCAGCACTTCCAGTTCACGCTCGCTCATTTTCGGTTGGGGTGGGCACAGTGCGTTCAGGTGATGCTCGCCCAGTACCGCGTGAAGGGTGTGGCACAGCCACTGCACACTACCGGCTTTGTCGTACAGCTCGAACACATCGATGTGGCCGTTTGGTCGAGCGACACTGATCTGGCTTTCGTTGTGCTGCAGATCGTGAAGCGACTGTGTCCAGCCGTGGCGCAAGCCATGCTGGCAGGCCATTTCGCGAAATTGCGGGGCTTCCTTGTACAGTTCATCGGTCCACAGTACCGGCGTCGTCGAGCTGTGGCTGAGGTTCGCCGCCGGGTCCTGCTTGTAGAAGTCGTCGCGCTGGTAGCGCTCGATCCACTCACTTGGGTAGTTGCTGTAGAGGTACAGCCTTGGCGTTTGCGTAGCGATCTGAATACGGATGTTCAGCCCAAGGTAATCCATGCCCAGGCCCTGAGCCAGGTGGACTGCGATGTCGAACAGCTTCTGCGGGCTCCGTTCGCTGACGAAGGCATGAAGATGTTCAGGTTTCCATTGATACATCTGAGGCACTCCTTGGAGGCGCGCAGAATCCAATCCGTTTGAGTACCCGGAAGATTGTAGGAAAAGACCTACCATCCTGTTGGGAATTTTTTGTTATAGCGATCAGGATTTTCTGCGACTTCGGCCCGGTTGCACTCTATGAGGCCCTACAAAGCGGTGGTTTTTATCCTGGCCACTTTAGGCGACACTGTGCACACGCCAACCCTGGAGCCCGATATGACCGCTAGCGCCGACAAGTTCACCCGCCAGACACTGCTCGATGTTCAGCCACTGACGCCGAACCTCTTCAGCCTGCGGGTTACGCGCGACGCGGGGTTCCGCTTCCGTTCCGGCCAATTTGCCCGGCTAGGTGTGACCAAGGCCGATGGTAGCGTGGTGTGGCGCGCCTATTCCATGGTCAGCGCGCCCCATGATGAGTATCTGGACTTCTTTTCCATCGTGGTGCCAGGTGGTGAGTTCACCAGTGAGCTGAGCCGTTTGGGGGCAGGCGATACGTTGCTGATCGACCGCCAGGCGTTCGGCTTCCTCACCCTCGACCGCTTCGTCGGTGGTCGTGATCTATGGCTGCTGGCCACCGGTACCGGCATTGCGCCCTTTATGTCGATCCTGCAGGACTTCGAGGCCTGGGAGCGTTTCGACAGCATCAAGCTGGTGTATTCGGTACGCGAAGCCAAGGAGCTGGCCTATGTGGATGAGATTGCCGGGCTGGAACAGCGCGATTATCTGGCTGAGTACGCGGGCAAGTTGCAGTTCATTCCCGTGGTGACCCGTGAACAGCACCCGGGGGCGCTGAACCAGCGGATTACGACGTTGATCGAGAATGGCGAACTGGAGAGGGCGGCAGGGCTTGAACTGTCACCGGAGCATTCGCGGGTGATGCTGTGCGGTAACCCGGAAATGATCGACGAAACCCGCAAGGTCCTCAAGGCGCGAGACCTGCAACTGAGCCTGAGCAAGCGGCCCGGGCAGGTGGCTGTCGAGAACTACTGGTAAGACCATTGCGGCCGTTGTGGGGCCTGTAGGAGCGGGTTTACCCGCGAAAGGGCCGGGCCTGCTGGCCAATCTTCACCCGCCGTTCACCTTTGCCGTCGCCACCGTATTCGCGGGTGAACCCGCTCCTACACAGATGGGGGGTGGACACGCATCGGTGGTTGGACACAGGCCGCCGTAGGAGCGGGTTCACCCGCGAAGAGGCC
>NZ_JBICMK010000083.1:0-12861 GCF_043106315.1 Pseudomonas sp. FYR_5 | reverse complement strand
TATCAATACCTCGAGCGGGTTCACCCGCGAAGAGGCCGGCACCGGCAGCCAAAGACAAGACTGGTTCTCGATAGCTTTCATGTTGCCAAGCCTTGAACTCAGGGAAAATGCCCCTATCTAAAACAGGCCCCTGCCAAAACGCTGTATCAGCATCGTGGAAATCCACCACTTTCCTCACCATCGTTTCCGGGTAGAATGCTCGTTCGCATGCGGCCTATGGGCTGCACGGGCGACTCACGGGGCCGCCCTCCATCCCTACGTGTGGAAGATCCTGCCGATATGTTTGCGCCTTTGTTAAAAAAACTTTTTGGAAGCAAGAACGAGCGTGAAGTCAAACGCATGCTCAAGACGGTGAGTATCGTCAATGCCTTCGAAGAGAAGATGGTGGCCCTCTCCGACGAACAACTGCGGGGCAAGACCGTAGAGTTCAAAGAGCGCCTGGCCAAAGGCGAGACACTGGACCAATTGCTGCCCGAAGCCTTCGCCGTGGCCCGCGAGGCCGGCAAGCGCGTAATGGGCATGCGCCATTTCGATGTGCAGTTGATCGGCGGCATGACCCTGCACGAGGGCATGATCGCAGAAATGCGCACCGGTGAAGGCAAGACCTTGGTCGGTACCCTGGCCGTCTACCTCAATGCATTGTCCGGCAAGGGCGTGCACGTGGTCACCGTCAACGACTACCTGGCGCGCCGTGACGCCAACTGGATGCGCCCGCTGTACGAATTCCTCGGTCTGTCGGTCGGTATCGTTTCGGCCTTCCAGCCGCCGGAAGAAAAGCGCGCCGCCTATGCCGCCGACATCACCTACGGCACCAACAACGAGTTCGGTTTCGACTACCTGCGCGACAACATGGCGTTCAGCCAGGACGAGAAGTTCCAGCGTGAACTGAACTTCGCCGTGATCGACGAAGTCGACTCCATCCTCATCGACGAAGCGCGTACCCCGCTGATCATTTCCGGTCAGGCCGAGGACAGCTCCAAGCTGTACATCGAGATCAACCGCCTGATCCCGCGCCTCACCCAGCACATCGAAGAGGTCGAAGGCCAGGTCACCCAGGAAGGCCACTTCAGCATCGACGAGAAGAGCCGCCAGGTCGAGCTGAACGAAGCCGGTCACCAGTTCATCGAAGAGATGCTGGCCCAGGCGGGCCTGCTGGCCGAAGGTGAGAGCCTGTACTCCGCGCACAACCTGGGCTTGCTGACACACGTCTACGCCGGTCTTCGTGCACACAAGCTGTTCCACCGCAATGTCGAGTACATTGTCCAGGACGGCCAGGTTCTGCTGATCGACGAACACACCGGCCGTACCATGCCGGGTCGTCGCCTGTCCGAGGGCCTGCACCAGGCCATCGAGGCAAAAGAGAACCTGAACATCCAGGCCGAGAGCCAGACCCTGGCTTCGACTACCTTCCAGAACTACTTCCGCCTGTACACCAAGCTGTCCGGCATGACCGGTACCGCCGACACCGAAGCGTTCGAGTTCCAGTCGATCTATGGTCTGAACGTGATGGTCATTCCGCCGAACAAGCCGCTGGCGCGTAAGGACTACAACGACCTGGTGTACCTGACCGCTGACGAGAAATACGCCGCGATCATCGCCGACATCAAGGAAAGCATGAAGCTGGGCCGCCCGGTGCTGGTGGGTACCGCGACCATTGAAACTTCCGAGCACATGTCCAACCTCCTGAAAAAGGAAGGTATCGACCACAAGGTGCTCAACGCCAAGTATCACGAGAAGGAAGCCGAGATCATCGCGCAAGCAGGTGCGCCAGGTGCACTGACCATCGCCACCAACATGGCTGGCCGTGGTACCGACATCCTGCTGGGCGGTAACTGGGAAGCCGAAGTGGCTGCCCTGGAAAACCCGACCGCCGAGCAGATCGCCCAGATCAAGGCCGACTGGCAGAAGCGTCACCAGCAAGTGATCGAAACGGGTGGCCTGCATGTAATCGCTTCCGAGCGCCACGAGTCGCGCCGTATCGACAACCAGTTGCGTGGCCGCTCCGGTCGCCAGGGCGACCCGGGTTCCAGCCGCTTCTACCTGTCGCTGGAAGACAGCCTGATGCGCATCTTCGCCTCTGACCGGGTGAAGAACTTCATGAAGGCACTGGGCATGCAGTCGGGCGAGGCCATCGAGCACCGCATGGTCACCAACGCTATCGAGAAAGCCCAGCGCAAGGTCGAAGGCCGCAACTTCGATATTCGTAAGCAATTGCTCGAATATGACGACGTCGCCAACGAGCAGCGCAAGGTGATCTACCACATGCGCAACAGTCTGCTGGCTGCCGATAACATTGGCGACACCATCGTCGAATTCCGCAAGGAAGTACTGGACGCTACCATCAGCCAGCACATTCCGCCGCAGTCGCTGCCAGAGCAGTGGGACGTAGCCGGCCTGGAGGCTTCGCTGGCCAGCGATTTCGCCATCAAGTTGCCGATCCAGCAATGGCTCGACGAGGACGACCACCTCTACGAAGAGACCTTGCGCGAGAAGCTGCTGAGCGAGATCACCGCTGCCTACAACGAGAAGGAAGACCAGGCTGGTCTCGAGGCCCTGCGAACCTTCGAGAAGCAGATTCTGCTGCGCGTGCTGGACGACCTGTGGAAAGACCACCTGTCGACCATGGACCACCTGCGTCACGGTATTCACCTGCGTGGTTATGCGCAGAAGAACCCGAAGCAGGAGTACAAGCGCGAGTCGTTCAGCCTGTTCCAGGAACTGTTGGAGTCGATCAAGCGCGACACCATCCGCGTGCTGTCGCACGTACAGGTGCGCCGCGAAGACCCGGCCGAAGAAGAAGCCCGCCTGCGCCGCGAGGCTGAAGAGCTGGCTAGCCGCATGCAATTCCAGCACGCCGCCGTATCCGGCCTGGAAAGTGAGCAGTTGAGCGAAGAGGGAGCCGAAGTAGCGGTAGCCTCGGCGCCAGTACGCAATGACCAGAAGCTGGGCCGCAACGAGCCGTGCTGGTGCGGTTCGGGCAAGAAGTTCAAGCATTGCCATGGTCAGATCGAGTGATCTGAACCTTACGTTGTACAAGCCTGGGGCCGCTTTGCGGCCCTTTCGCGACACAAGGCCGCTCCCACAGGTGCCGCGCTCGTCCATGAACGGGCGCGATCCTTGTGGGAGCGGCCTTGTGTCGCGATGGGGCGCGAAGCGGCCCCTTTTTCGAAATCATCGTTTTTTCTAGGAGCGCTCTAATGGCTGTTGGTCTTGGTCCTTTGCCCACCCTGCACCCGGTTCCGGGTTTTGAACTCGGTATCGCTTCTGCCGGTATCAAGCGCCCGGGGCGCAAGGATGTGGTGGTCATGCGCTGTGCCGAAGGCTCCAGCGTGGCGGGTGTGTTCACCCTCAACGCCTTCTGCGCCGCGCCGGTGATCCTGTCCAAGCAGCGTGTACAGGGCACCGTGCGCTACCTGCTGACCAACACAGGTAACGCCAACGCCGGCACCGGCGCGCCGGGCCTGGCCGCCGCCGAGCGTACCTGCGCCAAGCTGGCCGAACTGGCTGGCGTACCGGCCGAGTCGGTACTGCCGTTTTCCACCGGCGTGATCGGTGAGCCGCTGCCGGTCGAGAAGATCGAAGGCGCGCTGCAGGCCGCGCTCGACAACCTGTCGGAAAACAACTGGGCTGAGGCCGCTACCGGCATCATGACCACCGACACCCTGCCCAAGGGGGCCAGCCGCCAGTTCCAGCACGATGGCGTGACCGTTACCGTCACCGGCATCAGCAAGGGGGCAGGCATGATCCGCCCGAACATGGCGACCATGCTGGGTTACATCGCCACCGACGCCAAGGTGGCACCGAAGGTTCTCAAGGACCTGATGCTGGACGGCGCCAACAAGTCGTTCAACCGCATCACGATCGATGGTGACACCTCGACCAACGATTGCTGCATGCTGATCGCTACCGGCAAGGCTGACCTGCCGGAAGTGACCGAAGCCAGTGGCGCGCTCTTCGAAGCGTTGAAAAAGGCCGTGTTCGAAGTGTGCATGGAAGTGGCCCAGGCCATCGTCCGTGACGGCGAAGGCGCGACCAAGTTCGTGACCGTGCAGGTCAACGGTGGTGGCAACCACCAGGAGTGCCTGGATGTCGGCTACGCCGTGGCCCACTCGCCGCTGATCAAGACCGCGCTGTTCGCCTCCGACCCGAACTGGGGCCGTATCCTTGCCGCCGTAGGCCGTGCCGGCGTACCGGAGTTGGATGTGAGCCTGATCGATGTTTACCTGGACAACGTTTGCATTGCGAGCCAAGGCGGCCGCAGCCCGAGCTATACCGAGGCGCAGGGTTCGGCAGTGATGGCCCAGGAAGAGATTACCATCCGAATCGAACTGGGCCGTGGCCAGTGCAGCGAAACCATCTGGACGACCGACCTGTCCCACGAGTACGTGAAGATCAACGCCGAGTACCGTACCTGATCTACTGATCCGAAAGCCTCTTCGCGGGCACGCCCGCTCCCACAGGTGTTGCAATGCCTGCAGGAGCGGTGCGGTCCCTGTAGGAGCGGGCTTGCCCGCGAAAGGCCGCGCAGCGGCCTGCGGGTTTTGCAATGCAAACCTGATGGAGCCGAACCATGAGCTATCACCTGATCATCGGCGACAAGCTGTACTCCTCCTGGTCGCTGCGTGGCGCCCTGGCCCTCGAGCTGGCTGGCATACCCTACGAAGAAACCCTGATCAAGCTGAACCAGCCTGATACCCGTCAGCGCATTCTCGCGTACTCCGCCACCGGCAAGGTACCGCTGCTCAAGACCGAGCACGGTGTGATCGCTGACTCGCTGGCCATTGCCGAATACCTCAACGAACGCCACCCCGAAGCCCAGCTGTGGCCTGCCGATGTGGCCGCGCGTGCCCAGGCCCGTTCGGCCTGTGCGCAGATGCATAGCGGCTTTTTTGCCCTGCGCGGCGCCATGCCGTTCGACTTGTCGCGCGACCAGGCGCTGGAAAGCGTGCCGCTGGACGTACAAATCGACATCGACCGTATCGTTGCGTTGTGGTCCGAATGCCGTCTGATGTCCAAGGACAGCGGCCCGTTCCTGTTCGGCAAGCCAAGCCTGGCCGATGCCTTCTTTGCCCCGGTGGCGGTGCGCCTGCGCACCTACCGCGTAGAAGTCCCTGCTGAGGCGGCAGCCTACATCGAGACCATTTATCAGTGGCCAGCCTTCCAGGCATGGCAACAGGCAGGCCTGGAGGAGCGTAAAGCGTGAAACGGATTCATGTAGTAGCGGCCGTCATTCGCGGTGCTGATGGCCGTATTCTGATCGCACGCCGTGCCGACACCCAGCACCAGGGCGGCTTGTGGGAGTTCCCCGGTGGCAAGGTGGAAGAAGGCGAAAGCGTCGAAGCGGCGCTTGCCCGCGAGTTGCGCGAGGAGCTGGGTATCGAGGTAAGCCGGTCGCGTGCGCTGATCAAGGTCAGCCATGACTACCCGGACAAGCAGGTGCTGCTGGACGTGCGCGAAGTCGAGGCGTTCACTGGCGAACCCCATGGTGCCGAAGGCCAGCCGCTGGAATGGGTTGCCCCGCGCGATTTGCCGCAGTACGAATTCCCTGAGGCCAACAAGCCGATCATCGCCGCTGCGCGCCTGCCGGACCAGTACCTGATCACCCCGGATGGCCTGGAGGTGCCGCAGCTGCTCAAGGGCATCCAGAAGTCGGTGGCCAATGGCATTCGCCTGATCCAGTTGCGTGCCCCGGACATGTACGATCCCAAGTACCGCGACGTGGCCGTGGATGCGGTCGGGCTGTGTGCGGGCAAGGCGCAGTTGATGCTTAAAGGGCCACTGGAATGGCTGGGTGATTTCCCGGCGGCCGGTTGGCACCTGACGGCCGCGCAACTGCGCAAGTACGCTGCCAGGGGCCGGCCGTTCCCCAAGGAACGCTGGTTGGCCGCGTCCTGCCACAGTGCCGAGGAGCTGGCGCTGGCTGAGCAGATGGGCGTGGACTTTGTCACCCTGTCGCCAGTGCAGGCAACCCAGACTCATCCGGATGCGGTGCCGCTGGGCTGGGATGAGGCGCAGCGCGTGATTGCCGGGTTCAACAAACCGGTGTATCTGCTGGGTGGGGTAGGGCCGAGTGAGCGCGAGCAGGCCTGGGAAGCGGGGGCACAGGGTGTAGCCGGGATCCGGGCGTTCTGGCCCGAGGTTTGAGTCCCCTGTGACAGGGGCCGCTGCGGGGCCCCTTCGCGGGCTTGCCCGCTCCCGCAGGAAACTCACAAGCTTCAAGCCTGCTCGAAACCTGTGGGAGCGGTCAAGCCCGCGAAGGGGCTGCAAAGCAGCCCCAGAAGTATCAGCCTTTGGGTTTCTCGGCGGGCTGCCACAAAACCTCAGCCACCCCCTGGCGCCGCCCGATGATCCGCGCCGCCACGAACAATAGATCGGAAAGCCGGTTGATATACGTCATCCCAACGCCTTCCAGTGGCTCCACGGCATTCAACTGCTGACACCGGCGCTCTGCACTGCGCGCCAGGCTGCGGCACACATGCGCCTGCGCCACCAGCGCCGAACCACTGGGCAGAATGAAGTTCTTCAGCGGCCCCAGTTCTTCGTTCCACACATCGATGGCCGCCTCCAGGCGTTCCACTTCCGCCAGGTTCAACGCCTGGTAACTGGGCATCGCCAGCTCGCCGCCCAGGTCGAACAAGCGGTGCTGACACGGCGCCAGTACTGTGGCCACCTCATTCAGCCCGTGCTCGGCGAGCCCCGCCAGCAGCAACCCCAACTGGCTGTTCAGGCTGTCCACCTCGCCAATCGCTTCGATCCGCGGGTGGTCCTTGGGCACCCGACGGCCGTCGCCCAGGCCGGTTTCGCCTTTGTCGCCGGTGCGGGTATAGATTTTCGAAAGGCGGTAGCCCATATCATTGCTCCGTTCTGGTCGGCGCCGCCGCTGTCGGCTGGCTGAGGGGCAGGCGCAGGGTAAAGCAGGTGCCCTGGCCTGGCGTGGATTGCACTTCCATCTGCCCCTTGTGGTTATTGGTGATGATGAAGTACGAGACTGACAGGCCCAGCCCGGTGCCCTGGCCGATTTCCTTGGTGGTGAAGAACGGCTCGAAGGTGCGCTTGCGCACTGCCTCGGGCATGCCGACGCCGTTGTCCTCGACCTGGATTTCCGCCCATGGCGGGTTCAGCCGTGTGCGCAGTGTGATGCGCCCGGGCTCGCTGGGTTGCGGGCGTTGGTGGATGGCCTGGGCCGCGTTCTTCAGCAAGTTGAGCAGTACTTGTTCCAGCTCGTTGGCGGTGCAGGGCACCGGCCCCAGGTCGGGGTCGAACTGGCGCACGATGGCTTGACCCTTGAAGTCGAAGCCTATGGCCAGGTCGAAGTCATTGCCGGCAATTTCAAGCGCCTGATCAATCAGTGCCGGCAGTTCACATGGCACCAGTTGGCGGTTGCTGCGGCGGCTGAAACTGAGCATGTGGGTGACGATCTTCGCCGCCCGGGCGCCGGCCTGCTGAATGCCGTCGAGCAGTTGCGGCACCTCGCGGCTGTCCAGGTAGCGGTTGATCGTGGCCAGGTCGATGCCCAGCTCTTCGGCCTGTTCCTGGTTGCGCGGCAGGTCGGACGACAGGCGCCGGCGAATGTTCTGCACATTGTGCAGGATAGCGCCCAGCGGGTTGTTGATTTCGTGCGCCATGCCGGCAGCCAGGCCGCCGACCGAGAGCATTTTTTCCGACTGCACCATCATCTCTTCCAATGACAGGCGTTGGGTGATGTCGTCGATACGAATGACCACGCCGCGCCCGCCGCCGCCGGTCAGTGGGTAGAAGGTCAGGGCGTAGTGGCGCAGGTCGTCGCCCTTGGGCCAGGTTACCCGCTCGATCTTCGCCACTCGATGTTTTTCCACGGTTTCCTTCAGTTGCGGGAGGAACGGCTTCAGCGGCTCGAATGCAATGAACACCGGCTGGTTGAGTGCCTCGTCCAGTGGCGTGCCGGAAAGCACCGTGGCTTCGTGGTTCCATTGGGTCACGTAAAGCTGTTCGTCGAGGGCAATCAGTGCCGAGGGCATCGAGTCGATGATGCTGTTGAGGTAGTTCTGGAAACCGGTGAGTTTTTTCTCGATCTTGCTGCGTACCTGTACTTCCAGTTCCAGCTTGCGGTTGGTGTGGCGGGTTTCCTCGGCAAGGCCCTGAGCCTGGTCGTAGGCGCTCTGGAACTCGTCGCGGGCGCTCTTGAGCTGCTGCTCGCGGGCCTCGATGCGCGACAGCATGGTGTTGAAGGCCTCGGCCAGGCTGCCGATCTCATCGTCGTTGCCGCGCTGGGCGCGCAAGGCATAGCTCTCTTCGCGGGTAACCTGGCGGCTGAGTTCCTCAAGCTGGTTGATCGGTTGTGTGATCAGGCGCTTGATCTGCCGGGCGATGACGATCCATAGCAGGACACTGAACACCAGGATGCCCAGGCTGGCGCTGAGTGTGCCGGTGTAGAAGGCCATGGGCAGTTCGCTGCTGGCCACCAGTAGCAAGTGTGCCGGTGGGTTGGCATCGCGGGGGATGCGGATCAACTGAGTGTTGCGAAACTCCATCAGGCGCCAGCCGTCGATGTTGCGAAAACGCTTGGGCAGGGCCAGCGGCTCGCCATGCTGCAACTGCGCCAGCATCCGCCCATCGCCACCGTAGACGGCGGCGGCACGCAGCGGTGTGTAATTGTCCAGTTCCTTGAGCAGGGCATTGGCAGTGTCCGGGGTGTCGCCGGCGCGGGCTGCAAGCTGTGGATTTGCCACCAGCCGGCCGATGGTCTGCAGGGCCTGCGGCGCCATGCTTTCCTGGGTGATCCAGTAGGCGGCGCTGATGAAGGTGAGGTTGGCCACCAGCAAGATGGTCACCAGCAATACCAGCAGGGCCGCCAGCAGCTTCTGCCCGACCGGGAGGTTTTCCAGGCGTTGGCGCAAGGTCATGGGCAAGGCAATGTCCGTATCCGGTTGAAGGGCCGCGTCAGTCGCAGGGCAAGCCACGCACGCGCAGGTTTTCGACCAAGCGCTGCAGCAGGTGTTCCAGCTGCGGCAGCTGCAGGCCATGACGGGTGGCAGCACGGCAAGCATGGCCGAGCAGGTAGTGCAACTCGGTGCGCCGTCCTGCATGCACGTCCTGGTACATGGAAGAGTAGTTGGCTGCGGTGGCCAGGATTACCCGCTGCACTTCTTCGTCCAGCCCCTCGGCTGCTTGCGGCTGGCCGCAACGGCGCAGCAGTCGGGCCAGCTCGGCGCACAGGGCCTGAACTTCACCCAGGTGCCCCAGCAGCCCGCCATTCTGGCAATCGTGAAGCACGGTCAGCGGGTTGATGGCGCAATTAAGCGCCAGCTTGCGCCACAGTCGGGTGAGTATGTCCACTGTCCATTCCGCGGGGATACCGGCTTCGTGCAGGTCATCGAACCAGGCGGGGACCATGGGGTTACCTGGGTCGCCCAGCCAGTTGAAGCCATGGCCGGCAAAACGCACCTGCCAGTCCCCCTCGCGGAAGGCGCCTTCGGTGCTGGAGACGAAGATGCAGCGAGCGTGCGGCACCAGGTCGGCGACTTCATCCTGACTGCCCAGGCCATTCTGCAGCAGCAGCACCTCGGCGCTTTCGGCCAACCGCGGCGCTACACTGGCAATCGCCGGGGCAGCGTCATAGGCTTTGCAGGCCACCAGCAGGCGGTGAATCGGGCCTTGCGCCTGCGCGGTTTCGGCAGGTATGGCGTAGTGCCGGGTTTGCTCCTGTTCGGCCAGGGACAGGCCACCGGCCTGCTGATAAGCCTGCAGCCGCTGCCCGTCACGCAGGATCAGGCGCACGGCCTTGCCTGCGCGTGCCAGGCGGCAGGCCCACAGACTGCCCAGGCTACCGGCGCCGAGAATATGCCAGGTGCTGCTCATATGCGTTTCGCAACCCGTTATAATGAGCCCGCATTTTAACCTTCAAACCCAGCGCGCTCCATCTTCAGCCTGAGCGCGCTTTTATTTTGGGAGAACCACCATGCCTTCGTTCGACGTGGTATCGGAACTGGACAAGCACGAAGTGCAGAACGCGGTCGACAACGCCATCAAGGAACTGGACCGCCGCTACGACCTCAAGGGCAAAGGCACCTTCGAGTTCAAGGACAAAGAGCAGACCGTGATGCTCACCGCGGAGGAAGAGTTCCAGCTCGAGGCGATGCTGGAAATCCTGCGCCTGGCACTGGTCAAGCGCAAGATCGACGTGAAGTGCCTGGAAACCAAGGACCCTTACGCCTCCGGCAAGGAAAAGAAACAGGAAGCCAAGTTCCGCGAAGGCATCGACAAGGACCTGGCGAAAAAGATCGTTGCCACCATCAAGGATGGCAAGTTGAAAGTACAGGCCGCCATCCAGGGTGAGCAGGTACGGGTAACCGGCAAGAAGCGTGACGACCTGCAGGAAGCCATTGCCCTGCTGCGCACCAAGGAATTCGACATGCCGCTGCAGTTCAACAACTTCCGCGACTGATGCGGGGGCCGGAACCCCGATGGCTAAATGATGTCCATGGGGGCCGGGGTTGCGTAATTACATGCGCGGCCTGTTCTACCGTGTACTTGCCGCTCGGCATCAGGAGATGAATATGGATTTGAACGCTGAGGTCGATCAGCTCGTCCGCCAATCCCAGACGTGGATCCCTTTGATCATGGAATACGGCAGCCGTGTGCTGCTGGCACTGCTCACCCTGGCGGTTGGCTGGTGGATCATCAACAAGGTCAGCGCCCGCCTCGGCAGGCTCGTTGGCCTGCGCAACGCCGACCTGGCGCTGCAGGGCTTCATCAGCTCTCTGGCAAACATCGTGCTGAAGGTGCTGCTGTTGGTCAGTGTGGCCTCGATGATCGGCATCGAGACCACCTCGTTCGTCGCCGCCATCGGTGCTGCAGGCCTGGCCATCGGCCTGGCCTTGCAGGGCAGCCTGGCGAACTTCGCCGGTGGTGTGCTGATTCTGATGTTCCGCCCGTTCCGTATCGGTGACTGGATCGAAGCACAGGGCGTTGCCGGCACCGTCGACAGTATCCAGATCTTCCACACCGTGCTGCGCACCGCTGACAACAAGACGGTCATCATGCCCAATGGCAGCCTGTCCAACGGCATCATTACCAACACCAACCGTCAGCCGACGCGCAAGGTGGTGTTCGATGTGGGCGTTGACTACGAGGCCGACCTGCAGACGGCCCGCAATGTGTTGCTGGAGCTGGCAAAGGACCCACGCGTCCTGCAAGACCCGGCACCGCAGGCGGTCGTGTCGACGCTGGGCGACAGCTCGATCACCGTATCGCTGCGCTTGTGGACCAAGACCTCCGATTACTGGGACGTGATGTTCATGCTCAACGAGTATGCGCGTGACCGCTTGAAGGCCGAAGGGATCGACATTCCGTTTCCGCAGCGGGTCATTCGTGTGGTGCAGGAGACTGCAACGCAGTAATACCGCGTCAAAGCTGGGGCCGCAAAGCGGCCCCGGTTTTTTTCCTACCTTGATTACACTTGTTCACAGCAACTTCCAACAATTTCTGGCATATAGCCTGACCCCGCCTGCCACACCCGATACGCCATCATGAAACCACTGCTGTATATCACCCCTCTGCGCGCCTTGCTGTTCGGCCTGACCTTGGCCCTGTTCGAACTGCTGACCTACCTGGCCAGCGACGCGGTCATGCCGGCCATGCCGGTCGTGGTCGGCGACCTCGACGCCAGCCCTGAATACATACCCCATGCCCTCAACCTGTACCTGCTGGGGGGCGTGGTACTGCAATGGCTGATCGGCCCGCTGGCCGACCGCTATGGACGGCGCCCGCTGCTGCTGGTTGGCTGCGCATTCTTTGGCCTGGCCTGCCTGGCTACCTTCTGGGTCCAGGGCATCGGCCTGTTCAACCTGTTGCGCCTTTTGCAGGGCATTGGCCTGGGTTTTGTGGTCACTGTCAGCTACCCGGCCCTGAACGAGGCTTTCAGCGAGGCTGATGCCGTACGCATGATGGCCCTGCTGGCCAACATCGCCTTGCTGTCGCCCTTGCTCGGACCGCTGGTGGGCACTCTGCTGCTGCAATGGCTGGACTGGCGCTGGCTGTTCGTGGCGTTCGCCATCGGCGCGGTGCTGGCCTGGCTGCTGTTGTACCGCCTCATGCCGGAAACCCTGGGGGTGGAGCGCCGTGACGGTTCGCGGCTGGCATTCACGCCGATTCACCTGCTGCCACTGTTGGCGGGCTATGGCCAGTTGCTGGCCAACCGCCGCTTCGTTGCAGGCAGCGCTGCCCTTGGGTTGGTCGGCTTACCGCTGATTGGCTGGATCGGTCTGTCGCCGGTGCTGCTGATTCACGATGAGGGGTTGAGTACCCTGGAGTATGCCTTGTGGCAGTTGCCGGTGTTTGGCGGGCTGATCCTCGGTAACCTGATCATCAACCGTATTGCTGACCGCTATCCGCTGCCAGCCTTGGTGCGTGGCGCGCTCTGGCCATACCTGGCCGGCCTGTGCCTGATGGTGCTGGCGACCTGGTACTGGCCGAGCGTGACCAGCCTGGTGGCGGGCATGTCGCTGTATGCGCTGGGGTTGGGCGTGGCCAATGCGGTGCTGTACCGCATGACGCTGTTCTCCAGTGAACAGAGCAAGGGTCTGGTTTCGGCCATGCTGGGGATGATCACCATTGCCCTGCTCGGGCTCGGAGGGGCGCTGCTAGCGATGATTGGCGCCGGTGCCAGCTTGCTGCATTTTGCCCTGGCGGCGGGGGTGGCGGGGGCGTTGGCGCTGTGGCCGCTGTGGTTTGTGGTGGGTGGGCGGCCTGGGGAAGGGGCTGTAGCTCGATAATCGGTATTGCCTGTGCCGGCCTCTTCGCGGGTAAACCCGCTCCTACAAGGCAACGCGGCCCGGCCTCTTCGCGGGTAAACCCGCTCCTACAAGGCGACGCGGCCCGGCC